>NZ_QYRR01000005.1:0-307270 GCF_003591215.1 Actinomyces sp. 2119
TCCGCCTCCCCCGCGCCCTGGTGTCCGTCACGCCGGGGCGGGACCGCCGACCTCTGAGCTCACATGCCAGGACAGGCGGGACGTATCCGGGAGATATTTCTGCGTTACCCGCCGGTGCTGCCTCTGGCTTGTAGGCTTGGGGACACAGGTTCCCAAGCGCCGCGGCAGAGGCGGTTTGAGCCCGGTGCGCCCGGGCGGATAGGAGATCTCATGCCCGAGTGGTCCTTTGAAGCCCAGATGGAGGCTGTTGACAGCCTGCAGACCCACCTGGCCGAGTTTATGCGCTCCGCAGGCGTGAGCGAGGTGGTGGTCGAGGTCCAGTGCGTGGGCACGCGAGCCGCCGCCCGCACCCGCGCTCTGCGCCCAGGAGGCGACTGGGAGGAGAACGTGGTCCCTGGCCCGATCGTGGAGGAGTCAGTGCGCCTGCGCTCGCCCATGGCCCGCCCCGGAGGAGGCGCGTGGACATGGGCGTCGCTGACCATGAGCAGCCGTGACTACCAGCTGGCCTCCGACTTCGACTACGACCACCAGCCCCAGCTCACCCCCCCCGTCACCGCGGACGACTGTGCCGAGGAGCTGCGTCTCTTCCCCCGTGACCCCCGGGCCACCCCCGACTGGCTGGCTCAGGGACGGCGTTGACAGTCTGGCCCAGGAGCGACGTTCTGACAAAGGGGCCTGGTCCAGGGGGCGACGCTGGCGGTCCCCGACCGTAGCGCATGATGGGGGTCACCCGGTTGCCGCCAGGTGACCCCCCGAGGCTGGCGGCTCAGATGAACTATCTGCCGAGGGTCTCAGGCGGACTCGGGCGGCCGGGTAGTTCCCTCCGCTTTGTCCAGGCTGCGATCCCATCGTGTCGTGTCGACAATACACAGCCCAGATCCAGGGTGTAGAAGGCGTCGGTATCTCCTGGTACTCTCCCGGAAACGGGCTTAGGGATCACCAGCCCGCCGTGTCGACGATGGCGCTCTCGCCACGATATCCTCAAGGCAGGCCTGTGCAGCCTGTCGGAAACGACCTCGGCCCTAAGAGACGGCTGGAGGCTGCTCTCGGCATGTGCGAACAGCTCCTGGACCAGGTGCCGGTCAAGGGCTTCAAGATCGACCCTGGTGGAGGAGGGAACTGGGATGACGTCTCTATCAAGGAGCTCTGCGAGCGCGTCGGTTGCAGGTTGGTGATCTCCCGGGATGTATCTCAGGCAGCCAAGCGCCATATCAGAGACAATATGGGTGCGTTGAAGCTTGTCAAGGACCGCCGTAACAGGCTGGCGCACGGCTCGCTGTCCTTTGTCGAGTGCTGTGGGGAAACCGTGACAGTCGGTGAGCTCAAGGAGGTTGCCGACGCGGTCAGTGACTACCTGCGAGAAGCCGTCGGCTGCTTCGATAGCTTCATCGCGCGTGAGATCGTAGGCAAGAGGAGACGGGAAAGAAGACGGGAGGTGCGAGTTTCGTGAGAAAGGAGGTCGGCACCCTCTCGATCCGTGCTGTTGATCTGTTCTGTGGAGTCGGTGGACTCACCCACGGCCTCGCCCGGGCTGGCATAGACGTCGTAGCCGGGATCGATATTGATCCCGCATGCAGGTATCCCTATGAGGCTAACAATGAGGCGAGGTTCGTTGAAGGCGACGTGAATGACCTTGAGGCGTCAGAGGTAGAGCGGCTCGTCGGTGGAGCTGATGTCAGCCTGATTGCCGGGTGCGCGCCCTGCCAGCCGTTCTCGACATACAGCCGCTCTGGCCGCAGCAAGAGGCGCGGTAGCGACTGGCAGCTTGTTGAGACGTTTGGCAGGCTGGTGCGAGAGGTCCAGCCTGACCTCGTGACGATGGAGAATGTGCCGCAGCTGCTGGACCATCCGGTATTTAGCCGGTTCGTGGAGGACCTGAGTGGCTACTCGGTCGGGTGGTCCGTAGTCCAGGCCGCTCGTATTGGTGTCCCGCAGACAAGAAAGCGTCTTGTCCTGGTCGCCTCACGACTCGGCGACGTCGGCCTTCCCCTCTCGCAGGAGGGGAAGGAAGCAAGGACTGTGCGTCAGGCTATCGGGGGACTCCGCCCCATCAGGGCTGGCGAGTCGGACCCCGAGGACCGGCTGCACGTAGCCTCTCGGCTGAGCAGGGTGAACCTGGAGCGGATACGTCATTCGAAGCCGGGGGGGACGTGGCGTGACTGGCCCGAGGACCTCCGAGCCGCGTGTCACCGCAAGACCAGTGGTGCGACCTACCCGAGCGTGTACGGACGCATGTCCTGGGATGAGGCGAGTCCGACCATCACTACTCAGTGCTTCGGATACGGCAACGGGCGTTTCGGGCATCCCGAGCAGGATCGGGCCATCTCACTTCGCGAGGCCGCGATCTTGCAGACCTTCCCGCCGAAGTACAAGTTTGTGCGGCCCGATGAGCCTGTCCGGTTCAACGTCCTGGGCCGCCTCATAGGTAACGCTGTTCCCGTGCGCCTGGGAGAGGCGGTGGGGCAGACGCTGGTGGCGCATGCCGCACAGTTCACTCGTCCAAACCACGCCGTGGAGGCGCACTGAGGGCGGCTGCGTCAGCGAGGGGCTCGTATGGCGTCAGGCTGGGAGCGGAACCGTGGCACGCGGCTTAACGACCGGGCGGCACATCAAGGTCCGTTCGTAAGCACCAGGTGTCTCACGGCTCACAGCTAGTAGCCCGCGATGCCCTAGCCCAGGGGGTAGCCGAGATCGGCGCCGTCGGGCAGCGGGGTGATGCTGGCAAACCTGCGGGCGGCCTGCACCCCGGTAGTCAGGCTGCACTCCGGGCTGCCCGCCAGGGCCAGCAGTGCCTCCTCGGTCAGGTCGGCTCCCTGGCTAACAGCACGGCGCAGGGCGTGCCTGCGGCAGGTGTCGAAGGCCTCCTCGACGTCACGGGCCAGGGCGCGTGCCTCCTGCCTCGGTCTGTGGTGGATCCGAAAGTCGTGCGCCATGTCCATCAGCTTCTGCAGGACAGGCCCGGGAATGTCCGGGACGCGTGCGAGGACCTCACGGACACCTTCCACGGTCATCAGCGGGTCCGCGGCCAGCGGGTCATCGGCGGGAGGCTCCTCAGGGCCAAGGCCGGGGCCAGTGCCGGGGCCGCCGCCAAAGAAGAACTCGTTGACGACCTCGTCCGTCAGTGCCCGCAGGCGCGCCTCCCTCTCATCGGTGGGAGGCTTTCTAGGGCTGAGGTCCACCCCGAAGAAGTAGTCGGAGAAGGAGTCGTCAGCGTACTGCTGCAGGCACTCATCACCCGCTGCCAGCATCTCCAGTCCGCTCAGCTCGACACCAGCGTCGTCGGTGTCAGGTTCCCACCACTGCTGCCCGTCGTAGAGCGCGGCAACAGTCCACCACTGGACGTGCCGGGTCTGTCTGTCCTGTGGTCTCCAAGGCAGGAGCCGGGCAGCCCACTCCGGCAGGCCCCGGCGCGGGTCCTCCTCGCCGGAGTAGCCGAAGGACACGTCCCGGTCGAAGCCCGCCAGCAGTGCCCGGCCACCAGTGAGCTGGATCAACTGCGCCCAGGAGCCGCCGCCGTCACTGTAGTACCACCCGTGGGGCTGCGCTCCGGTGTAGTGCGGAGGGACCAGCACGGTGTCCCCAGGCTCCCCGGTGTCCCCGGCGCGGGGGCCGCCGACCCTGTTGAGGGAGGCGTTCATGAGGGCTGCGTCCACCGCGATATGGCGGGTCATGGTCTCGACGTCGGGCAGGTCGCGGGTTCTCAGGCCAGGGCTGCTGGAGGCGTCGGTGCTCACCCCTCCAACCGTAGCAAGACGTGCCGCTGTCGCGGACGCCACCCCTACCACCCGCTACCATGGTCCCTGCGACAGGGGAGCGCCCTGTCACCGACTAGTGGAGCGCATGGGGTTGCTTCCTAGACGGGGTCATGTCATACTCTGTGTGCCGCTGCATTACGGTGCGGAGCGGAAGTAGACGCCGGGCGCCTGTGAGGTCATAGGGCCCGGCGTTCGCGCTACCTGGTGGGCTGCATCGTCTCCAGCCGGACGGAAGCAGCCAGCAGGTTCCAGTTTGTGGTTTTCCCTGTCCTCGCGTCGCCGTAAGCACCAAGAACCTGGTCAGGTACCCACAGATGCGGTTCTTCATCACCGTAGGCGTGCTGCAGGCTGAAGCGTGTGGAGATCATCCCGCTTTGACGAGCGATAGCGACAGTGGCTTGATCCTTGTCGTCCTGCTTCCGTTGCCTGTGCTCAAGCACCAACCTCCCGACATCGTAGTCACAGGCAAGAATTGTCACTAGCGTCATGAGCGCCTGCTGGCGTGCCTGCTCTTCGTGAGCACCATGCACCAAGGGAGAGGCGAGGACAATCAGATGGCGGGCAGAGGAGGAGCCGATGACGCGACACGCCTCTTTCCTGACGTGGGGCACGGAGTCCCGCCAGTGGAGCTTGGGTCCTCGCGCGAGTTTCTTCAGGGGGCTGATCGGGTCCGGGAGGGCGTCGTCATGAAGATAGGCGCCGAGCAAGTACATCGACTCGGGTACACCTGTGCGACGGATGCTCTCATCGCCGTAAGCCGTCACCGTCACGGATGAACAATAGCCGAACGGGCGGTGTTCTTCAGCGTCTGCGTCTCCAAGCCAGAACAGCCTGCCTACACCCACCACACGGCCCCGCCACCACCCGCTACCATGGACCCTGCGACAGGGGAGCGCCCCGCCGCCAGGCAGCCCGGGTCCGGCCAGCGTGCCAACCACCACGGCCAACCCGGCCCCGTCAGCGGCAGCGGCGCTGAGAGTGCGGGCACCCGCAGACCCTCGAACCTGCTCCGGCTAGCACCGGCGAAGGAAGTCGAGACATCTCCCTGGGCAGTGCGCGCAGCACCGTGGCCAGCGTGCCGCCTGCCCAGGCCCTCCGGACCACCATCCTGGAGGCACAGCCATGACAACCATGACAACAACACAGACACCCCAGAGCAGCCGACTCCGGCCGTGCGCTCACGCCCAGCCGTGCAGCCGTTCCCAGGTGCGCACTGGCCCCCGGCTGCTGGTTCCGCAGCCACTGACCCGGCTGGGGCCGGGACGCTCCCGTTCCCGCCTCAGCCCCGCCCCCACCTGCGCCGCCCGCCTCAGCCCCACCCCTTCCCGCCGCAGCCTTCTCACCGCCGGGGGCGCCGGGGCGCTGGCGGCCACGCTGTCGGCCGCCCTGGCCGCCTGCTCAGGCGGGGACCCCGGCGGCGCAGCCTCCGGCAGCACCGTCACTGTGGTCACCCACGACTCCTTCAGCCTCTCCGAGGACCTCCTCGCCGCCTTCGAGGCCGACACCGGCTACACGCTGACCACCCTGCCCTCCGGTGACACCGGCGAGCTGGTCAACCGGCTTGTTCTCACCAAGGACGCCCCCCTGGGCGACGCCGTCTACGGCATCGACAACACCTACGCCTCCCGAGCCCTGGCCGAGGGCGTCATCGACACCACCGCCGTCCCCGCCCTGCCCCCGGGGGCCGACGGCTACGTCGTCGAGGACACCCCTGCCCTGGCCCCCGTCGACGTCGGCGACGTCTGCCTCAACATCGACACCGCCTACTTCGCCGACCGCGACCTCGCTGCACCGAGCACCTTTGAGGACCTCGCCGACAGCGACTACGCCCCCCTCCTGGTGGCCATCGACCCCTCCACCTCCTCCACCGGCCTGGCCTGGATGCTGGCCACCGTCGGCCACTTCGGCACCGGTGCCGGCTCCGGCTTCGCCAGCTACTGGAAGACGCTGGTCGAGGGCGGGACCCGCATCGACGCCGGGTGGTCCGACGCCTACTACACCGACTTCACCGCAGGCGGCGGCCAGGGCTCCTACCCGGTCGTGGTGTCCTACTCCTCCTCGCCCGCCTACACCCTCACCGACGACGGCTCGGCCACCACCACCGCGGCCCTGCCTGCCACCGCCTTCCGCCAGGTGGAGTACGCCGGGGTGCTCACCGGGGCCGCCAACCCGGAAGGAGGCCGGGCCTTCGTGGAGTGGATGCTCTCCCGGGCGGTCCAGGAGGACATCCCCGGCCAGATGTACATGTACCCCGTGGATGCCGAGGCCTCCCTGCCCCCCGAGCTGGAGTCCTTCGGGCCGCTGGCTCCCGACCCCGTCACTGTCAGCCCCCAGGACATCACCGCCCACCGGGAGGAGTGGCTGAGCGCCTGGAGCGAGGCTGTCGGCGCGTGAGCCCGGCAGCAGGCGGGGTGCCCGAGCGCCCGGGGAACAGCGAGCCCGACAGCCTTGCCCCGGTCACGCGACGGGGCGGGCACGGGCGTACCGGTGAGCCCGGGCACCCCAGGTCCGGCGGTCACGTCGGCCGGGCAGGAGCGCCCCTGTCCCGGGCCGGCCCGCCCGGCCCGAGGCCCAGCTGGGCGGAGCGCCTGGGCTGGACCCTGGCGCTCGCCCTGCCTCTGGGCCTGCTCGCCCTCCTGTTCGCCTGGCCGGTGGCCACCCTGGTGGCGCGCGGCCTGGCCCCCGAGGGCGTGCCCGACCCCGGTGGTGTCGCCGAGGTCCTTACCCGGGAGCGCACCTGGCGGGTCCTGCGACAGACCCTGGTCCAGGCCGCCCTGGCCACCACCGCCTGCGTGGTCCTGGGCGTGCCCGGGGCGCTGGTCCTCTACCGACGCCGCTTCCCTGGGCGGGGCCTGCTGCGCGCCGTGGTCACCGTCCCCTTCGTGCTGCCCACCGTCGTGGTGGGCACCGCCTTCCACGCGCTGGTCACCACCGGCGGCCCCCTGGAGGCGCTGGGCCTGGACGGGACGACGACGGCGGTGGTCGCCGCCCTGGCCTTCTTCAACTACGGCCTGGTGGTACGCACTGTGGGCACCATGTGGTCCCGGCTGGACCCCCGCGCCGTGGAGGCCGCCCGGGCGCTGGGGGCCTCACCGGCCCGTGCCCTGGCTACCGTCACCCTGCCCGCCCTGGCTCCTGCCGTGGCCTCCTCCGCCTCGCTGACCTTCCTGTTCAGCGCCACTGCCTACGGGGTGGTCCTGGTGCTGGGCGGCCCGAGCACGGGCACCGTCGAGACCGAGATCTATGTGCTCACCACCCAGTACCTCGACCTGCGGGCGGCGGCCGTCCTGTCCATGCTCCAGCTCGGTGTCGTCGCTGCGGCCCTGTGGGTGGCCGAGCGTGCCCGACGGGCCACCCAGGTGCGCCTGCGCACGCGTACCGAGGTGAGGCCCACCCGCCTGAGCCCTGCCGACCTGCCCGCCCTCCTGGTCACCGCTGCCACCGTCGCCGGGTTGCTGGTGGCCCCCATGGCGGTCCTGGTGACGCGCTCCCTACAGCGCGACGGCGCCTGGACCCTGGCCAACTATGCCGACCTGGCCACCACCGGGGGGCGCAACGCGTTGGTGGTCACCGTGTGGCAGGCGGCCGCAGCCTCCGTGCGGGTGGCCGTGGTCGCCGCCATCATCGCCCTGGTGGTGGGGGTGGCTGTCAGCCTGCTCCTGTCCCGACGGCCCCGGGGGCGCTGGCTCGCCCGGGCGCTGGTCGTCCTGGACGCCGTCTTCATGCTGCCTCTGGGGGTCTCCGCGGTCACCGTGGGCTTCGGCTTCCTCATCACCCTGAGCCGCCCGCCCCTGTCCCTGACTCGCTCCTGGTGGGTGCTGCCCCTGGCCCAGGCGGTGGTGGCCGTCCCCCTGGTGGTGCGCACTCTCCTGCCGTCCCTGCGCGCTGTCGACCCCCGCCAGCGCCAGGCCGCCGCCGCCCTGGGAGCCGGGCCGGGCCGAGTGCTGCTGAGCGTGGACGGCCCCCAGGCGCTGCGCTCGGGCGGGCTGGCCGCAGGTCTGGCCCTGGCGACCTCCCTGGGCGAGTTCGGGGCGACGTCGTTCCTGGCCCGCCCCCAGGAGCCCACCTTGCCGGTGGTGGTCTACCGCCTCATCTCCAGCCCGGGGGCGCAGAACCAGGGGATGGCCCTGGCCGCCGGGGTCGTGCTCGCCGTGGGGGCGGGACTGGTCATGCTGGGATGCGAGGCGCTGGCGCGCGTGGCTGAGCTGAGAGGACAGGAGCGATGACCATGACCAGGACGATCATGACCAGGAGGATCATGACCAGCATGAGTCCCGGGACCAGCAGCAACGGTACGGCCGGTACGACTAGCGGTGCGCCCGGGACCAGTGGCGCCGCCACAGGTGAGGCCGCCGGTACAGCCAGCACGGCCGGCCCGGGCGCCAGGGGCCTGTCCGTACGCGGCCTCGCCGTGACCTATGGGGGGCGCACTGCTACCGGTGCCGTCAGCGGCCTCGACCTTGACGTGGCCCCCGGGGAGGTCGTCGCGCTCCTGGGTCCCTCCGGCTGTGGCAAGTCCTCGCTGCTGCGCGCCGTGGCAGGCCTGGAGGACCTGGCCGCCGGGGAGGTCCGCTGGGACGGTGAGGACGTGGTGGGCCTGCCTGTCCACCGGCGCGGGTTCGGGCTGATGTTCCAGGACGGGCAGCTCTTTGAGCACCGCGACGTGGCCGGGAACGTCGCCTACGGGCTGAGGCGGCTCCCGCGGGGCCAACGTGCCCAGAGGGTGGAGGAGATGCTGGCGCTCGTGGGGCTGTCCGGCCTGGGGCGGCGCCGGGTGGCGACGCTGTCGGGCGGCCAGGCCCAGCGTGTGGCCCTGGCCCGCTCACTGGCCCCCTCCCCACGGCTCCTCCTGCTGGACGAGCCCCTGTCCTCCCTGGACCGTGCCCTGCGTGACCAGCTGGCCGCAGACCTGCGCTCCATCCTGCGTGCCCAGGGAACCACCGCCCTCTATGTCACCCACGACCAGGACGAGGCGATGACTGTGGCTGACCGTGTCGGTGTCATGGGTTCGGGCCGCCTCCTGCGGCTGGACACCCCCGAGAGGCTGTGGGCGCACCCGGGCAGCGACGAGGTCGCCAGGTTCCTCGGCTTCGGGCCGTTCCTGGCCGCGGGGGCGGGGGGCGGGTCCTGCCTCGCCCTGGCGCCCGGGGCGCTGCGGGCACAGGAGTCCGGGGAGACTCTGAGGGTCTCACCAGGCACAGGCTCCGGGCAGGTCGGTGCCGGGGAGTCGGCAGCCACCGGGAAGGCAGGGGAGCAGACGGGAGCACCGGGTCTGAGGACGCAGCCGCCGGTCAGGCTGGTCGGCGCCACCCTGGGCTCGAGGGTGCGCCGGGGCAGGTGGGAGGTGGAGGTCCTCCTCGGGCCCGGCCAGGTGGTCACTCTGGGTGCCGACCGGTTCGTGACCACGGGGCGCGAGCGGGTTGCCGTCGTGGCCAGGGCTGCCAGTCAGCCAGGTGAGCCGGTGATCGCGCTGCTCGACCTGACAAGGACCGCGCTCCTGCCTCGGTACGCAGGGGGCGGGGAGCCGGCCTCATGACGGTGGGCCTGGCGGTGGACGCCGCGATCCTGTGCGAGGGGCGGGGACGTGGGCGGCTGCCGGACTGTGACGGGCAGGCGGGTCAGTGAGAGGTAAGTGAGAGGTAGCAGCATCCCGTAGCCTTGTGCCGGTGGGTGCTGCCGGGACACGGCGGCCCCGCCTCTGGCCACCTGTCCACCACCGCCCGTCTCTCTTCTGCCTTTCCGTTCTGTCTTCTCCGTCTTTCTCGTCTTTTGCCTGTCGTCACCTTCCCAGCGCAAGGAGGCAGTTGTGCCCACCTATGCCCACTACCGCAGCCAGCTGGAGGCGCTGACTGAGCGCCTGCGGGTCTACCTGGACCGCCTGGAGGCGCGCGCTCGCGAGTACACCGCCCAGGCCGCCTCCGTGACCGCCGGGCTCCAGGTGAGCGACCCCGGGGCCGCACAGGAGCACCGTGCAGAGGTCCGTCGCACCGTCATGTACCTCCACACCAAGGCGCAGCGCACCTTCGACCAGCATCTTGCTCCCTTTGGCAGGATCGACGACGACCACCTCACCCCGCAGGAGCGCGCTGCCCTGGAGAACCTCCTGGAGACGGCCAGGGCTATGGTGGGCGACTTTCGGACCCGGCTGGAGCGTGTCGTGGACGGGGCGCCCACCCGGTCCCGGCCAGGCCTGGAGGACCAGGCTACCGACCAGATCCCGGCGTACCAGCCCCCTGAACAGCCCCGGCAGGACCTTGCTCAGCAGGACCTGCCCTACCACGACGTGCCCCAGTCCGCGGGGTGGGACAGGGCGGTCGAGGACTGGAGGCTGGCCCAGGCCTCCTTCACCTGTCAGCGGTGCGGCACCCGCGTGCCTCTTCCCGAGCTCTACCACGTGGCGGTCTACCTCACCTGCCCGGGTTGCGGCTCCCGGGTCGTCTTCCAGCCCTCCCCCGCCATGCAGGCGGCACCGGAGTGGGCGGAGGAGCTGGCGCAGGAGCAGGCTGCCCCGCAGAGACGCCGCTATGAGGAGCAGACCGCCCAGGAGTCGGCCCCGGGGATGAGGCTGGTCCACGACGTGTACTACCGGCTGGCCTGGTTCCACGCGCTCTCCAGCATGCTGCCCTTCTACGCCAGGACCAGGAGGCAGGCTTTCCTGGGCGAGCTGGGCTCCTGCTACCAGCCGCAGAGCAGCCCGCAGAGTTCCCGCTACGCCGAGATGGAGTACGTCAACATCATCGGCTCCTTCGGGGACTACGCAGCCGTGCTCCGCCAGCAGGGGCTCGCCGCTCACCTGGAGCTGCTGCTCGCTGTGGTGCGCTCGGTCATGCGCCCCGGGGACGCCCTGGCTCACAGCGTGCTGGAGGGCACCTACACCGAGGCCGCCTACCAGCAGCGTGCCGACGCGGCCCTGCGGCTGCCCGACGCCCTGCCGCGTTGACCGGCGTGACCGGAGGCTGACCCGCCCCTGTCCTGGACCTGCCCGACGACCCCTCCGAGAGGACTCCACCATGTCCGGATACAGCGCCGAGAGCTACTACCGCCTGGACCTGCCCCACGGCTTCAGCCGTCCCATGAACGTGGGGATACCGGGGGAGGAGATGGTCCACCTGCACTATCCGCAGGTGCCCGCGAACCTGCCCCCGGGCGCTGCCGAGTACGCTCAGGCCTGGTGGCAGACCTGGAGCCCCCTGCTCGACGGGCACATCGACGTCGCTCGTGCCGCTGAGGCGGGCAACATCCCCCAGGCCGAGCAGCTG
This sequence comes from Actinomyces sp. 2119, assembly GCF_003591215.1. Classification (NCBI taxonomy): domain Bacteria; kingdom Bacillati; phylum Actinomycetota; class Actinomycetes; order Actinomycetales; family Actinomycetaceae; genus Actinomyces; species Actinomyces sp. 2119. Next base: position 11,015 of record NZ_QYRR01000005.1, read on the forward strand.
CTCTACAACTGGGAGCAGTCCGTCCTGCGGGCCAGTGCCGACGCGCACCAGATGGGTGACTTCCAGGGAGGGCGCACCCTGGTGATCGGCTCCGACGAGATCGAGGGACGCTTTGCCGACGTCGTCGACGCGCTGCGGGAGTTCATGCGGGTCCGTGCTGCTGGTGGGGACGACTCGGAGGCTGTCGGTACCGCCCACCTGGCTATCGGTGACCTCCACATCGACCTCAACCGCTTCGTGGCGCTCTTCCTGGCCAGCCCTACCGTCACGGTGACCGCCCAGGTCGAGGAGGCGGATCCGGCCGACCTGGCCGCAGAGGCGGAGCCGGTCGGCCAGCTCGACGCGTCCAGGCGCGTGCCCAGCGACGTACCGGACGCTTTCAATGACACGCCCCGGGACACGCCCCGGGACACGCCCTGGGACACGCCCTGGGACACGCCCCGGGACATTGCCGCTGACATCGAGTTCTGAGACGCCTGGCCCGTCCCGGAGCGGACGGGCCGCCCGCGTTGTGATGAGGCTTCCAGCAAGCTGACGGACACTGGGCGACGGACCTGGCCGGACCCGGCTAGGCTCGGCAGCCGAGGCCGCCTGGCCAGGCGGGCGGTCCGTGACGCCCTGGCACCGCCGTTCCAGGGCGGACCTGCACGGCACGGGAGACGCGACGCGGGGACCAGACAGGAAGGAGCTCTCTGAGCCGATGGCAGCATTCCAGGTTGACCTGCGCGGGATGGTGGACCTCCTCTCGCGCAACCTCTACTCGGGCCCCCGTGTCTATGTCCGCGAGCTGCTCCAGAACACGGTGGACGCCATCGCGGCCCGGCGCGCCCTGGACCCGGGCTGCCCCGCCGAGGTCACCCTCACTGTCGCCGACGGAGGCCTGACCTGCCACGACACCGGTGTCGGGCTGACGCTGGAGGAGGCCGGAGAACTCCTGTCAACCATCGGTACCTCCTCCAAGCGTGACGAGCTGGGGCTGGCGCGTGGCGACTACCTGGGCCAGTTCGGTATCGGCATGCTGTCGTGCTTTATGGTCTCCAGCGAGATCCTGGTGCGCTCCCGGTCCGCCCGTGCCCCGGACAGCCCCACTGTGACCTGGACGGGCAGCACCGACGGGACCTACGAGGTGCGCGCCCTGGACCCTGGCGACCCCACCAGCCTGGACCATCCGGGCACCAGCGTCACGCTGACCGGCCTGCCCGGCGAGCCGTGGCTGGAGTCGGCCACGGTGCGTGCCCTGGTGGACGAGTTCGGCTCCCTGCTCCCGGTCGAGGTCCAGGTACGCAGTGGTGGGGGGACCCTCACCCGCCACGCCCGCCAGGCCGCCCCGTGGGAACTGACCCGCCAGGAGCAGGAGGACTGGTGCCGTGAGCACCTGGGGGTCGACCCCTTCGACGTCATCGATCTGAAGGTGCCTGCCGCCGGGCTGCGTGGGATCGCGGTAGTGGTGACTGCGGCCCACCCCACGGCCGGCGCCCACCACACCGCCTATGTCAGGCGCATGCTCGTCTCGCGCCACGCGGAGGGGCTGGCCCCGGAGTGGGCCTACTTCGTGCGGGTGGTGGCCGATGCCTCCCACCTGCGCCTGACCGCCTCGCGCGAGCAGCTCGTGGACGACGACCTGCGCTGCCACACCCAAGAGGCAGTCGGCCAGGCGGTGCGCGCCTGGCTGGAGCGCCTGGCGCGTACCGACCCCGGGGGCTTCGCCGAGTTCATGGCCGCCCACGCCGTGGGGCTGCGCAGCGTCGCCGTCAGCGACGGCGCCATGCTGGAGCTGGTGGTGTCCTACGCGCCGATGGAGACGACCCTGGGGCCGAGGACTCTCTCCCAGCTGGCCTCCAGCGGGCAGAGAGTCCGGTTTACCCGGACCGTGGACCAGTACCGGGCGCTGGCGGACGTAGCCGCTGCCCAGGGCATCGTCCTGGTCAACGCGGGCTACGCCTATGAGGAGGAGGTCGTCTCCGCCTTCCTGGCCCGCGCCGACCTCCTGGGTGCCAGGGCGGACATCGCGCTGGTGGACCCCGGCGAGCTGCTGGAGGCCTTCACCCCCTGCTCCCCGGCGGAGGAGGCGCAGGCCCTCGACGTCCTCGTGCTCGCTTCCCAGGCAATCGACCCCCAGGACTGCGAGGTGGTCATGCGCCGCTTCGAGCCGACCAGCCTGCCGGCCCTCTACCTGCCCGACCCTGACCTGGCCGGCCTTGTGGCCGTGCGCGTCTCCCACCCGGCGGCCTCCGGCGTGTGGTCGCAGGTCCTGGGTGTGGCTGACCCGCTCGCAGGCACCCGCGTGCCCCGCCTCGTCCTCAACCGGGCCAACCCGCTGATCGTCCGGCTGGTGACAGCAGGGGCGGATGACGCCGTCGTCGTGCAGATGCTGCGCGGCCTCTATATCCAGTGCCTCCTCCAGGGCAGGCAGACCCTGGGACCCAGGGAGCGCTCGTGGGCCGCCGAGACGCTCGGTGCCCTGCTGGACGCAGCCCTGCCGGGGCCGCAGCCATGACGCCGCGACGCCGCCGCTCCTGACGCCGCCTCCTGCGCTCCTGACCGGAAGGAACCACCCATGACCACACGTGAAGACATCCGTGAGCGCCTCGCCTACGCCGACGCCCTGAGACGCGACCCCCGGGCCTCCGCGCTGGTCGCCGAGGCCGTCACCTGGGCAGACGCCCTGGGCGAGGAGGATCTTCAGGTCGTGGCGCGCCTGGCTCTGACCGACGGCTACCTGCACGGCAACGAGGAGTGGAAGGCGCTGGAACCCTTTGTGCGCAACCTCGCGCGCTACCAGGAGCGCCCGGACCTGTTCGACGCCGACCAGGCCCGCAGGCTGCGTCGGCACTTCACGCGGGTGGTTGCCGTGGCCGCCGCCAACCCGAGGGTGGCCAAGGGCCAGGTGCGCCAGCTGGAGGCCAGCCTGGAGGAGCTCTACCGCAGCGAGGGCGCCTCCATGCACGTGGTCCACGGTGTGCGGGCCACGGTGGCCGGATTGCTGGGACTGGAGGAGGAGGCCGCTGAGGAGCTAGCCGCGTGGAGGGCCACGCCCCGTGACGACAGCTCTGACTGCGAGGGCTGCGACCCCGCGCGCCAGGTGGCCTTCGCCTACCGGACGGAGAGGTGGGAGCTGGCGGTCGCCACAGCGGTGCCTGTGCTGCGCGGGGAGGTCGGTTGCGGTCTTCAGGCCCGTACGGTGCAGTCACGAGTGCTCCTGCCCCTGCTGGCCTCCGGGCGCCCCGGGGCGGCCTGGAACACCCACCTACGCTCCTACCGAGGGCTGCGGCGGGATCCGGGTGCCCTGCTGGCCGTGGGACATCATCTGGAGTACCTGGCGCTGGCAGGCAGGTGGGAGCGGGGTATGGAGGTCCTGCGTCGGCACGTGGGTTGGCTGGACCAGGCGGAGTCGGCCCACGTGCTGCTGGCCGCCCTGTGCGGGATGAGCCTGGTGCTCAGGGAGGTCGAGCGCGCCGGGGCCGGGGAGGAGGCACTGGGTGTGGTCGTGCCCGCTGAGGCCCTGTGGTGCCCCCACCCTGCCATGGGGACGGGCACCCCCGTGTCCCAGGCCTACGCCGGGCTGTCCGCCTGGGCCCGTCGGCTGGCGGCAGCCTACGATCGTCGCAACGGCAACACGACAGTCTCCGACCACCTGGAGCGCAGCCTCATCCGTGCCCCTCTCACCGAGGGTGCCGCTGACGGTCATGCTGACCGTCACGCTTATGGGGGCGGCGCTGACAGCGGCACTGTGGGCGGGGCTGACGGCCGTGCAGCGGGGAGGCTGGGGAGTCCGGGGAGCCTCGGCCTGCTGCGGGTGCCCGAGCCCCTGCCTGAGCCCGCACCCACCGACCTGTCGCCCGTCGAGGCCGGCGACGACGCTGATGTCGCCTCCGCCCTAGGGATCATCCCTCCCGGCTCGGGACAGGAGGCGGCGCTCGGCACCCCGGCGCCCGGCACTACGGATGTGGCCGCCTCCCGTGGGCCGCAGCCCGTGCAGGCCCGGGGGGACGAGCCCGGGGAGGAGTCGGCAGAGCAGGGTCAGCCCCTCCCGCCGACGGACCTGGCTCCTCCGGAGCCGGTGCGCGACGGCCAGGACGCCGTGCGCCGCTATGCCGAGCTGCGCAGGGTCGTGGGCTCCTCCTCCCTGGACCACTGGTTCGTGGTGGACCAGGTCGCCACCCGCGACCTCCTGCCCCCCGACCTGGTCGTGGAGGGGCTGGAGGCGCAGACAGGGCTGCTGCGGGCGGCAGCCCTGACCTGCCGTGGGGACATGGACGAGGCCGTCACGCAGCGCCTGCGGGTGCGCCCCCGGCTCCAGGCGGACTACGGGCCGCTGGGGGCCTGCTACATCGACCTGCTGAACCTGGACAACGAGATCACCGCTGACAGCATCGCCGATCGGGACCAGGCCGGTGAGCGTGAACAGCGCCTGGAGCGGGCCACGCGGCTGACCAGCCGGATCGCGGCGACGGTCGAGAGGCTCACCGGTGGTGGTTCGCGCACCAGTGGCAGACACGCTGCCCCAGGCGGTCCCTCTCCCGTCGGTGCCGTGGAGGAGCACGGGCACACAGGGCCGGGAAGCCCAGGCAGGGGCAGTGCGGGCGACCTCCTGGTGCTGGCTGCCGACGCCCTCATGGCGGGCGCCTCGGTCCTGACGGACCTGGAGGCCCGGGAGGAGGCGCTGCACGCCTTGGAGGCGGCTGCCGTCGCGGCCGCAGCGCTACCTGCTGACCGCCACGCCGAGAGGATCGAGGACATCCTGGACATGGCCCGTGCGGAGGTGCTGGCCGAGTGCGGCGACGCCGACACCGGAGGACGGCTGGCGGAGGAGGTCCTGCGCCGTCATGAGCGGGTCTCCCCGGTGCTGGCTGTTCGGGGACGGCGCACCCTGGGGGTCGCCGCGATGCGGACGGGGCGGCTCCCCGAGGCGGTCACGCACTTCCGTGAGCAGACCAGCGTCATGATGTCTGCCGGGATCGCCATGTACACGGTGACCTCCCTGCTGTCGCTGGGGACGGCGCTAGGTGCCTGTGAGCGCTACCTGGAGAGCGCCGAGGTCCTGGAGACGGCCTTGTCCCTGGCTGACAGGGCCGGTGCAGGCAGCCTGGTGGCCTATCTGCACCGGGAGCTGGCCCAGACGACTACGGCGCTGGGCGAGTACCACGACGTGGTGGACCACTCTCTGGCAGCCGCACAGGTCCTAGAGGCTCAGGGGCGGCAGGCAGCGGCTGGCGAGCACCTCGCCTGCGCGGCCGCGGCCGCCGCGAGCACCGGTGACAGCACCTGGGCGGCAGCCCTGTTCCAGCGGGCCGCCGCCACCAAGGACTCCAGCACAGACTCGGAGCGGGCAGAGCGGGGCAGGCTCCTGCGTCGGGCGGCGCGGGCGCTGGTGGACGACAGCCCCCTGTCCACGGCCCGCTCCCGCCTGGAGGAGGCCCTCGCCCTCATGCAGGAGGCCAGGGGGCTTGTTGAGGACGTGCCTGACACCGTCGGATACCCCGCCGCCTGGGAGCTGGGCGACTGGCACGACGACATGGCGTGGATCCTGTGGCGCACCGGTGAGAGCGGCCCTGCCCTGGAGCACTGCGAGAAGGCCTTCTCCGGCTACATGGTCTCCCACGACCGTGAGTCGGCCGCCCGGCCGCTGTGCCTTCTCGCCCGCCTGCACGCCCAGCGTGGCGAGAAGGGGGAGGCCCTGGCTGCGTGCGCGCGGGTGCGTGATCTCCTGGCTCACCCCCGCTGGGACGGTCACGACGCCCTGGGGCTCGTGGACAGTATCGAGGCCAGTCTGGGCTGAGCCTGTCGGTTCGCCACCTGAGAATATGGGGCCTGCCGGGGCTGGTCGGGGGATGATTGACTCCTGAGCACGACCGAGCCCCATCTTGACCCAGGAGGCGCACATGGGCCTGGCAGTATCCCACCGATTTACTGACGACGACCTTCCTGTGGAAGCAGGTCGTTACCGCCTGGTCGCCTCAGGGAGCTGCCCGTGGTGCCGCCGGGTGCTCATCGCCCGTCGCCTGCTGGGGCTGACAGAGGCGATCCCGGTGTCGTGGACCTACGGCAGAGGTGAGGACGGCTACTGGGAGCTGACCGGCCCGGACGGCGCCCCCGGGGAGGACCCTGTCCTGGGCGCTCGGTCGCTGGCGGAGGTCTATGCCACCACCCCCGGCTACGAGCCGCCTCCCACGGTCCCCGCCCTGGTGGACACCACGACCGGGCAGGTCGTCAGCGACGACTCCGGCTCCCTCCTGTTCGACCTGGCCACAGCCTGGTGGGACCTGCACCGCGACGGCGCCCCCGACCTCTACCCCCTGGGGCGGCGCAACTCCACCGACGCCTGGGACCGGTGGGTCGGTGAGCACGTCAACCGAGGGCACGCCGTGGCCACCCACTCCCAGGACGAGGCGGCGGCGGCCGAGGCCGCCAACGGGGTCCTGGTGGCCTTCGACGTCATCGACACCCTGCTGGCCCGGGCAACAGGGATGGAGGCCTCCCGGGAGGCTGGGCTGACTATGCTGGACGGCCCGCCCCTGTCCTCGCTGGTCTCCATCGGCCAGTTCCTGTGCGGGGACGCCCCCACGGGCAGTGACATCCGCCTGTTCACCACGGTGCAGGACTACGAGTACCGCGGACGGCAGGGCTACCCGGACGGGGAGGCCCCGCCGATCTCCTTCTGGCCTGCCCTGGCCCGCTGGTTCCGGGCGCTGGAGGGACGTGCCGGATGGGTCGGCCCTGAGGAGCGCAGCGCCCTGGGACTGTGAGGCAGCTGGGCTGGGGGCTCTGTCCCTAGAGTCCCTGGCCGCCGTATGCGGGGAACACATTCACGTTCAGGGGGGATTAGCTCTGCCCCTGAGTCCCTGACCGCCGTCCTGGTTCCCGCCCTCTTCCTGTTCTTCTTGCGCCTCCCTCCTGCGCTATTCGCCCCGCCTTGGTCTTCCGTGGCTCGCCAGGGCGGTCGTCAGGTCGCTCGTTGGGGCGATCGCCCCTGTGACAGGCTCGCTGCTCCTGCTGAGATGGTGGGCGGACCCCGGCAGGCGGGGGCGGGAAGGAAGAGCAGCAGTGAGCAGGAGCACACGTCATCGCGAGTCCGGTCAGGCGACTGTGGAGTACGTCGGGGCTGTTCTCATCGTGGTCGCGCTGCTCCTGGCGGTGGTTATCGCCGTCTCCCCGGCAGCCCGCCAGATCGGCTGCGAGCTGGTCTCCACGGTGAGCCGGGCGGTGGGAGGCCCGGAGCTGGAGTGCGGGGAGGCCAGCACCGAGGCCGAGGAGACCCACGAGCCGGATGGGCCGTGCAAGCTCTCTGAGTCGTCACGCAGCAGAAGCGTGAGCGTGTCGGTGTTCGCGACCGCTGACGGGACCGGGACGATCACGGTGGTGGAGATGAGCGACGGGACCTACCAGGTCTCCGCCACCAACACGGCCAACATCTCTATCGGGGAGGGCAAGGGAACTGACTACGGCCTTGAGGTGACGGTTGACGGCAACACCTACGGGGGTGGTGCCAGCGCTGGTATCGGTGCGGGGCTGAAGGGGGAGGCTACCGCGACCTACACCGTCAACTCCGCTGAGGAGGCCGAGCAGCTGCGGGCCTACCTGCAGCAGGCGGAGGAGGAGCAGGCTGTCTCGGCCGTCTCTGGTGTGGGCGGTTTTCTGTACTCCGCCTACAACTACGTCACGGACAGGAACGGTGCTCGCAGCTACACCCCGCCGGAGCCGACCTCCGTCACCTACGCCGGCGGGGTGACCACGAGTGCCAGTACCAGTGCCACCGGTGGTTCCACGCACGTGGAGGCGGGCGTCAACCAGGCCAACATGCTGGGAGTCACCACCTCCCCCGGCGACGGGACGACGACCGTGTACTACAGTGCCAAGGTGGACGGCTCGGTCCAGGGGAACAACGGCGTGCCCGGGATCAACCAGAGCGAGGGAGAGGCCTCCGGTGAGCAGGAGGCGGTCGTGGCGGTCACCTTTGACAAGGACGGGGAGCCGATCGAGACCTCGATGCAGCTGATGTACGCAGGGAACGCGGAGGCGTCGGCAACAAACCCCTTCGGCGACGACTGGACCACGGCTCCGGCCTCCGGTGGACGCATCTATGAGGCGACGATCGACCTGACCGGTCCGGACGCCGAGCAGGGCTGGGCGCTGGCCCGGGCGGTGGGGGCCGCGGGAGCGTCCTCCAACCCCATCGGGGCGCACTTCGCCCTGGCCGACTACATTGCCCAGGCGAGGGAGAACGGGACCGTCACCGCGCAGGACGTGGAGACTGAGGGACAGACCGACTTCGGGCTCAGTGCGAACTTCAAGCCGGGCGGGATCGGCTTCGGCTTCGGGTACTCTGACGAGAGCTCCTCCACCACGTACTCTAACGGCCGGTACCTGGAGGGTGACGAGTGGCTGCCGTGGGAAGGGTGCGAGTGACCATGACGACTGTGACGAGCCTGATGACGGCTGTGGCGACTATGGGGAGGCGCGCTCTGCCACGTCGGCCCAGGGGCGGCCCCCTGGCTCTCCCGCGTCGCTCGGCCCTGGCCCTGCCAGGTGCGCTGCTGGTGGCGGGCCAGGCGGGGTGCGCCCGGCAGGACGCGGAGCAGCAGGAGGGGGACCAGCAGGCGGCTGCGGCGACAGCGACCCCGGTGGAGTGGCGCAACCCCAACCAGGTGCGGCTGGAGCCGGAGTACGCGTCGCGGAATATTAAGCAGGTGACCCAGGAGGGGCAGGCCGTGACCCAGGACGGTCTCACCCTCACCGCCCCCGAGGGAACTACTGTGGAGAAGGGGGAGTCCAGCGGCGGCCAGGAGCAGACGACCATCCTCTTCCCTGACCTGGAGGGGGACCCCTCACCCGACGTCCACACCTTCTACGCCCCGGACCTGGGGCGCTCCCTGCTAGCGGAGAGCCAGTACCAGGAGATCTCCCTGCTGGCGGTCCAGCGCGGCACTAACCCGTACGTGGTCCGTAGCCGTGAGCAGTGGCCGGGTACGGAGGAGGCCTACTACATGACCTGGTACCACGTGGACACCCAGCGGGGATGGACCTCGCAGAGCCCTGGTGAGTGCGCGTCCCTGTGGATCAGTGACGGGGCTACGGGGATGTGGGCGGTGCTGGCGGTGGCCGGACCGGGGCAGCTGCTGTCCGGGTCCAGCCCGGTCATGGACACCCTTCTTAGCGCGAGGATCGGGGAGTGAGCAGATGAGCGGTGGTCGTGTCCGGTGGGGCAACGTCGTGGTGACGGGGCTCGTGGGCGTGGTCGTCTACCTGGTGGTGTTCGTGGCGCTGGCTGTGGCGCGTCCGGCCGGGGAGGCCCTGGGCCTGTTCGACGCGGGGCCGCTGAGGCCGTTCTACCTCGTTGAGGTGCTGCGTGCCGCTGTGGTGAGCCTGGTGGGGCTCGTGGCGCTGCGCAACAGGCAGGAGGGGCGCGGGCGAGGCAGGGACGGCGTCCCGGTCCCCGGCCCCTGGGACCCCGTAGGAGTGTCCGAGGGCGCCGCCCCGTCCTTCTTCCTGGTCCACGCGCTGCTCTATGCGGCGATAGCGGTCGTCGTCATCTGTGGCGGTGATCTCGTGCTGTCGGGCCTGAGTGCTGACACGCTTCTGGAGGCTGCGGCGCTGGTCGCGGGTAGTCTGCTGGCCGTCCCCCTGGTACGGGGGCTGGGAGCGCGCCGCGTGTGACCGGCGGTGTCCTCCACCCCTAGGAGACAAGAACGTCATAGGACAACAGAAAATCTTGTTGTCCTATGACGTTCTTGGTGTCATTCTTGGTGCCAGGCCTCGCGGTGCCCAGTCCCCGACTGGCTGCCCGGTGGGCCTGAGCCCGCCCCGGTCAGCCCTTGCGCGCAGCCCGCGGCCGCCCTAGCCGAGGGTGACGAAGACCTTGTCGTCCAGTATCCCCGGCTGGACCGCCAGCACGCCGTCCTGGGCCGAGTCGGAGGGCACGGCGATGGCCTCGTTCCCGGTGACGCTGCCGCCGCTGTACAGGGTGGTCAGGGTGTCGATCGCGTCCGGGGCCACGGCCAGCGTGTCGAGGGTGGTCATCGTCGTCCCGTCGGCGGAGACATAGCTGACGGTGGACATGGGAGTGCCCCCGTTCGGGTCGTCTCCCAGGTAGGTGATGGTGTAGTTGACCAGAATGTACTGGTAGCCCTCAGGAGGCGCCTCGTTGAACGGGTTCTCCGCCATCACGGTGTCGGTGGCGTCGAGTTCCACTGAGTTCACGACCACCTTCCACTCGCTGTTGCTGATTTCAGTGCCTAGGGGGAGCGGGTCCTCCCGGGTCCCGGGCTGGTCTGCTGCGGAGGAGCCCTGCTGGTCAGCGCCCGTGTCGCTGTCGGAGTCGGAGGTAGTGTCGGAGGCGGCCTCGGCGTCGGAGCCTGGGGAGGAGGTGGTCACTGGCCCGCCGTCGAGCGCCTCGCCCAGGCTGCCGGCGGCCAGCCCCAGGAACACCACCGCGCCGACAGCTGTCCCCACGATGGACAGGACAATGGCGACAATTGCCTGCCAGAGGGTCTCTCCCCTGCGGAACAGGGCCACAAGTCCGAGGACGAACGACACGGGGAGCAGCACCCAGCCGATAATGAGCGCCCCCGGGACGCAGGCAAAGATGAACCCGACGACCGCGCAGACCAGGGCAATGATTCCAATTGTATTGCGCCGCTTTTGCGCGGGCGCGTAAGGGGGTGTTCCGGGAGGGGATCCAGGGGCGCTAAAAGGTGTTCCCTGGGGTGTCCCGGAGGCAGGTTCCCCGGGTGTGCCGGGAGCCGCTGCGGGGGAGGCGTTAAAAGGCGAGCCAGCAGGTGTGGGAGGGTCGGGATAGTGGTTGGGGATTGTCATGGGTACTCCTATTTCGTGTGACAGGGATGGCGTGGAGGAACGCCGCCCGCCATCGTACCCATTTTTCTCTGAGGCTCTATATTCTTGTCTATATCGTGATTTCGGGTCCTGCTATCAAAGGAGTGGCATCAGGGACAGTGGGGTGGTGTGGTGTCGTGCCAGGTGCGGTGGCTCCAGGCGTGCCGCGCCACTGCCGTCTGCGAGCTGCTGCGACCCTGCCTGGACACCCTTGGCACGCTCCGACGGGCAGGCTTAGGCCCGGGCGGCCAGGACCGGGTTGTACAGGAGCCGGTTGGGAGAGGTGGGGCACTCATGGCCGACGTCCATCGGGGCGATGCGCCCGCTAGCACGCAGGTCCTCCAGGCGCACCACCACGCGGTCGCGCAGCCGCCACGGGTCGATCGTGTTGAGGTAGATCTTGGTGCCGCCCTCGAAGCCCGCCAGGGTGGAGACCCGCCACTTCAGGGTCACGTGCCAGGGCATGGGCTGGTCGACGTCGGCGGGCTTGTGGTGCCACTCCTCGTTGCAGGGCACGTGCACGCCGGTGGCCGCGTGCAGGGCGTGGACCAGGTCGGACACGGCGTCGACCTCCTGGGTGCCCATGAGCCAGGGCTCGGTGGTGGGGGAGGTGGAGTACACCTCCAGGGTGGGGTAGCGGTGCCCGAAGCCGGCGAAGGCCACCGCGTGCTCGTTGCTGGCCACCAGCAGGCCCCGGTAGGCGGCGTAGTCCACCGCCATCTCGTTGTACAGGTTGGGGTTGGCCCGCACCCGGGTCAGCTCCAGCTCGGAGCTGACCCCACGCTCGTCGATGCTGACCAGCTGCTTGTGCAGGTGGTCAAAGCTCGCTCCCGCCGGGCGCAGCCAGTTCTGGAACACCGCGACGTAGCGCACCCACCGGTTGGCCGCGTACAGGTCCCGCATGGAGTCCACCGCCAGGCGCGTGTAGGCGCGGTGCTCCTCTACGCTCAGCGTGCCTGAGCTGGCCAGGCCGGAGGTGTCCACGGCGTCGTCGGTGTAGTGGCGCCGGGCGATAATGACGTCGTGGCCCCCGGCGAAGAAGCCGATCATGTGCCGCATCCGCTCGGCGTCGCCCATCGTCTCCCACTGGGTGGTAGTACCTCCCGCCGCCCGCAGCTTGGCGCGCAGCACCCCCATGACGTGCTCGCGGCCCACCGGGTCAGCCAGGTAGGTGCCCATGCGCTCCCGGGCGGCCTCGGGGATCTCGTAGCCGTGGTTGGCGTGCCAGTAGTCGTAGGAGAGGATCTCAAAGAGGTTGGGCACGCGGCGGAACTCCGCCACGGTGTCGTCCAGCTGGGAGGCCAGAAGGGCGTCGTGCTGGACGAAGCCACCGGCGGGGTCGCGCACCACGCGCGACTTCTCCGGTGGGGTGTCCGTATAGCGCCGTGAGCAGAAGGTGCAGGCCCGGGTGCGGTCGGCGTCGGTGAGAGGACGGACCTTGTCCACCGGCTGGGAGATCGGACGATTGCCCCGGCCGGGTACTGTCCACACCTGCGTGCCGGTGAAGGGGCTGATCTGCTTGACGGTGCCGTCGGCCATGCGGGTCAGGGGCTCGGGTGCGGGGGAGTACGGCGTCAGCATAGGCACCATTGTGACGCCTCGGACCGACGGGGGCAGGTCGGCCGCTCTCTGTGGTGGGGTTGTATGGAGCTGCACATCTTCAGGGTCTGGTTTGGTGGTGTGGGGCGGGTGGGTTGGCGGGATTGCGCGGCTGGTGGCTGGTCTGGTGGGGTGAAGATGTGCAGGAGAGACGGTGGTGCACATCTTCGGGTCGGGGAGGGGGGGCGAGGCGGGGTCGGTCCTGGCGGGTGCTTCCTTGGGATGGCGCGGGCGGGCTCGTCGGAGCCGTGCGTGGTCCCCGCTGAAGATGTGCAGCCCGCCAGTCCCGCCGGCCCCGCCAGCCAGCCGGTGGCCGCAGCGTGGTCCAGAGGGCCTGTGCAGCCCCTGGCCCTGGGCGGGGATGTGCTCAGGAGGTGACCACTGTCGGGACGATGACGGCAGTTATGAGCGCAGCGTCGACCGCCTCAACGGCGCGCGACACGGCGTCCCCGGCCGGGTCCCCCTTGGCCAGCTCGGTGATCCTGCGCTTGAGGTCCCGCCCGCTCATGCCGGTGTACTGGCGGGGCAGGACCGTTGACGCGTGGCCCAGGCCCTGGAGGACAGCCAGCAGCGTACGGTCGGCCTGGGTGGGGACTGCCTGGCCGTGCAGCACGGCGTAGAGGCGCTGGCGCAGAGCCTGCTCCGGTCCGGGGTTGAGTGTGGGGTAGATGGTCTGCATCCCCAGGAAGCCTCCCTTGGCCACTGAGATGGTGCCGGCCGAGGCCAGTGAGCTCACAATGCCGGGGCGAGGGTCAAGCCGTGTCCACGACATGAGGGAGGACACCCGCTTGCCGTCCTTGGCGGGCAGGGCCGCCAGGGCGTGGTCCATGGCAGGGTGGCCGGTGGGCGTGGTGTCCAGGAGGCGGAAGCGGGGATCCGTGCCCCCTTCGACCGTGAGCCGCTGGTGGAGGGCGAGGTCAGCCAGGAGGGCACCTCGCAGCCCGTAGTCTTCGTTTCCTCCCCACACCTCGGGGGTCCCGGAGTCCTTGGTCAGCAGCAGGAACAGCTCTTCGCAGATCAGCATGAGCCCAGGGTACGAAGAGGCTCAGGTGATAGGTATCCACTGGTGGGCGGACCCGCTGTCCCCTAATGTCCTCCGGAAGGAGGAGTGACCCGGCACCTCGGCCGCGGCCCGGAGGACGTCCATCAGCGTCCCCTGCCCCCTCCAAACCGGCCGCTGCACATCTTCAGGCTCCTCGCGGGCAGCGCTGGCACGTAGATCGCTTGTGCCGCGGCTAGCGCTACGCCTGCTTGGTGCCCGGGGACTGATGAAGATATGCAGCAAAGCGGGGGCGGCGGGCTGTGGCACTCACCCGATCCCCGACACCAGCCGGGAGATGCGCTTGAGGCTCACCTTCCGGGCGGTGCCCAGGGTCTGGGCGAACAGGCTGACCCGCAGCTCCTCGACCATCCAGCGGGCCTCCTCCAGCACCGCCTGACGCTGCGGGTCCGCGGGCAGGGACGCCGCCCGGGTGCGGGCCTGCTCCACGACGTCCAAGGCCTGGCTCACCTGGAAGGCCAGGGCCGCGTCCTGGGAGGCGGCCGAGGGTGAGGACGCCGCCCGCTTCACCCGCATCGCCAGCGCCTTCAGGTAACGGGGCAGGTGGGCCAGCTGGCTGGCTGGGGTGGCGGTGACGAACCTGTCACCGGTCAGCCCGGCCGCCTGGCTGCGCACCTCCTGCAGCGTGGACAGCAGCGACAGGGAGGTGTGCCGCGCCACTACCCGCTCCACCTCCTGGGCCGCGCTCACAGCCTGCGCCACCTGCGAGGCCACCCGGTAGACCTCGTCCTCCAGCTCCTCGCGCGCCACGGCGACCAGCCGCTCAAACACCGCCCGCTCACGGACCTGGGCCAGTGGCGTCCCCGAGGACTCCTCCCAGCGCCCGGCTACCAGACGTGCCGCCGCCAGCTGGACGTCAGCCACGAGGGCCTCGGTGGAGGGGTAGGGGCTGGCGGCCAGGACCAGGGACTGGGTGGCGTCCCACCGGCTGGTCACCCGCCCGGTGGGCAGTGCCGTGCGCGCCAGGGCCAGGGCGGTGACCCCGGCGCCGTGGGCGCCCGCCTGCGCGGCGGCGTCGGGCAGGACCCGCAGGTCTGCGGCTTGGTGTCCGCGCGCTACCAGCGCCGGGTACCCACGCACCACCAGGCCCGCCCGGCCGGTGGACTCCACTGTGCCCGGGATCGTCGAGGCCTGCGGCCCCTCCAGCCCGGGCACGCCCTGCGGCCAGTCCGTGAGCCCCTCACGCTCGGCCAGTCCCGAGGTCAGGGGGTCGGCTGCTGGCGCGAGGGTGGTGGCTAGTGGGCTCGCGGGACCGGTCGCTACGGCAGCCTCAGTGGTGGCAGTCGAGGTGCTGGCATCAGAGGCAGAGGTTGCTGTGGATTCAGTGGCTGCGGTGCCAGGCCCCAGGGCCGTCTGCGCGCCAGCGGTCCCCCGGTCGCCAGCACCCCGACGACCACGCCCCTTCCGGGGGCGCCCAGAGCCCCGGGCGCTCCGGGCACCTTTGGCCCCTCCGGAGCCCGGGCCCGCCCCGGCGCGCTGACGGGCGCGGGCCTCGGCCATGGCCTGGGCCACCGCCCCGCGCACCACGGAGCGCACTGCCGCCTCGGTGCTTCTGGACAGCTCCTTCTGCAGGGCCACCAGGTCCTTGCCCTGCCCCAGGACCTCGTCGCGGTCGTCCAGCACCACGAAGGTCATGCGCAGGTGGTCGGGCAGCCGCTCGTGCGCCTCCTGCCAGTCGTCCCGGGTAAGAGCGACCTCCCGCAGGTCGGCGACGACCTCGGTAAACGCCTCCTGGAAGGACGTCCCCGGCGCGCTGGCACCCTCCGGTGCCGGGAACCGGCGGGACACCTCAGCCCACACCTGGGCACCGACGTCCGGGGCGGGCACCAGCTGTCGGCGCACCCGCTTGGGCAGGGCGCGGATCGTGGCTACGCACAGCTCGGGCCGCAGCCCCGGGACCAGCCAGTCGAATCCCTGCGGCCCCAGCCGCCCCAGGACCTCCACCGGCACCTGCACGCTGACCCCGTCGGCCTCGCTACCGGGGTCGAAGGCGTAGTCCAGGGGCAGTGTCAGGTCATCCTGGACCCAGGTGTCGGGGTAGCCGGACATGTCATGGTCGTCCCGATCGCCGGGCAGCAGCAGCTCGCGGGTGAAGTCCAGCAGGTCCGGTTCCAGGCGCCGCTGGTCCTTCCACCAGGCGTCGAAGGCCGCTGCTGAGGTCACCTCCTGTGGCACGCGCTCGTCGTAGAAGTCGTAGAGCACCTCGTCGTCGGCCAGTAGCCCGTGGACACGGCGCCGCTGCTCCAGCCCGCGCAGGTCCTCGACCAGCTCCCGGTTGCGCTCCACGAAGGCGTGGCGGGCGTGCCAGCCGCCCTCCACCAGGCCGCAGCGCAGGAACATCTCCCGGGCCAGCTCCCGGGCCTGCCGGGTTCCCACCGAGACCAGGGTGGCCGGACGGTCGGCTGCCAGGGTCATCCCGTAAAGCATGGTGCGCTGGTGGACCATGGCCGCGCCACGCCGGGTGGACCAGTACGCATCCCCGTAGACCCGGCGCAGCAGCCCGGCACGGTCGGCGGCCTCCTCCACCCAGTCGGGCTCCACCCTGGCCACGGTGCGGGCGAACAACCGGGAGGTCTCCACCAGCTCGGCGGTCATGACCCAGTCGTAGGTCTTGCGCCGCAGCCCGGAGCCGGGCCAGATGGTGAAGCGGGTGCCCCGGGCGCCGGAGTACTCCCGACGGCGCTCGTCCCACCCGCCCACGTTGGACAGCAGCCCCACTAGCAGCGAGCGGTGGACAGCCTCGGCGTCGGGGGTGTCCGCGCTGCGACCCAGGGCGACCACGGCGGCAGCCACGTCCCCGTGGGGCGCCTGGGAGCCGTGGTGTCCACGCTCCAGCGCGTCCCCCGCCGCCCGGATCGCCGTGGGCGTAGGCAGCTCCACGGGGGCGGCGTCCAGCCCCAGGGGACGGGCCAGCTGGCGCAGCTGGGCGTGGACGTCCTGCCACTCGCGCACCCGCAGGTAGTGGAGGAACTCGGCGCGGCACATGCGGCGGAAGGCTGAGCCGGACAGCTCGCGTGCCTGGGTGCGCAGGTAGCGCCACAGGTTGAGGTAGGTGAGGAAGTCGCTGGTGGGGTCGGCGAAGCGCCGGTGCGCGGCGTCGGAGGCCTCCTGCTTGTCCGCCGGGCGCTCGCGGACGTCCTGGATGGACAGGGCGGCCACGATGACCATGACCTCCCCGGCGCACCCGCGCTCCCCGGCCTCCAGGAGCATGCGGCCCAGGCGAGGGTCGATGGGCAGGCGGGCCAGGCGGCGCCCCACCGAGGTCAGCCGGGGGCCCTGGGCCGCATCGGAGGCAGGGACAGCGCCCCTGCCGCTGCCGGGTGCGTGAGGAGGGGCAGTGCGCCTGCGGGCGCTCCCGCCCGCGTCGTCGGGTACGACGGCCCCGATCTCGGTGAGCAGCTGGAGGCCGTCGCGGACCTGCCTGGGGTCAGGGGCGTCGAGGAAGGGGAAGTCCTGGACCGAGCCCAGTCCCAGGGCCGCCATCTGCAGGATGACGCTGGCCAGGGAGGTGCGTAGGATCTCCGGCTCGGTGTAGCGCGGGCGGGAGTCGTAGTCCTCGCGGGAGTACAGGCGCACGGCGATGCCGTCGGCCAGGCGCCCGCACCTGCCTGAGCGCTGGTCGGCGCTGGCCTGGCTGACCGGCTCGATGGGCAGGCGCTGCACCTTGGTGCGGTTGGAGTAGCGGGAGATGCGGGCCACGCCCGGGTCGACGACGTAGCGGATGCCGGGGACGGTCAGGGAGGTCTCGGCCACGTTGGTGGCCAGGACGACCCGCTGGCAGGAGTGGGCCTCGAAGACCCGGTGCTGCTCGGCCGCGCTCAGGCGGGAGTACAGGGGGACGACCTCCACGGCCCCGGGCGTGCGGGCCCGCCCGTCGGGGGTGTAGCGCGGACCCAGGTGGTCGATGAGGGCCGCCTCGGTGTCGCGGATGTCGCGCTCCCCGGCCAGGAACACCAGGATGTCGCCCGGGGGCTCAGCCATGAGCTCGTCAACGGCGTCGAGGATCCCGGTGACCTGGTCGCGGTCCTCCTCCCGGGTACGCTGACCGCCTCCGGAGCGGGCAGCGCGCGAGCCGGGGCGACCTCCTCCCCGGGAGCCGGTGCCGCCCACCCGGCCCTGACCGGGCGACGAGGAGCGCACTGCCTCTCGGCGAGCGCGGGCGGCGGCCCGCACGGCCGGGTCCGGGGAGGTCAGGGCGTCCAGCTCGGCCTCGGTCAGCTCTCCCGGCCCCGCAGTAGGTGTCCCGCGCGGGGCGTGGGTCCCGGCAGGGGCGGGGGAGGCCCCGGCGAGGTCCCCGGAGCCCCCGGTACCCGAGGCATTCTCAGGCACGGAGTCGTGGTCCTCGGTCACGCCCTCGGTCACGTCCTCGGCCGTCAGGGGGCGGTAGCGGACCTCGACCGGGTAGGTGCGCCCCGACACCTCAATGACCGGGACGCGCTCCGTGGCTGACTGGTTGCCTGACTGGCTGTCCCTGCCCCTGTCTGAGCGTCCGTCCGTGGTCGGCCGGCTGCCTGCTCCGGTGGCGTCGGTGGTGCTGGTGTCGGCGGTGCCGCTGGAGCCGGGGCGCGTGGTGGTCACGGGCAGGTAGCGGGCGAAGTGCTGGGCGAAGCGTGCGGAGTCGATGGTGGCGGAGGTGATGATGACCTTGAGGTCGGGGCGGCTGGGCAGCAGCCGGGCCAGGTAGCCCAGGATGAAGTCGATGTTGAGGCTGCGCTCGTGGGCCTCGTCCACGATGATGGTGTCGTAGCGCTCCAGCATGGGGTCGGACTGGATCTCCGCCAGGAGGATGCCGTCGGTCATGAGCTTGACCAGGGTGGTGGGACCGGTCTCCTCGGTGAATCGGACCTGGTAGCCGACCACGCCGTCACGTCCAATGGGTGTGCTCAGCTCGGTGGCGATCCGCTCGGCCACAGAGCGGGCGGCGATGCGGCGCGGCTGGGTGTGGCCGATCATCCCGGTCACGCCCCGGCCCAGCTCCAGGCAGATCTTGGGCAGCTGGGTGGTCTTGCCCGAGCCGGTCTCCCCGGCGACGACGACGACCTGGTGGTCGCGCACGGCTGCGGCGATCTCCTCGCGGCGGGCGCTGACCGGCAGCTCCTCAGGGTAGACGAGGGCGGGGACGCTGGCGGCGCGCGCGGCGAGCTGGTCGGGGGTGAAGCCTGGCCAGGGGCGGTGGGGGCCGGAGGACCTGGCGGAGCCGCGCCCGCGGCGGCGGCCTGACCTGTTCGGGCGGCCAGGCCTGCGGCCCGGCTGTCCGGCGCCTGGCTGCCCGACGGCTCCGCTGCCCGGTCGGTCACCATGGCCCCGTGGCTGTGCTGTCTCCTGAGCCTGCCGACCAGTCCGGCCCTGCCGACCCGGTGCCGTGCGGTGCGGCGTGTCCTCTCCCTGTGCCATAGGAGGCCATTGTCGCTCACTCACGGCTCGTGTGTTGTCAGCCGGGGTCTCCCACCGAGTCAGGCGAGACCCCATTTTTCATGAATGTTTCTCGTGTTGTCAGTGTGGTGGCTGAGGTTCTCAGTGAGCTGCAGT
This sequence comes from Actinomyces sp. 2119, assembly GCF_003591215.1. Taxonomy (NCBI): domain Bacteria; kingdom Bacillati; phylum Actinomycetota; class Actinomycetes; order Actinomycetales; family Actinomycetaceae; genus Actinomyces; species Actinomyces sp. 2119. Next base: position 30,033 of record NZ_QYRR01000005.1, read on the forward strand.
GAGCTCGTCAGTGTAGAAAGTGAGGCCCTCAGTGGATTACAGTGAGGCCGTCAGTGTAGAAAGTGAGGCCCTCAGTGGACGACACTGAGCCTGTGACTGATGAGGAGCTGACTGAGCGGGTCGCCCAGGTGCGGGCGCACGGCAGCGATGACGCCCGCACCGAGGTCAAGTCGGCCGCTGGCGGGCTGCCCAAGAGCCTGTGGGAGACGGTGTCGGCCTTCGCGAACACTGACGGTGGCACCATCATCCTCGGTCTGGACGAGCGCGAGGGCTTCGCACCCGCTGAGGGGTTTGACGCGGACAGGATCATGGACGCGCTCGTGGCAGGCCTGCAGCAGGACCCGAAGGTCAGGCCGGTCCAGGAAGGGGCGTATCGCATTGAGCGCGCTGTTGTCGACGGTGCCCCCGTTGTCGTCCTGGAGGTGGACTCCCTGCGTGAGTATCCTGGTGCCCACCTGCCCTGCCACGTTGTCGCCCGGGGGGTCGCGCAGGGGAGCTACAAGCGGGTGGATGACCAGGACCGGCGCCTGACCACCTACGAGATCTACATGCTCCAGACCTCCCGCCAGCCGCAGGGGACCGACCGGGCGGTCGTCCCCGGTGCTGCCCTTGAAGACCTGTCACCAGAGCTGGTGCAGCGCATGCTGGCTCGGCTCCGGGCCACCGGCTCCCACGCGCTGGACGGCCTGGCGGGTGACGACGTCCGGGGCGCCCTGAGACGCCTGGGCGCGCTGGACGTCGACGACGCCCCGACCCTGGCCGGGTTCCTCTGCCTGGCCACCTACCCCCAGCAGCGCCTTTCGAAGTTGACGGTTGACGTCGCCGTCCACCCTGAGACCACCAAGTCGCACCGTGGCGACGTCAGGTTCGTGGACCGCAGGACCTGTGACGGGCACCTTCCCGTGGCGGTTGAGGACGCGGTCAACGCCGTGGCGCGCCACCTGGGGCGCAGTCGCCGGGTAGAGGGCATGGCCGGGGTGGACGTCCTGGAGATCCCCGAGGAGGTGCTGCGGGAGGCGATCACCAACGCGGTCACCCACCGCGACTACAGCCGGGACGCCCTGGGGCGCCAGGTCGCCGTTGACGTCTACCCCGACCGGGTAGAGGTCATCAGCCCAGGTGGCTTCTACGGGACCCGGACCGCGCAGAACGTCGGAGAAGGACGTTCCGACTCCCGTAACCCGGACCTGGCCCGCCTGCTCACGCTGGTGCCTCGCGCAGACGGTGCCGGGGTGCTGTGCGAGAACCAGGGCTCCGGAGTGCCGCGCATGATCGCGGCCATGCGTGACAGCGGCCTTCCGGCCCCCGACTACTCCGGGTCCGACCTGGGTCAGGTGGTGGTCCGGCTCAGCCGGTTCGGGCTGCTTGACGAAAAGGTAGCCGCCTGGCTGGACACGCTGCCTGGCGCGCCCTTCTCCAGCCGCGAGAAGGCCGCCCTGGCCCTGGCCCGCCGTGACGGGCACGTGAGCGTCACGGACCTGCGCGGCACTCTTGGACATGACTCTGACGACGCCCGCCAGCTGCTGGCTGCCCTGGCGAAGAGAGGGTCCCTTGCCGGCCTGGGGGACGGCCCCTACGTTGTGGCGCCCGGCGACCAGGAGGCCGTACCCGGCTACACGTCACCGGGGGATGCCTCCCACCCGGCGGCCGTTGACCGGGAGGCAGAGGAGGCCGGCACGCCCAGGGTGACCGGCGTGCGAGCCGAGGTCCTGTCCCTGCTTGACGCGGACCAGCCCAGGACCGTCCACGACCTTGCCCAGCAGACCGGCAAGACCCCGGGGACGCTCAGACCCGTGCTCAGGAAGCTCGTGGCTGACGGGCACGCCGTGGCCACTGCCCCGCCGACCAGCCGCAGGCGCGCCTACCTGCGTGCCGGGGGTATGACCTGACGCGGTCGGGTATGACGCCAGCCGCTGGTCTGGTGCCTGCGGCTGGCAGCCTGCGCCCCAGGAGCGAACGGCACGCTCCTCAGGCACATCCGGGCCAGCAGAGGTGACATCTTGCGCCCCAGGAGCGAACGGCACGCTCACCTTTCCCCGTGCTTATGCGGATTAGCGGAATGACACCGTTTCGCCAGACTGGGTGGAAGGGCCTGGAAGGCTCCCATGTGCAACGAGATCCTTGATGCACATGGGAGTGCCGTACGTCGGTCACACCCTAGGCCGAGATCCGCGGAATCGCGCGGTCCTCGTCTCTTGTCCGAAAAGGTGAGCGTGCAACCGGTCCCGCGGCCAGCCCCCACTGGCCCGCGATCGCACCGCCAGGCGGGCGTGTCAAAGACCTCAGCTGGTGAGCCTCGGGTCGCTGCCGTCCAGGACGGTGCCGAAGTCGCAGTCCTCCTTAACGCGACGGTGGCAGGCGGCGGCGGTCCCGGCGTCAAGGCCGAAGCCCCCTGGGCGCCCGGTCCCACGTGCCGCGTGCCACCTGCGCCACCCGGGTCACCAGGCGCAGGACCTCGCCCCGGGCCAGCCCCCAGTCCATGTCAAGCAGTTGCTCCAGGCTGCGCCCGGCCGAGCGCGAAGCCGTGCTCCAGCCACTCTGACGCGTAGGAGAACTGTCGTATCCGGGCTGAGACCAGCAGGTCCAGGGACCCGACGCGCCGGATTGCTCCGTCCTCCCCGGTCCGGCAGACCTCCAGGTGCTCCACGCTTCCTTCGGTTCCTCCTGTCGGAGCAGGCCGTGGCGGGTCATGGCGCTGGGGCCGACGCACCTTGCGGCCGGGGACCGGCCTACACCACCTCCAGCACTGTCTGGACAAGCTCGTCGTAGGAGGTGGACGCGGCCAGCCGGGTCACCACCTCCTTGTCGAGGAGGGCGTGGACCAGGTTGTCGAACACGTCGCCGAAGGTGGTGCGACTGTCCTCGGACAGGCACAGCAGGGCGACCAGCCTCACGGGGGTCCCGTCCCAGTCCACGGGCTGACGTGCCAGGCACACCATGACGGCGGACCTGGCCGCCGTCATCTCGATGGTGTGGGGGAGGGCCGCCCCGGAGGCAAAGGCCGTGCTTGACAGCCGCTCACGCTCCATGACCTGCTCCAGGAACCCCTCGCCCGCCGCCGCACGGGAGACCAGGGCCTGTGCCATGACCGGAAGCACGTCGTCTCGCTGGCCCCCGCCCTCGACCCGCAGAAACAGGCTCGGGTCCATGACAGCAGCCAGCCAGGAGGCCACCTCAAGGCGCCTGCGCCCAGCAGCGACGTCGGCGACCGCGGAGCGGACCCGCTCCAGGTCCTCATGAGAGGGCAGGACCCCGGTGCGTACCACGGCGGGCCTGGGCTGGCGTCGTCGGGGGCGTGCCGAAAGCCGGGAGAACGGTCGGGCCGTGCCAGCGACAACCACCAGGTCGGTGCCTCTTCCGCGCACGGTCCTGGACGCCCCGACCGGCCACCCGGCCCCGGAGCCGTCGTTCCCGGCGTCGGTACTGCCGGCACCTGCCTCGTCTGCCCCGTCCACCTCATCCAGGTCAGCCACCACTCGTCCCACCCTGCCTCTGCCTGCCAGAACCCCCTCCACCGCCTGGCGGAAGACGTCCCCGGCGTCGTAGTAGCGGGGGAGGACCAGCGTGACATCCACCTGGTCGTCACGCTCGTGCATGGACAGCAGTCGTCCGCCCACGTGGAAGGCGAGGAACCCGATCTCGTCCTCAGCCACCTCCACCCCTGTACTGCGCTCAACCTGCTGGGCGATGAACACGGCGAGCTCGTGGACCAGTGGGTGGGTGTTCTTCACCGACTGCCCGGCAGGGACCGGGACCGCCGTGTGCTGGCAGGCGCGGTCGACCAGGCGGCGCACGTGCAGGGCGAGGAAGGAGATGAACCGCTCGTCGCTGAGGTCGATGAGGTAGTTGTCATTGACCCTGCTCACGATGTCGGAGACGAGCCTGACGTAGCGGGGCTCCAGGAACGCCTGCACCTCAGGCCGGGGGCGCCCCTCGGGGTGGGCGGGTGCCGCCTTCTCCAGGAGGAGCAGAGCCAGGTAGGTGATCTCCTGGTCGGGCAGGTGAATGCCGAACTGCTCCTCCACGAGCGTGGCCACCGCCTGGGACATGGGGCGCAGCACCGCCTGGCCGCTGGCACCGGACAGCCAGGTGATCGTGTGGCCGGCGCGTACGCGCTCCACCATGACGGCGATGTGGGCCACGAGCTCGTCGGCCGTGCGGTCGTTGACCACCAGGTCGACGTCGCCCAGCACCGAGATCATCCGCTGTCTCAGACCGGGCAGGGTGGGCTCGTCCAGCTGGCGGGCCACTTCCTCAACGTCGATGACCTGACGGCGGCTGGCCGCCGCCTTGGTGAGGAGGCCGCGCATGAGGCGGCGCTGGGCTACCTCCTCGCCCTCCATGCGCACCGTCTCACCGGTGCGGGTGATGCGCAGGCCGGAGTGGGCCAGGAGCACCCGGGCGCGGGTCAGGTCGGACTCGATGGTGGACTCCGAGACGCAGAGCTCCTCCGCCAGCCCGAACACGCTGAGGCCGCTACTGGTGGTCATGAGCAGACGCAGCAGGTGGGCGAGCCGCTCGACGGGCCCGTCACCTGGACGGGGGGCGCGCCGCCCCGTGGCTCCCGCGCGCTCCCAGGCCTCGGTGTCCAGGCTGTAGCCCGCTCTGGTGGAGGTCACGACGTTGCCGTAGCGGCGGTTGGCGGCAGAGACGTAGTTGCGCACGGTGCGTGTGGACACACCTAGGCGGCGCGCGATCCGGGCCGCAGGCACGCGGAGGCCGGGAGAGTCCTCCAGGATGGGGATGATGTCGTTGAACCGTGCCACGGGCCTCGCTACCCCCTCAGCTGCTCCTCCACCCAGGCCAGCACAGCCGGGTAGCTCACGGCATCAAGGTCGCTGACATCGACCTCCAGCGTCTGCCCGAGCGTGAAGGAGGAGTAGCCGCGCTCGGCACAGCGGCGGGCTAGTTCTTCCCGGGACACCAGCGCGTCGGCCTCGGTCCGGTCGAACAGGACCTGCCCCGGACGGTAGGAGGTCAGCAGATGGCCCGGATGCCGGGAGGTCTCTAGGTCGCGGTGCCGTTGGCGCTCGTAGAGGACGTCGGTGTCGGCCACGAGACGTACGGTCAGGGGGGTGAACCCGTGCTGGCAGCACAGGCGTGACAGCAGGTCGTGCTGCCTGGTGCTGAAAGGGTAGTCGGAGACCACCACACGGCTGTGGCCCATGGCCGCCCCCACAGCCCGCTCGTACTCCTTCAGCGCCTCCCGGTCCAGCAAGGCCTTCTCCTGCGGCCCGGAGAAGCCTAGGCGGTCCCACAGGCCCTCCTTGACCTGGTCCAGCGACACCTGCTGGCAGCGCTCGCCCGGGGCCAGGACATGGTCCTCCAGGTGGCGCAGGACCAGGCGGGCCATCCAGCTCTTGCCGGTGCCCGGGGGGCCTGCCACGAGGATAAGCGTGCCCCCGGCCTGGCTGGCCTCACTGCGGCTCACGGGTCTCACCCAGGAACAGGCTGATCTTGCGGGCGACGATATCGCGGACGACGTCGTTGCACGGCTCGATGTTGCGGCGAAGGGAGGTGCTGACCTCGGTGGCTGCGAACTGCTCCTGGGCCTGGCGGGTCCAGCCCACGAGGAGCTCGGTGCCGACGTTGAACTTGCGCACCCCGTTGGCGCTTAGGGAGGGGTAGTCGGCCTCGTCCACGCCGGTACCGCCGTGGATGACCAGGGGGAGGTCCACAGCCTGGTGGATCCGGGAGAGAAGGTCGAGGTCGATGTCGGTGGTGGAGCGGAACTGGCCGTGACTGGTGCCGATGCTCACGGCCAGGGCGTCGGCGTCCACCTGCTCCAGGAACCACACGGCCTCCTGGGGCTGGGTGCGCAGGCCCCCGGTGCTGCTCACCCCCTCCTCGGTCCCGCCGATGGTGCCGATCTCTACCTCCACGGAGACGCCGCGGCTGCGGGCGTAGTCGATGACGCGGCGCGAGGTGGCCACGTTGCGGCTCACGGCCATGAGGGAGCCGTCGAACATGACCGAGGAGTAGCCCGCCTCCACGGCGTCGCGGATATCGGTCAGGCTGGTGGCGTGATCGAGGTGGAGGGCGACGTCGACGACCTCGTCCTCCGCCATGGAGCGGCATACGGCCACCAGGTTGCGCATGCCGACGTACCGGGCGGTGCCCGGAGAGGTCTGGACGATGACCGGGGCGCCGAGGTCGCGGGCTGCCCGGATGATAGGTGGCACCATCTCCAGGCTGTGGGCGTTGAACGCGCCGACCATATAGCCCACGGCGGCCGCCTCGGCCAGCATCGGGGTCATGGATACGTACATGGGGATCCTTTCACGAGGGTCTCAGGTACGACGGCTCCCTGCGGGCTGCTTCCCGGGTGGGAGCCGCCTGCCACCTGCTGACGGTGCCGGGCGGCGCTCTCACCGATGCGCGGTCAGTGCCGGGCTGGTGCCGGGTCAGTGCCGGGTCAGTACTGTGAGCGCATGACGCGCTTGGACAGGGCCGTCAGGTCGTCGAGCCTGGAGCTCCAGTGCCGGACGCCGTCGTCGTCCTTGGCAGCGGCGGCCTGACGGAGCATGTTGTTGTACAGGGTGAGCAGCCCGCGGTAGGCGGGGCCGAACTGCTCGTGCAAGGCCATGGAGGCCTCGTAGTGGGCGATAGCAGCCTCGGTGTCCCCCAGCTCGGCGCAGGCGGCACCCAGCTCGTTGAGGACGGTGACGCGCTGGTCGGTCCCGCCGGTGCCGACTTCCTGGGCCGGTCCTGTCGGCACCTGGCCCTGCCCGGCCGGTGCCTGGGACAGGGCACTTGTCTCCGGTGCTGGGCCGACTCCTGCCCCACCCAGCGCCACCAGCTGGTCGGTCAGCGAGGCGATGGTGGTTCGCAGCTCGGCCTCGCGCTGTGGTGGGACCGGCAGCGACGGGGCTGCTGCGGCACTGGCGGCGTTGGCGGCGCTGGTAGCGCTGGTAGCGCTGGCAGCACTGCCTTCTTCACCGGGCGTCACGGCTCCGTGGTTCTCCAGGCTCCCACGGCTCCCGCGGCCCTTGCGCCCCCACGACCTCTTTCCCAGTCTCATGGCCTCCTCCTCTCAGAAGGCCCGCATGATCGGGCCGATGACGTAGGCGAAGACCAGCCCCGCCGTGATGGTGTCGACGTCGGTGGCGGACAGGTTGGGGAAGCCCAGGTTGAGGAAGGTGGTCACCAGGAGGGCGGGCAGGAGGGTGATGAACAGCCCGTGGACGACCCCGCCCACTAGCGCCCCTCGCCTGCCGCCCACCGCGTTGCCGAAGATCCCCGCCGTGCCTCCGGCGAAGAAGTTGGTGAGCATGCCCGGCACGATGACGGCGAAGCCGAGGGCGGGCAGGGCGAGCATGGCGATGACGGTGCCCAGGGTCGTAGTGATGAAGCCGACCACGACAGCGTTGGGTGCGTAGGGGAACAGGACCGGGCAGTCCAGAGCCGGCCTGGAGTCAGGGACCAGCCTCATGGAGATGCCCCGGAAGGCGGGGACAATCTCTCCCAGCAGGAGGCGCACCCCGGCCATGAGGACGTAGACGCCCACGACGAACTGCACCGCCTGGATGAAGGCGTGCACCATGTGGTTCATGTCCCCGGTTTGGTCGGCCACGGGATCCGCCCCGGCGAAGGCGGCGGTGACAAGGTAGAGCGGCACCATAACCACCGCCAGGGACATGTAGGTGTCCTGGAGGAACTCCAGGGAGCGGGGTAGCGTGACCTCCTCGGTGGAGGGCTGTCTGTCTGTGCCCCGCCTGCGCACCAGCCAGGCTACCCCGGCCTCGACCAGGTAGCCGATGGTGCAGAAGTGCCCCAGGGCGATGGCGTCGTTGCCGGTGATCCTGCGCACGATCGGCTGGGCGGCGGCGGGCATGCCCACGGCGAAGACCCCACCCACCAGGCTGGCTGCGGCGATGAGCCAGGCTCCGTGCAGCCCGGCAGCGTGTCCCAGGACCACGGTCATGGTGGCCATCCACAGTAGGGCCTGCCCGGTGAGGAAGATGTACTTCCACGGGGTGAGGCGGGCCAGGAGGATGTTGACCACGAAGATCCCCAGGAAGGTCAGGGCGATCTGGCCGCCCAGCTGGAGGTTGTTGGTGGCGTAGCCGTTAACCGCCTCGATGCTGGGCACCACGCCGGTCATGTTGAAGGCTGCCTGGAACACGGTACCGAAGTAGGTCAGGGTGTCCACCAGGATCGCCGAGCCGGCGGCCAGGACGTAGAAGCCCAGAAGGGTCTTGAAGGTGCCGACGACGGTGGCACCTACGCCCTTGCCCTGAAGGACCAGGCCGAGCATCGCGATGAGGGCGATGACGATCCCGGCCTGGGTCAAGATGTTGGAGATGACCCAGCCCAGGGCGCTCATGGCTGGGGCTCCTGGGTCATGGAGGGCGAGGTGGCCGACGTGCTGGTCTCGGGAAGAGCCGCCCCAGGCCCGCTACCCGGTGACGTGCGAGCGTCCTGGTCACGGTGTCCGTCCCGCAACCCTGTGACAAACGCTGTGACGACAGGGACGAGCCGGTCGCGGATCTCCTCCTTGTCCACGACGTTGTGAAGGAACACAAGGGTGATCGAGGGGTCAGGACCGTGCTTGTCGATCATAGGCCGGAAGTTCTCCGCCGAGACGATGATGTCGGCCTGGATACCGGGCAGGGCGGAGATCCCGTCGTGGTGGAGGCTGGCGGGCAGGTCGGCCTGGCGGAGGACCTCCTCGGCCTCCATCTGGCAGGCGAGGCTGGAGCCTAGGCCGGCCCCGCAGACGAAGTAGATGTCGGGCTTCCTGGGTGTGTCGGCCGTGCGGGCGGAACGTGCCATGTCAGGTACTCCTTTGTCGGTGGCTGCCGGTGTCTGTCGGTGACGTGGTGGATGCGCCGTGCCCGTGGCGGAGTGCCCGCTGGAGCTCGGTGACGGTTCTCGCTGCAACCAGGAGCCTCAGCCGTGTGACGTCGGTGACCAGGGACACGAACTGCTGCAGGGCGGCCAGGTGGGAGGCGCTGTCTACAGCCGCCAGACAGAACACGAGGGACACCGGGTCGTTGTCCTCATGGCCGAAGGTCACAGGGTCTGACAGGGTGAGCAGGCTCATGGCCTGTCGGTAGACCTCGCCGTCGGGGCGCGCGTGGGCCAGGGCTGTGTGGGGAGCCAGGACGATGTAGGGGCCGTACGTCTCCACGGAGCGGATCATGGAGCGGACGTAGGCACGTGAGACGGAGCCGTCGGACACCAGTGGCTCGGCGGCGAGCGTGATGGCCTGGCGCCAGTCGTTGACCCGCTGGCGGATGACGACACGGTCGTCGGTGATGAGGTCGGTCAGTGCACTGTCCATGGCTTGGCTCCATGACGCGGACAGAGGTCGTGCTCGGTGATTGTGCTCGGCAGCATGTGCTCGGCTCCTGGCCCGCGTGGCTCGTGGTTGATGCACTGCGAGTATCCGCGCCCGCGTCTGAGGCGGGCCAGCACGTCTCCTTCCGCCTCAGGGCGTGCAGGCGGAAGATGGGCGGGACCGGCTGGTCCAGGGACCTGGCAGGCAGCAGCCGCGAGACCATGGCCGCTGCGCGTGCTCCTCTCGCTGCCCGGACTTTCTCACGAGCTCTGGTTGAATGTCGTGCATGAGTCGTTACCTTCATGGCCTGGGATGGGGTGTGGTCGCGCTCGCGGCAGCCGTGGCGCTGGTGAGCCTGCGTCCTCCTCTGACCATGCAGCCCTTTGTCGCCCAGGTCGTGGCGCTGCGCACCTTCATGACGCTCGGGTGGGGGCTCCTGGGCCTCCTCCTGCTGGCCACCGCCCTCCTGCGACGCAGGCTGGCCCGGTCCCGGGCTGGGCGTGCGTCCTCCTCGTCGCGTGCCGGACTGCGCACCGGTGCCCTCGGGCTGGTCCTTGTCCTCGTCGCCCTCGCCCACGGTGGCGTCCTCCTAGGGCGCGGCATGTCCCTGGGACCTCTTGAAACCTCTGATACCTCCTCGGACACCCCCTCGGACAAGGCTGCTTTCACCGTCATGTCCCTTAACACCGAGAGGGAGGACGCGCCCGTCCAGGCCGTGGCCGAGACCGCCCGGGCCGTGCAGGCCGACGTCGTCGTCCTGCCGGAGACGACAGCCGCCTACGGCGAGGAGCTGGCAGGGCTGCTGCGGGGCGCGGCTGGGGAGCTGACGGTCTACACCGCAGTCAGCCCGCCCTACGGGTGGAACGACGAGGACGGCGACGGTGCCGACGACGACTCCGGGGCGCATCACGGCATCGACCCGGTGCGCGCTACGACGGTCCTCGTCTCCGAGCGCCTGGGGGGCTACCGGCAGACGGAGGGGGTGGCGGGTGCGGGGCGCGGAATGGTCGTGCTGGAGCCCGTGGACGGGTCAGGGCCTGTCATCACCGGGGTGCACACCTACCCGCCGGTGCCGGGGCTCATGGGGGAGTGGAGGTCCTCGCTGACCACGGTGGCCGGCCTGTGCCAGGACCCGCCCGAGGGGCTGGTCATGGTCGGTGACTTCAACGCCACCCGCGACCACGCCCTGCTGCGTGACCTGCACGCCTGCGCGAGCGCGGGGGAGCAGGCGGGTGTCGGTGGCCTGGCGACCTGGCCCACCCACACCGGGACCAGGCTCCTGGGGGCAACCATTGACCACGTCCTCGTGGACGCCTCCGCCTGGGTGGGGCAGTCAGGCGAGGTCCTCACGCTGCCCCAGACGGACCACCGGGCAGTGGTGGTCCGTCTGGGCAAGGCCTAGACATGGGCAAGGCCTAGACGGGTAAGGCCGAGACGACGATGACAGGGCGGGGCTGACAGGGCGGGAGCCAGGGCCACCCGGGGTCCGCAGGGTGACCGTATCCGCTCACCTGGGTGCGGCTCAGCGCAGGTGTCGTGTCACCCATTCAGTACCCAGCCGAGCCACCTCCGCCTGGGCCTCCTGCGGGTGGTCCTTGCGTACCTGCACCAGCTGGCTGCCGTCCTTCAGGAGCGGGAAGCCCTTCTGGGCGTCTGCCGCGGTATCGGGCATCTCGTGGGTCAGCGCCCCGTAGATCATAAGGACCGGCCACGGAACCTCCGCCATGGTGGTGTGGGGCTCCTGCATGGAGAAGTCGGCGAGGGTCTCCTTGCTCAGCACGTTCCACTGGCGCGGGTTCGGGTTGTCGTCCACCAGCCGGGTCAGGCCGTGGCGGGCGAGCTCGTCGAGCTGGTGGGGGGAGAAGACCTGCTCCCACAGGACTGACTGGGGGCCGACCACGGCCCCTACCAGGACGGCGGTGCGTACCTGCTCGGGCCGGGCCAGGAGAGCGGCGGTCGCGCCGAAGCCGTTGGCGTGGATGGCCTGGCGGGTGTAGCCGCGCTCGGCCAGCCAGCCGGACACCGCCCTGAGGTCCTCGGCCTCGTTGGCCAGGGTGATGACGTCGTCGTCGGACTCGCCCAGTCCGGAGAAGTCGATGCTGAGGGTGGCCATGCCCGCCTTCTGGTAGCTGGCCGAGACCAGGTCCAGGCGCCCCTGCTCTCCGTGCCGGTCCGCGAGGAAGTCGTGGGCCAGCAGCACCACGCCCTCCCGGCGGGTCGGCACGCCCGTGCCGCTCTCGCCGTCCTGCGGCGGGGTGCCGTCGGGGCGGACGAAGGAGCCCACCAGGGTGACACCGCGCGGGGTGTCGATACGCACCATGCTCATGCGTACAAGCTTAGGCTAGAAGCTGGCGCGGGTCACCAGGTCGCGGAGGGCGCCCAGGGGAATTGCGCTTCCAGCGTGAGCCTGTAGCTGTGCCCGTGGTCCTGGGGTTCGTCTACCCTTGGGCTGTTCCATCTAGAGTGGCTGAGAGACCTGGCTCCGTGACGCCGCAGCAACCCCCTCCGGGTGCTTCCGCCAGGACCGATGGAGGGCCGCACCATGGACCGAGTGGACCGAGTGGACCAGTACGACGCAGACCTGGTTCCCGTGACCGGGCCGCCCCTGCCTGCAGCGGGGCCTGTCGCGCCCCAGCGGGCTGCGTCCCCGGGTGCCGCTGGTGCCGCGCTGGCCCCGGCGGGGCTGCCCTCGCTGTCCCTGGAGCTCTTCCCTCCCCGCCCCGGTGTCCATGCCTCGCAGACGTGGGGAGCGCTGGACCGGCTGCTGGGGGTGCTCCCCGACTTCGTCTCAGTCACCTACCGGCCGACCTTCGCGCCCGACCCTGACGGCGGCCCCGGGGTGTGCGCGGTGCGGGAGCACAACCCGGCTGAGGACGTCGTCACCCACGTGCTGGCCACCAGCCGGGTGCCGCTCATGGCCCACCTGACCTGTATCGGCTACCGCAGGCGCGACGTGGTGGAGATTGTGCGCCTCTTCCTGGGCTTGGGGGTGCGCCGCTTCCTGGCGCTGCGGGGCGACCCGCCGCGCGGGACCAGGGCGAGCGACGTCCCCGGTGAGCTGCGCTACGCCAGCGACCTGGTGCGCGTGATCCGCGAGGTCGAGGACGAGTACTTCGGTGACGGCGCCCGGCACCTGCAGGTGGCCGTGGCTGCCTACCCTGCCTGCGAGGACCTGGAGGCTGAGGTGGAGGTCCTGGCCGCCAAGCAGGAGGCGGGTGCCGACCTGGCCATAACCCAGGTCTTCTACGACGCGCAGGACTACCTGTCGCTGTCGCGTGCCGCTTCCTACAGCGGGGTGGTCATGCCTGTCCTTCCCGGCATCATCCCCCTGACGGACCTGCGCCGCCTGACCCGCCTGGAGTCGCTGACCGGTGTGCAGGTCCCGGCCGACCTGAGTGCCACCCTACGGCGGGCCGAGGGCGCCCAGGCTGTGGCGGCGGGGATCGACGCCACCCTGCGCCTGGCCACCCAGGTGCTCGACGGAGGTGCCCCCGGGGTGCACCTCTACACATTCAACCGGACCCGGCCCGCGCTGGACGTGGTCTCCCACCTGCGTCTGGGAGGGATCTTCCGGGGGCAGGAGCCCGACCGGGAGACCCAGCACGAGGTGGACCTGGCCTACCTCAACGCCACTCCCGGCGGGGACCGGCGTCCCTCTGTCTGGTAGGGGTCTGGTAGGGAGGGAGCTGGTGGGCGGGTAGAGCCAGGTCGTAGCGTAGGGAGGACCGTGGGGGCGAGACATATATGAGCGTATGAGCGCAGGCTGTCTTCGCGTCACGGAGGCGGCACCGGAGTGGTCCGGCGGGGCTGCCGGAGGTAATGATATTGCGGTGTTACCGTGGCAGGGCGGTTGACGCTCGTGTCACGTCATTAAGATGACAAGGAGATTCTCATGTTCTCTGTCCTCCGGGTGACCTCGTTGGTCGTGGCTAGCCTTGTCCTCGGCGCCTGTAGCGTGTTCCTGCTGTGTGCCGGGGCTGCCCTCGTCGCTCTTGCCGCTGATGCGTCGGTGTCGATCCCGTGGGTGTACACGGTGTGGCCTACCGAGGTGAACAGCTTGCCGGCGCTGAGCTTTGTCCCCCACGTCCGGGGTGCTGCCGGGCTGTCAGTCCTTGTCGCGGCTGCCTATGTCCTCTACCGAGTCCGTACCGCGCGCCCGCGCTGAGCCGCCCCATCGGCCGTCCATCGCTGTCCACCGTCCGGACGGTGTGTGGTGATCGGCGCGGCTGGGGTAGGGTTGGCCCGGTCCACCTAGGCCCGGTCCGGGCCTTCTATCCAGAGCGGCTGAGAGACGTGGCTCGGTGACGCCGCAGCAACCCGCCCCGGCAGGGTGCTTCCGCCACGACCGATGGAGAGGCGATGCTGCTCAGGCTACCCAGCACCGATGTCACGGGTGTGTTCGCGCCGCGGACCACCCCTGCCCCCGGTGGTCGAATGCCCGGGGCGGCGAGGACCTGACGCCGCCACGTCCCGGATACCCGGAAGCAGGAGAGCAGCCCCCAGCAGTGTCCAATGGTGACAGACAGTGCCTGAGGCGGTGCCGTTGCCCCAGCCTGAGCGCTGTGCTGGCCTGCGCCGTGCACCGGTTCCGTGGAGACCACTCCCGGCGGTTCCAGGGCGGCATGCCTACCGACATGCTTCCTGCGCCACCTGACCGGGCCGCTGTCCTCGTCGCCTGCCCGCTACCGGGCGTCGCCCACCGCATCCTCGTTCGTACCCTGCCCTGCAAGGAGACCCCCATGAGCGCCTCTGACACCCAGCCCACCGCACCTGCCCCGCTCCCCGCGGCCACCATCCTGGGCTACCCGCGCATCGGCCCCGACCGCGAGCTCAAGCGTGCCGTCGAGTCCTACTGGAAAGGGGCTGCCACCGCTGCGGACCTGCGCGAGGCCACCGCCAGCCTGCGCCAGGCCACCCGCGCCCGCCTGGCCGCCCTGGGCCTGGACGCCGCCTCCGCCGTCCCGGCCGACTCCACCCTCTACGACCAGGTCCTCGACGTCACCGCCGCCCTGGGCGCGGTCCCAGCCCGTTTCCGCGACCTGTGCGACGAGCACGGCGGCCTGGACCTGGACGGCTACTTCACGCTGGCCCGGGGGGAGGGGGACCGCCCGGCCCTGGAGATGACCAAGTGGCTGGACTCCAACTACCACTACCTGGTCCCCGAGATCGACCAGGACACCCCCATCAGCTACGTCGGCTCGGCTGCCGCTGGCACGGCCAGCCCCGCTGACCAGGTGCGTGATGCCGTGGCCGCGGGCACCCTCCCGCGCCCGGTGGTGGTGGGCCCAGTCACCTACCTGCTGCTGGCCAAGCCTAGCGACGACGCCGCCCCCGGTTTTACCCCCCTGGACCGCCTGGGCGACGTCATTGACGCCTACGGCCACCTCCTCATGGACCTGCATGAGGCTGGTGCCCAGTGGGTCCAGCTCGATGAGCCGGCCCTGGCCAGCGACTCCTGGGCCGTGGGGCGCGCTCGGGTCCTGGAGGCGGTGCGTGACGCCTACACCTGGCTGGGGGCGGTTGTGGAGCGGCCCCGCCTGCTCGTGGCCGGCTCCTACGGGTCCTTGGGCGACGCCCTGCCCGTCCTGGGGGCTACGCCCGTGGATGCCGTCGGCCTGGACCTGGTGGCGGGCGGCCTGCCCCACGACCAGGACCTGGCCGCCCTGGCGGGCAAGTCGGTGGCGGCCGGGGTGGTCTCCGGGCGCAACATCTGGCGCACCGACCTGGACGCCGCCCTGACTGCCTTGGAGCGGCTGCGTGATGCCCTGCCCCCGGGCACGCCGGTGACCGTGACCACCTCCACCTCGCTGCTGCACGTGCCCCACGACGTCGAGCGGGAGACCGCCCTTGACCCGCAGGTGCGCTCCTGGCTGGCCTTCGCCGACCAGAAGGTGGGTGAGGTGCAGGTGCTTGCCCGGGGGCTGGCACAGGGGCGTGAGGCGGTGGCCGCCGAGCTGGCCGAGGACGCCCGTCTGCGGGCTGAGCGTGCCGCCCACCCGGGGGTCAGCCGGCCGGAGGTCCGTCAGGCGGTAGCTGCGGTCACCGAGGCGGACCGCACCCGCGCCCCCTACGCCGAGCGTCAGGTAGCCCAGCAGGCGCGTCTGGGGCTGCCCGTCCTGCCCACGACCACCATCGGCTCCTTCCCCCAGACCTCCCAGATCCGCCGGGCGCGTGCCGCCTACCGGCGCGGCGAGCTCGACCAGGCCGCCTACGAGGAGGCGATGCGCGCCGAGATCGCCTCAGTGGTGCGTCTCCAGGAGGAGATCGGCCTGGACGTCCTGGTCCACGGTGAGGCCGAGCGCAACGACATGGTCCAGTACTTCGCCGAGCTCCTGGACGGTTTTGCCACCACCGAGCACGGGTGGGTCCAGTCCTACGGGTCACGCTGCACCCGTCCCTCCGTCCTGTGGGGCGACGTGGTACGCCCCGCGCCGATGACGGTGGCCTGGTCCTCCTACGCGCAGTCGCTGACTGACAGGCCTCTCAAGGGCATGCTTACCGGCCCGGTCACCATCATGGCCTGGTCCTTCGTGCGCGACGACGTGCCGCGCGCTCAGGTGGCCGACCAGCTCGGCCTGGCCCTGCGTGCCGAGGTGGCCGACCTGGAGGCGGCCGGGATCGGGGTCGTCCAGGTCGACGAGCCGGCCATCCGCGAGACCCTGCCCCTGCGTCGCGCCGATCGGGAGGAGTACCTGGCCTGGTCGGTGGGGTCCTTCCGCCTGGCCACCGGCGGGGCCGCCCCGGCCACCCAGGTCCACACCCACCTGTGCTACTCGGAGTTCGACGTCGTCATCGACGCCGTGGACCACCTGGACGCCGACGTCACCTCCATCGAGGCCTCGCGCTCGCGCATGGACATCCTGCCCGCGGTGGCCGAGCACGGCTTTGAACGCCAGCTGGGACCGGGCGTGTGGGACATCCACTCCCCGCGCGTGCCCAGCACCCAGGAGTGCGTGGAGCTGCTGGAGCGCGCGGTGGCGGCCCTGGGGGCGCAGCGGCTATGGGCTAACCCGGACTGTGGTCTCAAGACCCGCGGCTATGAGGAGGTGCAGGCCTCCCTGCGCAACCTGGTCCAGGCGGCCGCGCAGGTTCGAGCCGCGGAGCAGGCGAAGGACTCCTGAGGCAGGAGGAACCGTCTGGGCGGTCTTATAGGTGTGTGTGGCTGGCCTGTCCCAGGGCGGGTCAGCCACACCTGCCAGGCTCCGGCTCACGCGCGCGGCGGCAGGGTGACGGCCCGGGCTGCCTCCACGGCGCGGCGCACCATCTCCTGGTCAGTACGCTGCGGCTCCCCCGGGCCGATACCCGGTTGGGGGCAGCGCATGTGCACCTCCCGTACCCCGGTCGCTGCCACCAGGGAGCCAAGGCCCTCCGGGCCGATACCCAGCCCGCCGGAGGCTGCGATGACAGTGGGGCCGTCGCTAGTTGTCAGCCCGGCGATCATGGCAGAGGCCTCCTCCGGGGAGTCGGAGGCGCCAGAAGTGAGGACATAGTCCACGCCCAGGCCGCCCAGGTCGCCGTAGGCCTCCACCGTGTCCCGGCACTGGTCGAAGGCCCGGTGGAAGGTGACGGGGGCGCCGTCCGCCATGGACACCAGCAGCCGCACCAGCCCACGGTCCACAGCGCCGTCGTCAGTGAGCGCCCCGACGACGAAGCCCAGCTCGACGGCAGGTGGCAGGTGCGTGCCCGCACCCGCCACCACCTGGGGCCGGGTGAACTCCCCCATCTCCCGCGCCAGGGCGGCGATGCGTCGCACGTCAGCGATCATGGCCCGTCCCTCGTCGGAGTTGTAGACGTAGGGGCCTCCGCGCGGCCTGATGAGGACGCGCAGTCCGAAGGGCGCTGACTGCGCCGTCTGTGCCCAGTGCGCTCCCAGGCGTGTGCGGCGCTCCTCGACCTGCTCCGCCGCGGCGAAGATGGCGGCCTCCACGGTGCCGATTGACGGTGTGGTACCGGAGGCGGTGAGGTTCTCCCCGAGCTCTGCCCGGTCGGCCCCGACTCTTGCGGAGATGCGAACCCCCTCCACGTCCTCCACGCAGGTCTCCAGGACCAGGTGGCCCGGTCGGCGCCAGAAGGGAGGAGATGACGGTCGTCGTGCCGGGTGCTGGCGCAGTGACGGCGCCGACCTGGAGAGCCGCGTTGCATTCATAGGGTTGAGTCTGACATGTAACGAAGAATAAGGAAACTGGGGTGTCGGGTGGTGTTGGCTGCGGACCGCGGCAGCGGAGCGCGGCCATAGGCTGGCTGGTACGCGTGGACCCGTTGGCGCTGGGACGAGCCGGTCCCTAGACGTCAGCGACGTCCTCGTAGGACTTGGGGTCCTCGATAGGCTCCAGGTGGGCGGAGACCCGCAGGATGGGGTCGGCCGCGACGAGATCATCGATGAGCCGCTCGGTGAGGTCGTGGCCCTGCTTGACGTTCCAGGCTGCGGGGACCAGCACGTGCAGGTCCATGAAGCGCCGCGAGCCCGCCTCGCGCACTCGCACCGCGTGGAAGTCGATGGTGCCCGGCTGACGGTAGCGCTCCAGCACGTTATCCACCCTCGCCAGCGTCTGCGCGGACGGGGCCGCGTCCATGAGCCCGGCCACCGACTCCCTGACCAGCGCGAGCCCGGTGCGCATGATGTTGAGGCCCGCCAGCAGGGCCACGACGGCGTCGAGGACCGGGGCGCGGAAGACGGCGACCAGGCCCACCCCGAGCAGGACGGCCGCCGAGGTAGTGACGTCGGTGGCTAGGTGCCTGGCGTCGGCAACCAGGGCCGCAGAGCGCTCCTGACGGCCCTTGCGGTACAGGACCCAGGCCACGGCCCCGTTGACGAGGGAGGCCGCGACGCAGACAACCAGCCCCGTTCCCAGCTGCTCGGGCATGCGGGGGGAGACCAGCCGCTCCACTGCGGAGACGACGATGAGGGCGGAGGCGGCGAAGATCATGACGCCCTCGACAGCAGCTGAGAAGTACTCGGCCTTGGAGTGGCCGAACTGGTGGTCGTCGTCGGCCGGGCGGACTGCGATCCGCAGGACGACAAGCGTCGTGACGGCGGCGACAAGGTTGACCACGGACTCCGCCGCGTCGGAGAGCAGACCCACGGACCCGGTTAGCCAGGCGGCCATACCTTTGAGGGTGATGGTCGTGACCGCGGCGCCGACCGACAGCCAGGCGTAGGGGCTGAGGTCCTTCGGCGGAGCGTAGCGAGGTGGGCGCACGCCGCGATCCTCCCGGCTCACCCACGCCGACCGCAACCAGGGTTTCGGGAAGCCGTAAGCAACCTGGAGGATCCCCAGCGGCGACTACGCTGACGCTGACCTGCGCCAGCCAGGCGTGCGCCGACTAGACTAGGTGGCTGACGGCGTGGAGGAGGAGCCTGCTGAGCCTGCTGAGGAGGGGCCGAAGAGCCTGTCCTTGACGGCATCGGCTACCTTGTCCGTCACGGCTTCCCCCTGAGCACGGACCGCCTGGCTGACCCGGGCGGAGGCGGTGTCGATCTTCTGACGGACGAAGGGCTGCTCGGCCACCCGGGCCGCCGCGGCCTTGATGCGCTCGTACTGGGCACGTCCCGCCCGTGCCCCCAGGACGTAGCCGACGCCCATTCCGATGGCGAAGGGGATCTTTGTGGCCATGCGTGCCTCCTGGGCTCGTTGTGGCTGGACAGGTGCCGACTGGTCGCCTGTGTCCGCCGGGGGGCGGGCCAGCTGCTCGGGTGGGTGGGCGCCTCCTGTGCGCCCTGCTCCAGCCTACCGCGTCGCACCTGCTCCCACCGGGTGGCAGGCAGTGCCAGGCGAGGGCAGCCGAGCCTTTGTAAGGTAAGTTAACCTTTGCTATACAAGGGAATTTATCATTTCTACCATAGTGCTATGAGCGCTTTTGAGATGCTGGCACCCGGTAGGCGCGGTGAGCACGACCTGGAGGGCGCGGCCGCGTCGAACCAGGTGTCGCAGGCCTCGCAGCTCGCCTCGCGCCTCAACTGGCTGCGTGCCGGGGTGCTGGGGGCCAACGACGGCATCGTGTCGGTGGCCGGGCTCGTTGTCGGGGTCGCTGCCGCCAACCCGGGCGCGACCCGGGTGATCCTCACGGCGGCGGTCGCCGGCGTCCTGGCTGGCGCGGTCTCCATGGCGGCCGGGGAGTACGTGTCGGTATCGACCCAGGCTGACACCGAGCGGGCTGAGGTCGGCCGGATCCGGGCAGGGCTGGCCCACGACCCCGACGCGGGTCTGGCTGACCTGGCCTCCCGGTACCAGGACAGGGGGCTGAGCGCGGCCACGGCCCTCCAGGTGGCCCGCGAGCTGACCGCCCACGACGCCGTCGCCGCCCACCTGGAGGCGGGCCCGGGCCTGCGGGAGGACGACTACACCAGCCCCTGGGCGGCAGCGGCGGCGTCGGCGGTGGCCTTCGTCCTGGGGGCGGCCCTCCCGGTGCTGACGATCCTGGTGGTCCCGTCCCCGCTCGACGTGCCCCTCACCATGGCGGCAGTGCTGGCGGGCCTGGCGTTGACCGGCTGGGTCTCGGCCCTGCTGGGGCACGCCCCGGCGGGACGCGCTGTGGTGCGGGTCGTGGCTGGCGGGGCGCTGGCCATGGGGGTGACCTGGGGGATCGGCAGCCTCGTCGGCACAGCGGTGTGAGCCTTCCCGGCGCCCACAGCCGTGGGTCGACTGCCTGTGCCGGGCGTCTCCTGCAGGCGTTTCCGGGGGCCTCTCCCCCCGGGAGCGTGCGTCTCAGCGCCCGTCCACCAGCTCGGGAGGCAGCCGCCTGGCCAGGTCGTAGCCGTCGGCCCCCACGACAACGGGGACGTCGGCCTCCGCGAGGGTGCGCGACTCGGGGCTGATCCCCATCTGGGGGACGGCCAGGCCGCCAGCGAGCACCTGCTGCGCCGGGGTCAGCTTCCTGATGGCCACGGCCCGGACGCGCTCGGAGTGGTGCCGGGCCGCCTCGCCGTAGATGAGCGGGTCGTGCTGGCCGTCGTCGCCCACCAGCAGCCAGGACACCTCCGGCAGGTCGATCATGAGGCGACGCAGCTCGGTGCGCTTGTGCTCGATACCTGAGCGGAACCAGCCGGTGTTGGTGGGTCCCCAGTCCGTCATGAGCTTGGGTCCGTCAGGGAACCCGTGGCGCTGGAAGAAGGATCGCAGCGTAGGCAGCACGTTCCACGCACCGGTGGACAGGTACATCACCGGCGTTCCTGGGTGGCTGGCCTGGATCCGGGTGTAGAGCTCGGCCATCCCGGGGACGGGCTCGCGGGAGGAGGTGTACTTCACCAGCTGGTTCCATGCGGCCACCAGGACGCGGGGCACGTGGCTGACCATGGCCGTGTCATCGATGTCGGAGACGATCCCCAGCCGGGGGCCGGGTGGGACGACGAGCACCCTGGCGCGCACAGTCCCGGCTCCCGCCGCGTCGATCTCGACCGTGTGCCAGCCCGGCTCCAGGTCGTGGCCGCGCACGACGACGTCGACGTAGCCGCCGCGGTCCGCCCGGGTGCGCACGCTGGTTCCCCCGGCACGTACCGTGACCGGCAGGTAGGGGACGGGGGCGTCGATGAACAGGCGCCACCCGCGCTGGGCCTCCATGAGGCTGGTGACGGCCATGTCACGGGCCTGGGCCGCAGTGGTCGGCAGGGTCTCGGGCAGGGAGCTGAGCAGCGGCCCCTCGCTGGGCGCGTCCTTGGGACGCATGACCATGCGGGCCAGGACCCGCACCATGGAGGTTCCTGCGGAGCCGGAGGTGGTGCCGTAGCCGTCGTAGGGGATGACGCGGGGGTGCCATCCCCTGTGCCTGAGCACGGGGATCAGGTCGCGGTGGAACTGGTCCTCGACAGCGCGGGGGACGGCGGAGAAAGGCACAGGCACAAGGGGCATCCTAGGGGCAGACTGATTCTCCTGACTCCTGGGGGAAGAACTCCGCGTCAGTGCCACGGTGCCGACGGCTCAGTACCTGACCAGAGACGAGCCACAGGACGGCACCACTTCCCAGCGCCCACCAGGTGTAGCTCGAGCCCACCAGCTTGGCCCAGGCGGGCCAGTCCTGCTCCACGTGGTTCTGCTCGGGGAACCACCAGTGCGCCGCCAGGAAGAACACGACGGCTCCTGCGACGGATGCGGCCAGCAGGCCCGCGGAGCGCCACCGCCAGGCGGCTGCTACCAGCGACACGAGTGCCGGCAGCGCCCACACCCAGTGGTGCGACCAGGAGATCGGGGAGACGAGCAGCCCCAGCACCATGGTCACGCTCAGCTGGAGGGTCACGACCAGGCCCCGGGTCGGCGGTAGTAGCAGCGTGGTAGCCGTCGGCGCTGCTGGCGCGCCCGCTGACGCTGCTGGACTACCCGCCGGTGCCAGGGCGTCCAGGCGGCGGCACAGCAGCCAGGCGCCCAGGACGGCCAGGGTCGTGCCCAGCGCCCAGGCGGGGGTCCACAGCGACTCGGGCAGCGACCGGGCGACAGCCCCCTGGATGTTCTGGTTGCCGGAGAAGTCGCGGAACCCGGCCCGGCCGGTATCCCACATGGCCCAGGTGAAGAAGTCCCAGGTCTCCTCGGGGCTGGCCAGGGCCGCCAGCAGGGTCGCCCCGGCTGCGGAGGCCACCATGGTCGCGGCGCTGCGCCACTGCCTGCCCGCCAGGAAGACCAGGACGGCCACCGCCGGGGTCAGCTTGACTGCTGCGGCCAGCCCGCTGAGCACTCCGCGCCAGCGCGACTCCTCGGGCAGGACCAGCACGTCCACGGCGACCAGTGCCATGAGCACGGCGTTGACCTGCCCGTACTCCATGGTCTTGGGGAAGGGCTCCAGGACCATGACGGCCAGCAGTCCCAGCCACGGGGCCAGGCTGCGCGCCTCCCGGGCGGACAGGGCGTGCGGGAGCCAGGCATCACCTGGTGGGTCGGTGCCCGGTGCCCGGGAGGAGGGGGTCACAGGCGGGGAGGGGGGAGGTCCTCCCGGCGGTGGACGGTCTCGCAGGGTGTGCAGGACGGCCCAGGCGGTCACCGCGGCACACGCAGGTGTTGCGGCTACGAGCAGGGCGGTGGCCCACTCGTAGGTGAGACCGGTCAGCGGGACGAGGAGCCACGCGGCCAGGGGGGTGTAGGTGAAGGGCCACAGCTGTTGACCGGGGTTGGCGTACCAGCGGTAGAGGTCGCCGCCGTCCTGCCACTGCTCGACGGCGGCGTAGTAGACGTAGGAGTCCAGCTTGAAGACCCATGAGCCCGCGTCGGTCAGGGAGACGTAGGCGGCGACCAGGAGGGCCAGTCGCCCTACCTCCTCGGTCAGGGGCGAGCCGAGGGCCCGGTGCCGGAGGCGCCGGGCCACCCGCACGGTCGCTGCCTCTGCTGCGGGTGCCGTCGCCTGCCTCCTCCTGCGCACCCGAGGAGTCTAGGGCATCGCCTTGCCCGGTCTGCGCAGTGGGCAGGACGACGCCGCTGCCGGCCCTCCTGTCACTGCCCCTCCAGGGTGCTGCGGGTACGTGCTCCTCGTAGCACCCTGGAGCCCGCCACCGCGGCTGCCACGGCGGCCCAGGCGCAGGCTGCCATGACCAGGTAGCCGCCGCGTGACCCGGCCGCGTCGATGACGCTGCCAGCAAGCAGGGCACCTAGGGAGACGCCGATGTTGAGCGCGGTACTGACCCAGGCCAGGCCCTCGGTCAGCTGGGAGGCAGCTACAGTCACCTGGATGATGTTGTTGCCGTTGACGACCGTAGGGGCGATGGCCGTCCCCGTGAGGACCATGAGCACGCTCAGGACGACGAGGTTGGGTGCCAGGGCGAAGGTGGAGGAGCCCACGGCCAGCGCGACCACTCCCAGGAGGAGCCGGGTCCGCAGCGGCCAGCCCCAGGAGCGGGAGCCGTAGGCGAGGGCGGCGGTCAGGGAGCCCACCCCCCAGGCGGCCAGGATGACCCCTGAGGCGGAGGCGTGCCCCTGCTCGGTGGCGAAGGCGACGGCGGCCACGTCGTTGGCGCCGAACATCGCGCCGGACAGGAGAAAGACGGCGATGACCACGATGACGGCCCCGTGACGCAGCACGCTGTGGTGCGCGGCGCCTCCTGGGGTCGCTGCGCGCCCCGGCCTGCCGTGGGCAGCGGGCTCGGTGGCACGCTGGGACAGGAACCACGAGCCGCCGCCGACCTGCAGGAGCAGGGCCGCCAGCCATCCCGAGGTCACCGGCAGGACGGGGGCGGTGCACAGGGCAGTGGCCAGGACCGGCCCGATGATAAAGGTGACCTCGTCCAGGGCGGCCTCCAGGGAGAAGGCGGTGTGGGTCTCCTGGGGGGTGCGCAGGATGCCCGTCCACCGGGCCCGCACCAGGGATCCCATGGACCCGGCGAGGGCGCCGGCCAGGACGGCCAGGGCGACCAGGACAGCCAGGGGCGCCCGTGCCCCGGTAGCTGCAGCCAGCCCGGCCAGTCCGGCTGCTGAGCCCAGGACGGCGGGCAGCATGACCCGTGACTGCCCGTAGGCGTCCACCAGCCGTGCCAGCAGCGGCGAGCCCAGGGCCACGGCCACGATGTTTGCCGCACTGACGAGGCCGGCGGCGGTGTAGGAGCCGTAGGCGTCCTGGACGGCCAGGATGGTGGAGATTCCCGTCATGGACACGGGGAAGCGGGCTACCAGGCCCGCAGCGGAGAAGGCTGCGGCACCCGGGTAGGCAAGGATCCTGGAGTAGGAGGTGGTCATCTGGGGCAGGAGGTAGTCATGAGGTCACCGCTGAGCTCGAGTGAGGTCACTGCCAGGGGACCCGGCCCAAATGTGTGGTGTCAGCGCTGGGTGGTCTCGGAGGAGGCCCGCGACAGGGTGAAGCCCTGGCCCGTGACCTGGCTCCAGCACTCGATGCCCTCCTCGGAGGAGGTGCAGGCAAAGGTGTCGTTCTTCGCCGAGGCGCCGTACTGGAGGCTGGCGCCCGTGCTGGCGAAGTCCTCCCCGCAGGACCCGCTGGCCTCGCCCTCGACGCCGACGGAGGCAGTGAACGGCTCGCTGGAGCCGCTGCAGGAGGAGTCGTTGCCCACGAAGTCGTGGTCGTTGATCGTGCAGGACACGGAGTCCTCCCCCAGCAAGCAGCTAATGTTCCCGCTGGGCGTGGTGAAGACGCTCATCTCCAGGGCGTCGTCAGGAGCGGGGGCGCTCAGGTCCGGGGACGGTGTGGCGCTGGGGGTGGAGGAGGCCGAGGCGGTCGCGCTGGGGGACGCCGAGGGCGCGGCCTGTGTGGCCTGCTGCGCCGGGGCGGTGGGCTGCGAGCCCTGGGCGCCGGTGGAGGAGTCGTTCTCCCCGCCGGTCAGGATCCAGGTCATGACGAAGACCAGCAGGGCCGCGACGATGGCGGCGAGGATCCACAGGAAACGTCCAGAGGGACTGTCGGAGGCGGTCTCCTCGGCCTCTGCCGTCCCCACGCCGAAGACCGTCGCCTCCGCCGCCTCGGCGCCCGGTGTACCCCCCGGGCGGGCGGAGGTCGCGGCGTAGCCGGCTGCGGCCGTGGTCTGTCTGGGCCGACGAGGTGGAGCGGGCTGGTAGGGCTGCCCAGGCTGTCCGACAGCAGCCGGGGCGCCGGTCCCCAGGGCTGCGGGGCGGGCGGAGGCGGCGGCGACCGCCTGCGTGGGCGCCTCGGCTCCCGGCCGGGCGGGGGCGTGTGCCGTAGGGACGGCGGGTGCGGGGGAGGTGGGCGAGTACGCGGGTATCGGCTGCTGGGCGGCCGTGTAGGGCGGAGGCTGCTGCGGTGAGGCGGCGGAGAAGGCTGAGGTCTGGGAGGCCTGGGAGGTCTGGTAGGGCGAACGTGGCACCGGCTGTGGCCGGGTGGCCTCAGGGTCGGAGGTCGGCTGGGAGGGGATAGCCTGCGTAGCCTGGAGGTGCGGGTCGGGGGAGGCTGCAGGACCTGAGGCCTGGGTGCTGGGAGCGCCCCCGGTGCCCGGGGCGACTACTGAGGGAGCGGCTGAGGGGCTGCCCTGCCCTCCTGCCTCCCCCGGGCTGCTTGCGCCTGCGCTCCCTACGGTACGGGCGATGGTGTGGCCTGCGGTGCTCGGCGTCGCGACGGGGGAGGTCGCTGCGGGGGAGGCCTGGGGAGGCTGAGGCAGGACCTGCGTGGAGGCGGTCACGGTCCCGCCTGCCATCCCGCTGGCACGGGCGGCGAGAGCGGCGTCGACAGCGGGGTCGTCCAGTGTGCCCAGCCACTCCAGCAGCGCGGGGTAGGTCCGCGGATTGGCTGCGATGTAGGGACGCAGGTCGGGGTAGTTCTGCGCCAGCTGGTGCAGGGTCTCCAGAGGTGCGTTGGGGTCTTGCGCGCGAGCGGTCAGCTCGTCCTTGGCCTGAGGCATCCTGGGTCCTTCGCTGGTTCGGGGTACAGGGCGTACCGGGCTCCTGGTGCGGCGTGCGCCGGGAAACGACGTCCTGGGGCGGTGAGGGAGCGCTGCGCTGGGGCGGCTCCCCGGTATTGTCGCACCCGGACCGTTATACGGTGACCCAAGGAGCGCCCCGGCGCAAGACCTCACCCTTTGTGATCTCACCTCCGAGAAAGGGAGCTGATGGCTGATCCCAGCGATCCCAACCGTGCCGTCCCGGCCTGGGCCGCCGGAGTCGTGGCTGGTGCGGCGACCGACGTCGGGCGCCTGCGTGTCGTCAACGAGGACGGCTACCTGGCGGTCAGCCCCGCCTTCGTGGTCGTGGACGGCATGGGAGGTCACGCCGCCGGAAGAGCCGCGACCCAGGCGGCACTGGGGGTGCTGTACAGCCTGGCTGGCAGGAGAGTCACCCGTGTCGAGGAGGTGCTGCGGGCTGTGGCTGCTGCCCAGGAGGCGATCGTGGACATCCCCTCCCACGCGGCCTTCCTCCCCGGGGCCACGGTGGCGGGGGCGGTGCTGGCCGACCTGGAGGAGCCTCCTGCCGGGCAGAGCGCCCCCGACGGCCGGACTCACCTGCCGGAGCCCGTGGCAGCGGGGAGTCCTGCGGGAGCGGGCACGCGTCTGACCTGGCTCGTCTTCAACATCGGGGACGCCCGCACCTACCTGTTGCGCGACGGCGTGCTCAGCCAGCTGACCCGGGACCACTCACAGGTCCAGGACCTTATTGACAGCGGCTACCTCACCCCAGAGGACGCCCGCGTGGACCCCCGGCGCAACATCGTCACGCGGGCCCTGGGCGGAGGCATTGCCGACTCTGCCGTCCCCGACCTGTGCACCGTCCCCGTGGAGGCCGGGGACCGTGTCCTGGTCTGCTCCGACGGGCTGAGCGACGAGCTGGACGACGACTCCCTGGCCGTGGTCCTCACGGCGGGCTTCCCCCCGCAACGCACGGCTGACCTGCTGGTCGCGGCCTCCCTGGAGGAGGGAGGGCACGACAACACCACCGCAGTGGTGGTCGATATCGTTGATGTCGCCGACGGCGGTCGTGCCCGCGGCGCTGCTGGCGCTGCCGGTGCTACCGGTGCCGCAGCCGCAGGTTCTTGACGGGAGGTGCCCGGGAGGGCAAGGATGCCGCCGGGGTCCTGCGACCCGCCCGGGCGCGTGGACCCCGACGAGCCGGGAGCGTGACGCGGCCCGTGAGTAATGGCAGCAGCCGACGGTGAGGGAGCGCAGGCACGTGGTAGCAGCAGGGCTAGACCCCCGGTACGGCGAGGCGACCAGGGCGGTGGGCGGCGACCCTACCCGGGGCCGTCCTCGTGCCGGTCGGCGACGCCGGTGGCCCGTCGTCCTCCTCGTGCTGCTCCTGGTCCTGGGAGGTGCCGGGGTCGCTGCCGAGCACTACGCCCGGGGTCGGGTGGAGACTGAGGTGCGTGACGCGCTGCCGGGCCTGAGCCAGGACGCCAAGGTCACCACGGAGGGGATCGTGCTGCTCCAGGCCGCTCAGATGTCGTTGAGGAGCCTGGACGTCACGGCTTCCAGCCTGGCCCTGGAGAGCGCAGGGGGCGCTGGGGCCGGGGGGCGTGGCAGTGAGGGCCAGGGCGAGGACCAGGGCGAGGACCTCAGCCTGGCCGACCTGAGCGTCTCGATGAGGCAGGTCGGGCTGCGCGCCCCGGTCACGGCTGCCAGCGTCGACATCTCGGCCACAGTTCCCTGGGAGCAGGTGGGTGCCGCGATGGAGGAGGCCTCCTTCCCGGGGGTCTCCTTCCCGGGGGTCTCCTCGGACCTCTTCTCGGGCACTGACGTCGCTGTGACCGCCGACCAGGTCGGCACCTCGGCCCAGGACCCGGGCTCCGCCACGGCGAGCGCCTCGATACTAGGGCAGGAGGTGGAGATCGGGCTCGTTCCCGCCGTCGGTGAGGACGGGGGACTGGCGCTTGACATCACCTCGGTCTCCCTGGGTGGTTCCCAGGAGGAGACGGGCACTGGTCTGGGGGCGGTCGGCGACCTGGCTGCCTCCCTGGCCCTGGAAGGGTCCCAGGTCGAGGTCCCGGCCGAGCTCCTGCCCGGCGGGCTGGGCCTGTCGGGGGCGATCGTGGCCCCGGAGGGGCTGCGCGTCCGCCTTGAGGGCGAGGACGTGGCGCTGTCACAGATGTGACCGAGCGCGCGCGTGGGGTGTCGCACTGTGCCCGGCGGTGTCGGGACGTGCCTGCGTGTGGCACGCTGGGGGCGCCCTGCCCGGGCGGCGGCTCCTGCCTGGTGCCTGCCGCGTGCTGGTGGGGCCTGGTCCTGCGGGCGCTCCTGCGCTGCGAGGACCAGCAGGCGCCGGTCGTGCGGGGCCTGCGGCAGCACGCGACCGGGCAACCGAGCAGACGCTGAGCACACAGGAGAGCCATGAGCACGCAGCCTGACCAGACAGGTCCCGCAGACCTGCGTCAGGGCTACCCGGCCCAGCGCCAGCCGACGGCCGGTACCGGTGGTACGGCAGGCGCGGCCGCCCCGAGCCAGGCCCCGTCGGCTAGGCCCGAGGCGGATGTGGGATACCCCGTCGGCCCTGCTGCCCCACCGGGCGCTCGGACGCCTACCGCCCAGCAGGCTCCCGGGACGGTGGCCCCGCCCGTGCCTGCTCCCGCCTCCCCGCCTGCTCCCCGGACCGCGCCTGCTCCCGCTCAGGGGGGCGGAGCTGTGACCCCGCCTACCCGCTCCCGGGTGCCCCAGCACGCAGGCGCCTCCTCCCACTCCCAGGGCTCTAGGGGGGTCACGGAGGCTGACATCCAGCGTGCCGGGACGCTGCTGGACCGTGTCGCCCGGATCTTCTCCCAGCGCGTCGTCGGGCAGGACCAGCTGCGCACCGTCCTGGTCACCACCCTGGTCTCGGGCGGCCACGTGCTGCTGGAGTCCGTGCCCGGTCTGGCCAAGACCACGGCCGCCCAGACCCTGGCCTCAGCGGTGTCGGGCTCCTTTCGCCGCATCCAGTGCACCCCCGACCTCATGCCCAACGACATCGTGGGCACCCAGATCCTCAACTACGCCACCGGCGAGATGACCACCCAGCTGGGGCCCGTCCACGCCAACATCGTCCTGCTGGACGAGATCAACCGCTCCAGCGCCAAGACACAGTCGGCGATGCTGGAGGCCATGCAGGAGCGGCAGACCTCCATCGGCGGCGTCGTCTACCCCCTCCCGCAGCCCTTCATGGTGCTGGCCACGCAGAACCCCATTGAGGAGGAAGGCACCTACGTCCTGCCCGAGGCCCAGATGGACCGCTTCCTCGTGAAGGAGGTCCTGACCTACCCGCGTCCCACCGAGGAGGTCGACGTCCTCGACCGGATCAGCGACGGCTCCTTCGACAGGCCGGTTGTCGAGGCACCGATCTCCACCGATGACGTCGAGTGGCTCCAGGCCACGGCAGAGCACGTCTACGTGGACCCGGTCATCAAGCAGTACATCGTCGCCCTGGTCAACACTTCCCGCGGGGGCGGCCCCCGCCCGGTGACTGGCCTGGACGCCCAGGTGCGGGTGGGCGCCTCGCCGCGCGGGGGCATCGCACTCATGAAGGTGGCCCAGGCGATCGCCCTGCAGGAGGGGCGCGGCTACGTCATCCCCGACGACGTGCGCCTGCTGCGCCACGCCGTGCTGCGCCACCGCCTGGTGCTGACCTACGACGCCCTGGCGGACGCGGTGGCCCCCGAGTCGATCATCGACGCGATCTTCGCAGCCGTTCCCACGCCGTGAGCCCCGTGACGACCGTGCAGCAGGAGACGCAGGAGGCAGCCCCTGGGCAGGACCCGGGGCCTGCGCAGCCCTTCTCCCAGCCCCGTTCGCCCAGTCAGGGGGGTCGGGCGCAGCGCCTGCGCGCCGCCCTGTCCCTGCCGACCCTGCGGCGGGCCACGGGGATGCTTGACGGGCGCCACAAGTCGGTGTTCCTGGGGCAGGGGCAGGACTTTGACGACATGTCCTTCTACCGTCCCGGCGACGACGTCTCCGACATCGACTGGAAGTCCTCGGCGCGGGTCGGCTACCCGGTTATCAAGCGCTACCAGCGGGAGTCCTCCGTGCCGCTGGTGCTGGCGGTGGACACTGGGCGGACCATGGCCGCCCAGACCCCCCACGGGGACGACAAGCGCGACCTGGTCCTGGGGGTCGCTGAGGTCTTCTCCTACCTGGCCCGTATGCGAGGCGACCCGGTGGGCCTGGTCGCGGGCGACTCCAGGCGCATGGTCTCGCGCCCGGCACGCTCGGGCGCCAAGCACGCGCAGACGCTGCTGGCCCTCCTGTCACGGGCACTGTGGTCCCTGGACGCCGAGCAGGGCGCCGGGCGAGATACCGGGTGGGATGCCGGGAGGAAGGAGGCCGTGGCACGGGGCTCCTCCCGCCCGCGGTCTTCGGGGGCGCCGGGTCTGGCTGCCGACGCCCCGGCCTCCAGCCTGCCAGTGGTCCTGGAGCGGGTCTCCCGCTGGCACCGGCGCCGCAGCCTGGTGGTGCTTGTCACCGACACCGCTCACCCCGGTGAGGACTGCACGGTCTGGCTGCGCCGCCTTCCCGCCCAGCACGAGCTGGTGGTGGTCCAGGTCGAGGATGACGACCCGCTGCGTGAGGGAGCTGGTCGGGCGCACGACGTCGACTCGGTGGCCGAGCTGCCTGCCTTCCTGCGTTCGGACCCCCGCGTGGCCGCGGAGGTCGGCCAGGCTGCTCTGGCCCGCCGCCAGGCTGCGGCCTCCCTGCTGGAGCAGCGCCACATCGAGTCGGGCGTGGTGGACTCCGGGCAGACTCTCATCGACTCGGTGGCCGAGCTGCTCATGCGGGAGCGGGCGGCCGTGGCCCGGGGGAGGAGGTAGCCGTGGAGGCTGTCCCCCCCGTCCTCATGCCGGCGTGGGTGGCGCTGGTAGCGGCACTAGGCGCCGCCGCCGTGGCTATCTGGCTGCTGCGCACCTTCCTGGTCACACGCCGCGACCTGTCCCTGGAGGTCGGAGACATCCCCATGGCTGCCGACGAGCGGCAGCGCTGGGGCGACCAGCTGACGACGATCACCTCCCGCTGGGAGGCCGGGGAGCTGGACCTGCGTGGGCTGCACCTGGAGCTGGCGTCCCTGGTGCGCGGCTTCGCCCAGGCCCGCTCCGGGCAGGAGGTGACCACGGCGACGGTCACCGAGATCCTGGACATGGCTGACACGAGCGGCCCCCGCGCCGTCATGGACAGGCTGCGCCGTGCCCGCCGGGAGGGACGTCCCGTGGACACCAACCCCCTGGGCTACGTGGGCGAGCTCCTGGCAGTGTGGGAGCAGCCCTCCTTCGACCGGGAGCCTGAGGCGGCCGCCCAGGAGGCCATCGACAGGGCGGGGTGGGTGGTCTCCCAGTGGTGATGCCATGGCTGTTCTGGCTGCTGCTCGTCGTGGCGGCGGCTGTAGCGGTGCTGGCGGCGGTCAGGCCGGGCGGGACCGGCCGCCGCAGGGAGGCGGAGCCGCCGCGACGGGTGGCTAACTCTGCGGGCATGTTTCTCCTGCCCCGGGTTCGCTCCCGCGTGCGCCAGCAGCGCTGGCTCCACGCCGGGGCAGGGCTGCTGGTCCTGATCGCGCTCCTGGCCGCAGCGGGGGTCTCGGCCCGTCCGGTCTCCGAGGTGGAGCGCTCTGACCGTCTGGCCAACCGCGACATCGTCCTGTGCCTGGACGTGTCCACCTCAATGATCACTATCGACGCCTCTGTGCTGGAGACCTTCTCCGAGCTGCTGGACTCTTTTGACGGGGAGCGCGTCGCCCTGGTGGCCTGGAACTCCACGGCCCAGACGATCGTGCCGCTCACTGACGACTACGACCTCCTGGGCCGCCAGATGGAGGACCTGGCCGACGTGCTGGACATCGACCCGGCCAACCCCACCTCCCGGCAGGTCACCGCCTACGAGGACGCGCTCAGCGGCACCATGAGCTACTCGGTGGTGGGCTCCTCCCTGGCCGGCGACGGCCTGGCCTCGTGCGCCATGGCCTTCGACAATCAGGGGCTGGAGCGCTCCCGCTCGGTCGTCCTCGCCACCGATAACCTCATCATCGACCCCGACGGGGAGCAGATCTACAGCCTGGCGGACTCCGTCCAGGTCCTGGGGGAGCGCTCCATCCGGTTGTTCTCTGTCTACGGGACCGATCCGGACCAGTACGACCTGTGGGTCACCGAGAAGACGCCGGAGGAGGCGCGTGGGGAGCTGGCGACGCTGACGCAGGACAGCGGCGGCCGCTTCTACGACGTCGAGGACTCCGGTACCGGGGGCGACATCGTCAGGCAGCTGGAGGAGACCCAGGTCGCCGAGCTGGCCGGGGGCGTGGAGACGCGCCGTACCGACACCCCCGAGCACCTGGCTGCCGTCCTAGGTGCGGCTGTGGTGGTTGTCCTGGTCCTGGCGGCGTGGAGGCGACTGTGACCCTTCTGCCGATGCTTCCCTGGCCTGTCCTGGCCCTGGCGGCGGTCCTGGTCGTGCTGCTGCTGTGGCTGGCGCGCGCCCGGCTGGACGGCGCCCGCGCCGAGCCTGCCGCCTACCGCTCCTGGTGGAGGCGGGTGGCGCTGGCCTGCCTGGTGGTCCTCATCCTGGTCGGCCCGGCGCTGCGTAGCACGGAGTCCGTCAGCGTCTCCAACGTGGAGGTCTACCTGCTGGTGGACCGTACCGGCTCCATGGCGGCGGAGGACTGGGCGGGACCAGCCCCCGACGGCGTGGCCAGCCCCGCTGCCACTCGCCTGGACGGTGTCAGGGCCGACCTGGCCGCTGTGCGCGAGGCCCATCCCTCTGCCCGCTACTCGATCCTGGCCCTGGACTCCGCCGCCGCCGTCGAGCTTCCGCTGAGCAACGACGTGGACGCGGTAGACGCCTGGGTGGGGTCGCTGACCCAGGAGGTCACCGACCGCTCTACCGGGTCCTCCCTGGATACCGCCCTGCCGCTGCTGGGCCAGACCCTGTCGCGCTCCTACGAGGAGGACCCTGACGCGATCCGCCTGGTCTATGTCCTGTCCGACGGTGAGGACACCGACGGCGGAAAGGGTGCCCAGGAGGCGGCCGAGGGCGGGTGGACGTGGCAGTCCCTGGCCGGGGTGGTGGACGGCGGGGCTGTCCTGGGGTACGGGACTGCCGAGGGCGGCCCTATGCGCTCCTACGACGGTACTGCCGCGACGGGCGAGCACACCGACGCGGACTACATCATGGAGGACGACGGTGGCCAGCCCGCTGTCTCGGTCATCGACGAGGAGCGGCTGGGCTCGGTGGCGACCTCCCTCGGGCTGGACTACCTCCACCGGACCGGGGGCAGTCAGGACGACCCGACGCAGGTCTTTACCGACATCGACCTGGAGGCGGTCGTGTCCGACGGGCAGGCCTCGGGCCGGGCCAGGCGCTACGTGGTGTGGCCGCTGGCCCTGGCCGCCAGCCTCCTGCTCGTGTGGGAGGCTGGCGATCTGGTGCGCGCCGACCGTCGGCTGCGTGCCCTGACCGCGGGGAGGACAGGGACGTGAGGATCCGACGGAGGGCAGGGGCCGGCGGCCCCGGCAGGCGGGACGGGCAGCGGCAGGAGGGGCCGGAGGACCCGGCGCGTCGCACGGCTCGCCTGCGTCGCCGTCGTCGGCTGCTGCTGGTGGGGGCGCTGCCCGCCACCGTCCTGGTGGTGCTGACGGCGTGGTGCCTGGCGGTGTTCGGTCTCACGCTGGCGGCCGGGCGGGCCTACACGGACGGCGACTATGAGACGGCCTCCTCCCGCTACCGCCAGGTGGCTGCGCTCAACCCCTGGCTGGAGCAGTGGCGCGTGCACTACAACATCGGTACCGCCCTGTACTCCGCCGGGGACCTCACGGGCGCCCAGGGGCTCCTGGAGACGGCTCTGGAGGAGGTGCCGCAGGAGGAGTCCATTGATCCCGAGACCGGCTACAAGCCCGCCGACTCCCCGGAGTGCCGAGTGCGCTACAACCTGGCCCTCA
The DNA here is from genome assembly GCF_003591215.1 of Actinomyces sp. 2119. NCBI lineage: Bacteria > Bacillati > Actinomycetota > Actinomycetes > Actinomycetales > Actinomycetaceae > Actinomyces > Actinomyces sp. 2119. Next base: position 63,559 of record NZ_QYRR01000005.1, read on the forward strand.
CTCACCTGGCTCTAGCCGCCCAGGCCCAGGATGAGGGCGGGACGCAGGCCTTTGAGGAGCACGTGGGCGCTGCGGCCCGGGCTGCCGGGGAGTGTGAGGTGCCCTCGCCACAGTCCGCTGACGACCCCAGCCAGGATCCCAGCGCCTCCCCCTCTGGCACCCCCTCCGGGGACCCGGGGACGGCCGAGCCGCAGGAGCAGCCCTCCTCCGGCGGAAGCTCCGCAGCGACCCCGTCGCCGGAGCCGGGCTCCCCCACGCCGACGCCTTCTGCCGAGGCCTCCCCGCAGACCTCCTCCTCGGCGGGACCCTCCCAGGAGGCCTCGGTGAGCCCCTCGGCAGACCCTGACGACGAGCGGGAGCAGCGCCTGCGCAACCGCAACCAGGGATCCCCTGAGGGAGGCGGCACCGTCGTGCCCGGGGACGACCAGGACGGCTCCGACTACCGTCCCTGGTAGGTCTTGGCAGGACTTGCCAGGCCGGGCTGGGCGCTGCCAGGTCCTGGCAGGAACCTGGTGAGTGCTGGGCAGGCGTCAGCGGGTAGGCTCGGCGCGTGCCTGCCATCTCCCGGCTCTCCCGGCTTGTCGTCGCCGCTGCCGTGGTCGACTCCCTGTCTGAGCCCACGGCGCTGCTGTGTGCAGCGCGCTCCTACCCGCCCGAGCTAGCGGGACGCTTCGAGCTTCCCGGGGGCAAGGTGGAACCGGGTGAGACCCCGACCCAGGCGCTGGTGCGTGAGCTGGCTGAGGAGGTCAGCCTCACGGTGCGCCTGGGGACTGAGCTGGTGCCGCCTGCTGGCCGGGCTGCGGCCCCACCGTGCGCGTCTCCCGCCCAGCCGTCGGCTGCTGCATATGGCGACGACGCCCCGGCCTGGCCGGTGACCGCAGGGCTGCGGATGCGGGTGTGGCTGGCCGAGCCGGCTGACCACACCGACACCGGGACGGCAGGAACGAGCCACCAGCTGCTGGAGTGGACCGCCCTGGACGTAGTGACCGGCCTCCCCTGGCTTGAGGCTGACGTCGCAATCATTGACACCCTCTTGGAGGAGCTGGGGCGCCTGCCACGACGTTTTTGATGACGTTCCTAGCCAAGCCGTCATCTTGTGGGTTAGGCTGACCTCATGCCGAAGATTACGGGGGGCTCGCTGGCCGAGCACCGCAAGCGCACACGCAGCGCTCTGTTCGAGTCGCTCTCCGAGCTCCTGAGGCAGCGCAGCTTCGACAGGATCACCCTGTCGGACGTGGCCGCCCACGCCGGTGTGGGGCGTACCGCCGTCTACAACCACTTCACGGACAAGGAGGACCTCCTCCTGGCCCTCATGGACTACGAGGCCCAGCGCTACGCCGAGGAGCTCTCCCGCGCGCTGGCGGGCACCAGGGACCCTATCGACCGCCTGCGCGTCTACGTGCGCCAGCAGGCCCTCATCAAGCCTCATTACCACTTCCCCACCACCGGCCCGCTAGCGAGCTCGGTGTCGCGCAGCGCCGCCAGTCGACTGCGGGCGCACGGCACCCTTCTGACCCAGATGCTCTCCTCCATCCTGTCCGAGGCGATGGCGCAGGGTCTCATCCCCCAGCAGGACCCAGCCCACGTCATTCCCCTTATCCACGCCACGGTCATGGGCGGGCGCCCCACCCCCTCCGACCCGCAGGAGCGCCGCGCCTACCTGGACTCCCTGGACACCTTCGTGCTGCGTGCGGTGGGGGCGGCCCAGCCTGACCACGAGGTCCCGCGTATCCCCAGCCCGCACGGGACCGAGGCCGCTGACGCCCCCGGTAGCCAGAGCGGTCAGGTGAGCGGGTCCGCAGCAGCCTGCGGAGCCGCCTCCACAGCGCCCCAGGGGACTCAGGCAGGCTGAGGCAGCGGATCGGGCCGTGGTGGTACCGGTGCGCAGCCGCTCTGGCAGACTGTCCCCGTGACCCTGAGCCGGAGTGTGTCCTGGAACAGTCTTGCTGACCGTCTTGTTGACCGTCTTGCTGACCGTCTTGTCGACCACGCTGTCCCTGACGGCACCCCTGCCATGACCGTCCTGTGGGTGGCGCTGGTGGTGCTGGCTGTCGTCCTGACCTGGCCACCTGCCCGGCGCTGGGGCCGTACCCTGGTGACGATCGTCCACGAGGCAGGGCACGCGGGCGTGGGTGTCCTGGTCGGGCGGCGATTCCTGGGCTTCGTGGTGGACAGGGACCTATCGGGGCACGCGGTGACCAGCGGCCCGGTGCGGGGGCCCGGACGGGTGCTGACCACCTGGGCCGGGTACCCCGCCCCGGCGGTGCTGGGTGCGCTCGTGGCCCTGGCGGCGTTGCGCGGCTGGGCCGGGCCGGTCCTGGTGGCTGCAGTGGTGGTCATGGTGGTCCTGCTGGTGATGTCACGCTCCGTACGCACGGCTGGTCTCGTGATCCTGGTCGGGCTCCTGGCAGCGGCGCTGTGGTGGTGGGGAGGACCGTGGCGTGCGGGCGTCGTGGCGGGCACGGGGATGGCCATGCTCGTGGGGGCCTGGGACTCCCTGCGCGACGTCGCTGGCACCCGTGACCCGGGCCAGGACCACCGCACGCTGGCGCAGCTGACCCCGCTGCCCGCGGGGGCGTGGCTGGCGACGTGGTTCCTGGTGGACGCGGCGGCCACCGCGGCCGTCGTGCTTGCGGTGCGGGACCTGTGGCAGGTTCCGGCGCTGTGAGGCCAGCTGTGAGACCGGGGGAGGCCCTGAGGGTCTTCGCGGAGCCCTGCTGGGCAGTCAGAGGTGACGGCCTGTAGCGCCGAGCGGTCGGCGGCCTCCTGCAAGACCGTGAGGCGGCCCGCAGGGGCGCCGGGGTGTGTACCGAGCAGGTAACCCTGTGGCTCCTGGCGCGCCCGGCGGCGGGCGCTGCGGCTAGGATCACCGGGCTGTGGGACCCTGGCACGCCACCGGGCAGGGGCGGGCCGCCCCTGTCCCACCCGATCCCTGGCCCGACCTGGACGTGCAAAGGACGCACCATGATGATCTCTCGCCGCCGCCTCGGCAGGTACGCCGCGGCCCTCACCATGACCACGGCTGTTACCGCCGTGCTGGCAGCGTGCACGGGGGACGGTGAGGACTCCGGCACCGAGGCGGGCGAGGACGGCCTCACCCTTATGATCTCCTCCTCCGGCGAGGCGGAGACCTCCGCCGTGCGTGACGCCCTGACCTCCTTCACCGAGGACACCGGTGTGGCCGTGAGGCTCCTGCCAGCCACGGACCTGGACCAGGAGCTCTCCCAGAGCCTGGCCTCTGACTCCCCGGTCGACGTGTTCTACCTGGACCCCCACCAGCTGGTCTCCTACGCGGACGCAGGTGCCCTGCACGCCTACGGGGACCAGCTGCCCGCAGCCGGTGACTACTACCCGTCCCTGGTGGCCAACGCGACCTACCGGGGGGAGGTCTACGGCGCCCCGAGGGGCTTGTCCACCCTGGCACTGTTTCTTAACACCGAGCTGTGGGAGGCGGCGGGGCTGACACCGCAGGACTACCCTGCCACCTGGGCCGAGCTCGAGACGACGGCGGCCGCGCTCGCCGCTGGCGGCACGGCTGGCCTGGTCCTGACTCCCGACTACGCCACTGCGGACGCCTTCATGGCTCAGGCAGGCGGCGGGCTGGTGGACAGCTCCGACAGTGCCGAGGGGGTCACGGTGACCGCGGACTCACAGGCCTCCGTGGCGGGGCTGTCCCAGATGAAGGCCCTGGTGGACTCCGGCGCCGCAGTGCTGTCCTCCTCCCTGGACGAGGGCTCGGGTGGTGACGTCTTCGCCCAGGGGCAGGCCGGGATGACCATAGCGGGCTACGGGCTGGTAAGTGTGCTGGAGGCCGACTACCCGGAGCTCGGATTTGCTGTCATCGAGCTGCCTGAGGGGAGCGCGGGTCGGGCGACGGTCCAGCAGGCGGCCTTCTACGGCGTGGCCGAGGGCTCGGCCAGGAAGGAGGACGCGCTGCGGCTGGTGGAGCACCTGACCTCGGCCGGTGTCCAGGTGGAGCTTGCCGCGACCCAGGGGCTGGTCCCCTCGGTGAGGTCAGCGGCCGACCAGTGGGCGGGTGAGGACCCGGTGTCCGTCGCCTTCGTTGCTGGTGCGGAGCACGCTGTCTACGCCCCGCTGGGTGACGGCGTGGCGGAGGTCCTGCAGGGCTTCGAGGACCAGCTGGCCTCGCTGGCGGACACTGAGCCCGAGGCCATTCTGGGGCCGCTCCAGGTCAACCTGGAGGCTGCGACCGCCTGAGGCACCCGCCGGGTCTGAGGGCGGCAGGAAGCAAGCGCCTGCCGCCCGGACGGTATGGCGTACAGGAGACAGCCGAAGGGCCTCCACCCACTGGGTGGAGGCCCTTGCCCGAGCGGGTGACGGGAATCGAACCCGCGCTGTCAGCTTGGGAAGCTGAAGTTCTACCATTGAACTACACCCGCGACAACGGTTCCGCCAGCACTGCTGCTGGCACCGTCGGTCATGGTCGACCATATCGGCGATGACGCGGATGCAGCATACCCTGCCAGCAGGTGGCTGCCAAGCTGGCGGGTGGGTGGGGCGTGTGAGGTTCTTGTCAGTGGCGTCCATGACCGCCCCCGGGGGCAGGCTCTTTCTGGCATCATGCGCTCCATGACATCGTCCAGTCCTTACGATATCGCCGGTCCCCAGCCTGACGACGCGGCCTGGTACCCGGGGTACCCAGGTGGCGGTAGTGCCGCTTCGGGGAGCAGTGGCGCTGCCGTCTCCGGCTCGTCTGCTGCCGACCCGGCCTCGGTCGTGGGGCCGGCGGTCTCCAGCGGTCCGGCAGCCGGGACTGGTAACGCCGCGGCCTGGCCAGCGGGCTATACGCAGGCGAGCACCCACCCCTATCCGCAGGATGGCGCGGCCTCTCCCGGTGGCTACCAGCAGCCCGGCTACTCCCAGTCCGGCGCCGCCTACCCGGGCGGTTATCCCCTGGCCGGGTACTACCAAGCCCCCGGCCAGGTTCCCGGGGGCGCCTACCCGGGTGCCTACCCGCAACCTGTCGTCCACGGCCCGCAGTACCTGGCCTACCCGGTGGGCAAGTCGAAGGTCGCCGCGGGTGTCCTCGGCATCCTCTTCGGGTGGCTGGGGGTCCACAACTTCTACCTCGGGTACGGGGGCAAGGGTGCTGGTCAGCTGTGCCTGACGATCTGTGGCCTCCTCACCCTGATCCTCGGCATCGGTTTCTTGATCATCATGGGGACGAGCATCTGGGGACTGATCGAGGGGATCATGATCCTGTCCTCCCCCTCTGGGACGCGGCCCTGGGGCATGGACGCCCAGGGAGTCCCTCTGACTGAGTGAGGTGGGTGGCTGGCCAAGCGGGCAGAGGTCAGGCTCGTCGTTCCGTGGAGGTCGGCGCGGCGTGTGCCTGCCGACTGAAGGGGTGCATGAACCTTTCCCTGCAGGGTCCGCTGCTTTGTCGGGTCTGCGGTATTGACTGCCCTTACGGCGTGGTATAGCGTGTAAGAATGCTAGTTGGCTGCGGATTTGGGGATGCCCTGTCCGGGGCTTGAGCTGGCTGGCAGTCGTCGTGATCTTGTTGAGGGAGCATGGAGGTGGTCGGTACGTCGGTTCCAGTGTGTAGCGTGTGAGGCTGGAGTGCGAGTTGGAGGTTTGGAGCGCGGCTTGATGACGCGGTCCTGCTATTGGAGTGCGTCGGCGCAGGCCTGGGTGTGGCTCCTGCGCTCATGTACGAACTGACAACTCGGACTTCTGGAGATATGACATGATAACTTCACGTGGAGTTCCTGCGGCTAATGTGGTGCCTGTCATGGCGACCTTCGTTGCGGCTGCGACCCTGTTTACTGACACGCTTCTTCGGGAACTGGCTGTACCTGCGTTGTTCCTGTATCCCGCAGTGGTTCTATCGGCGGCCGTGCTGGCTCTGCTTGGCGGCGTAGCCCTGACCCGTCTGCCTGCGTTGCAGCCCGCCACCGCTGCCGCAGGTGACTCGGGTGTCGTGGATCCTGTCGTCGCAGGGGGCCGTCATGCGTGACGCAGCAGCTCTGGGGCGCGTAGTCGCCCAGATGGACGGTCAGAGCTACGGCGCATACAAGCGCCTTGCCGGCAGCTACCAGCTGGGTCCGTTCCATCTCGACATCGATCACGTCCAGGTGGACCCGTACGCGCCACCGTCGCGCATGAGGCTGTCCGCGTCCCCGGCGCAGACGCGCTTGCCTGCCCGGCTTGCACGCGACGCGCTGACACGAACTGCCGTGGCCGACTTCCTTCTGCGTCGGCTCGCGCAGGCTGCCCGTCGGCTGGCCCCGAGGCCGACCGGTACCGGAAGCAGCGGTATCGTCACCACGGGGGAGCCCGGTCAGGAGGTTCTGGAACGCACCAGCATCGTGGTCACCCCTGAGGGCGGCGGTGCCCGGGTCGAGGCCCGCCTTGAGGTGGGGCTGCCGGCCTCCGGCCGCAGAATCCGTGGTCGCGAGGCTGCGAGGCTCCTCACCGATGTGCTGCTTCAACTGGCTGAGGAGACGCTGGTCTATACCAACCTCGGCCACCAGGCTCAGGACGCCATGGACGCTCACGTCGAGCTTGCGCACGATCAGGACTACATCCGCTCCTCGCTGCCCCAGCGAGGCCTGGTCGCGTTCGTCGGGGACGGGGCGGTGCTGCCGCGTCGTTCCGGTGACTCCGATCTTCCCCTGACTGGGGCCACCGTAGTCCCGTTCGCTAGTCCTCCCAGCCTGCGCACTGCCTTTGACCTGCCCAGCGGGCGACGTATCGAGGGTATGGGGATCCCCGAGGGGGTCACCGTCATCATCGGCGGTGGCTACCACGGTAAGTCCACCTTGCTGCGGGCGCTTGAGCGTGGTGTCTACCCCCACGTGGCCGGTGACGGGCGCGAGTGGGTTGTCACCCGTCCCGATGCTGTCACGGTGCGGGCTGAGGACGGACGTGCTGTTACGGGAGTCGATATCTCCCCGTTCATCTCTAACCTGCCCTCTGGCACTGACACGCGGTTCTTTAGCACCACTAACGCCAGCGGCTCCACCTCGCAGGCGGCCAACCTCGTTGAGGCCGTTGACGCCGGAGCCTCGGTGCTACTCATTGATGAGGACACCTCTGCTACGAACTTCATGATCCGTGACGAGCAGATGCGAGCCGTCATCCCGGTGGACCAGGAGCCCATCACACCGTTCGTCGAGCGTGTGCGCCCCCTGCTCACGGAGCGCGGTGTGTCCACCGTCCTTGTCGCTGGAGGGTCGGGAGCCTTTTTTGACGTCGCCGACCACGTGATCGCGGTCAACCACTACAGGCCCAGCGATGTCACACGAGAAGCCCGTGAGGTGGCCGGGGCCGCTTCTGGCTCCTCTCGTGCTGCAGCGGGTGCGGCTCTTCCCGCCCCGGGGGCCCGGCGGTCAGTCACCTTGGGACGCAGTGGTGGAAAGCCAGCCAAGGTCCGTGGCCGAGGCAGCATCCTCTACGGTGGCGACACCATTGACCTTGCTGCGGTTCCACAGCTGGTTGACGCGGCCCAGACCCAGGCTGTGGCCTGGGCGCTGGACCGTCTGCCGGGGCTGCTGGACCGGGCAGCCAGTCTGCCCGGGGGGACAAGCCGTCCAACAACCTTGTCCGAGGCTGTTGACGCCGTGTTGCGTCGTATTGACCGTGACGGGCTCGACTGGCTCTCACCCTACCGTGGACACCCGGGACACCTCACCCGCCCTCGCCGTCACGAGCTCCATGCGGCGGTCAACCGCTACCGCAGGCTAGACGCTAGGCAGTGAGATCTTGGGCAATGAGATCTAGATGAGGGCTACGGGACTACCCCGCTAAGGCGGGCGGTCGCGAGTGGGCCTGCCTGGGCGTTGCGGGGTAGGTCTGCGTAGGACGTGCCGACTCCCCGCCAGTGGCCGCTGTGCGTGCCACTGGCGGGGAGTCGGCACATCTCAGTAAGGACCGTGGGCGGCTCCTGCCCGCCTGAGCGGTCAGCATGCCCGTCCCGGCACTGACTGGCCCCACCTGGCACAATCAGCCTCGTGCTTCTCTCCGACCGCGACATTCGCTGTGAGCTCGAGGCCGGGCGTGTCGTCCTGGACCCCTACGATCCGCAGATGCTCCAGGCGGCCTCGGTAGACGTGCGTCTGGACAGGTGGTTCCGTCTCTTCGACAACCACCGCTACCCGGTCATCGACCCCTCCCAGCCCCAGGACGACCTCACCCACCTGGTGGACGTCGGCCCTGATGAGCCCTTTGTGCTTCACCCCGGTGAGTTCGTCCTGGGGGCGACCTACGAGCGCCTCACCCTGCCGGACACGGTCGCCGCGCGCCTGGAGGGCAAGTCCAGCCTGGGCCGCCTGGGCCTGCTCACCCACTCCACGGCGGGCTTTATCGACCCCGGCTTCACCGGGCACGTGACCCTGGAGCTGTCCAACACCGCTACTATGCCGATCATGCTGTGGCCGGGAATGAAGGTAGGCCAGCTGTGCTTCTTCCGCCTGTCCAGCCCCGCCCAGGTACCCTACGGTAGCGCGGCCGCAGGATCGCGCTACCAGGGCCAGCGCGGCCCCACCGCCTCGCGGTCCCACCTGTCCTTCCACCGGCTGCGTATCGCCGACGCCGGGACATCTCCGCACGGCACGGCCGCTACCGCTGCGCCGGGTCGTGAGGGTCTCGGGGACAGTGGCGGCGCGCCGTCCCCGCACGCCACCTCCCCCACCGAACCGACAACCCCCCAGGAGCGCCCATGAGCGACCCCACCGACCTCGCCGTCTCCCTGCCCACCGACACCGGTACCTTCTCCGCCGGGTCCATGCTGCCTGTCGGCCACCTGGACACCCACCACGTCCTCCTCCTGGCCGACGACGTCACCTCCGACGAGGTCGAGGCCCTGGCACTGTCCCAGGACGTCCAGGCGGGGTGGGTCGGCGTCTCCAGCCTCCAGCTGTTCCCCGGCGTGACGCTCCAGGGCCCCTGGGAGGTGGACGCGCAGATGCGAGGTCTCCTGGAGGCCCCGGAGTGGACCACCCAGCTGATGATCCTGGACTGCCCCCGGACCCGTGCCGGCGCCCAGCCCAGGGAATTGGCGGGGCTGGACCCGCTGTCGGACGCCTTCCCGGTGGCCCAGCCCACCGGGGTGGAGCTGGAGGCTCTGTCCCGCCTGCGCTCTATTGCCCGCCGCCTGGCGGGGGCGCTGCGCCTGGTGCCCGGTGCGCCCAACGGCAACCAGCCCGTCATCGTGGAGCCTAGCCCTGAGGTTTCCGTCTCCCTGACCGTCTACGCCCCGGTGTGGATGGGGCCGGAGGACCTCTCCGCCCTGCTGGGCGAGGTCGCGCCCGGTATGAGCCCCGCCCTGACCGCTCCGCACCCCACCGGCGCCGTCGGCCTGGACGCGGTTGACCCCGACAAGCTGGAGCGCCTCGTGGAGCGCATCGGGGCCGACGTCTTTGAGGAGGCCTGGCGCACCTCTGAGCGCGCCCGGGCGCAGGCCGAGGCGGAGGAGGCGCGTGTGGCCGCCTCTGGAGGCTACATTGAGGAGGTGCGCGACAGGTACGCGGTCGTCGCGCCGGTGGATCCCGAGCGTGAGGGCTGGGGGCGGATCGAGGTGCAGGTCGGTGCCACCGACGGCCTGCCGCTGGCTGTGCGTGGGGAGAGGTGGGCGCGCGGGGCGGTCCTGTCCTACGACCTGAGGTGGAAGCCCGTGGACGAGACGGAGGCCTACCTGGAGGTGGTCTCACGGGCGCGCCGCCGGGAGCGCCAGGCCGCGCGCGACCTGGTCGAGCAGCTGGCCACCGTCCTGGTGGGGGCTGTCTCCGGCGTGGCCGTTGACGACGACGGGTTCCTCGTATCCCTGGGACCGGAGGAGAGCCGCTAGACCCGAGCCAGTCCCGGATGCCTGTTCCTTCCTGGCTACCTCCACCTCCTCTGTCCCGGGAAGCAGGTGGGGGCGTCAGGATGTACGGCGCATAGTTCCGCAGTCATGGAGACCTGGTGGTATGTGGGTCACCGACGGCAGGTGCTGAAGATGCGCAGCGGCTTTGGGGGCTAGCGCAGGGCGCCGGGGCGTTGGCGGGTGACAAGCCGCTCGTCTGCGCCCTGGGCGCGCTCGTCGTCCCAGTGCCACCCGGTAAAGCGCCAGGCGTCCACCAGGGACCTGGTCCAGGCCACCGGCTCCTCACCGCGCGCGCGGCCTACGCTCATGTAGTGGCGCAGCAGACCCGCAGCGGCCCGGGCGTCGTCCAGCGCCGAGTGATGCCTGCCGATCTCCACCCCGGCCACCTCGCAGCAGGTGGTCAGACGGCGTGAGGGGGTCGCCATGAAGTGGCGTGACCACTCCATGGTGCACACGCGTGGGATGGGCGCTCCGGGGTCCAGGAGGCGACGGCGCCCCAGGGCCTGGGTGAGGAAGCCGACGTCGAAGCGAGCGTTGTGGGCAACGACCGCGCGTCCTGCCAGGTCGCGGGCCAGCCGGTCGGCGACCTCGTCGAGGCTGGGGGCGTCCAGGAGGTCCTGCGCTATCAGGCCGTGGATGTGAGTGGGTCCGACGTCCGTGCCACGGCCTGGGTTGATGAGCGTGGACCAGCTGGTCTGTGTACAGCCGCTGGGATCAGTGAGGACGACGGCGACCTCCAGGATCGTGTCAGACACGGGGGACAAGCCGGTGGTCTCCAGGTCGATGACGGCGTAGCCGACCTGGGCGGCGGCTCGCAGCTCAGTCTCAGTCAGTGCATCGCTGGGTGCTCTGGACAGGGTGTTGGCTGACGGCGGTACGGGGGAGACCGGGGCGCAGAGGGACGCTGGTACGTGGGAGGCCGAGATGCTGAGCGAGGGGGACGTGCTGCCCGCGCAAGGACGGTCGCCCCCCTGAGACGGAGGGTTGCCGGGAGAGGGAGCGGGGAGCCGCGGCCGCAGGGGTCCCCGGTCGTGGGGCGGGCGGTGGAAGAAGGGCATCACCGGGAGCCTACCGTCGTGACACCCTGACGTGCTCGTGGCCGGCCCGTCCTACCTCCTCGCTGCCCGGGCTCCGTCGCTGCCGCCGGGGTGCCTGGGTTCATCTAGGATGGCGGCAGTACCGGCAGGAGCGGTGGGACCGGGGCAGGACCGGAGGGAGAGTTCTCATGACTGCGAATGACGTCACTGACACTGTCGAGGGATCGGACGGCCCGAGGGGCGGGCCCGCTGCTGCCCCTACGGACGCCCCCTCCCCGGCCCTGTCCGCTCCCGAGACCACGCCAGTGTCTAGCGCCACGATCGCCACCCAGATGGCTCACCGCTCGATCCGCGCCTTCAGCGAGGAACCCGTGGGGGAGGAGATCATGACCACCCTGCTGGACGTGGCCCGGCACGGTGCCACCTCCTCCTTCCAGCAGCAGACCACCATCATCCGGGTGAAGGATCCCGAGGTGCGTGAGGCGGTCCACGCAGCCTCGGGGCAGCCCTACGTCGGAGGCCACCGCGGTGAGCTCCTGGTCCTTGTGGTGGACCTGCACCGCAACGCCGTCATCCGGCAGCGCGCCGGGGTCTGCCTGGAGCCGCTGGAGCGTATGAGCCTGTTCCTCCAGGGGGTGGAGGACACGGTCATCGCGGCGCAGAACCTGGTAGTCGCCGCGGAGTCACTGGGGCTGGGGACCGTCTACCTGGGATCGCTGCGTGGTGGGCTGCGCGGGCTCATCCGGGCGCTGCACCTGCCTCTGCGGACCTTCCCACTGCTGGGCCTGCTGGTGGGGCACCCTGCACAGGTGCCCCAGTACAAGCCCCGGCTGCCGCGTGAGGTCACTGTGGGTACGGACCGCTACCCGGAGCCAGAAGACCACATGGAGGCGCTGGCCGTCTACGACGAGGTGGTGCGTGAGTACTACGACCTGCGCGACACCAGTGCCCGGGTGGACTCCTTCACCAGCCAGATCGCCCGGAACCTGGGCACGGGGGCGGCCTCGACGGCGCCGGTCCTCCAGGTGCTGCACGAGCAGCGGCTGGCCCTGGGCTGAGCCGTCTGGCCCCGGGCAGGACTCCGGGGAGGGGCCTCCTGCCGCCGACCTGCTCCTCGCCAGGTTCTGCGCTACGGCTGGGGTGACCTCCTGGGAGGAGAAGACGCGTCCCTACGGGGAGGCTGCGCCTTCTGGGAGACTGGCGCCGCGCCTGTAGGCCGTGGGCGTGGTGCCAGTCTCGGTGCGGAAGCGCCGGTTGAAGTTGGCGAGGTTGGTGTACCCGCTCATCGTGCTGACCCGGGACACGGGCAGGTCCGTGGACCGCAGCAGGTGGCAGGCCCGGGCGATCCGGCGCCGTCTCACGAGGTCGGAGAAGGTCAGCCCGGCTGTGGCGCGGAAGAACCGGGAGAAGGCGGAGGAGCTCATGGCGACCAGGCGGGCCGCCTGGGTCATGCTCACCTCCCCGTCCAGGTTGTGCTCGATGTAGTCCAGGACCGTGTTGACCCGGTGCGTGGTCTCGTCGTCCAGGCTGGGTACATAGCCCTCGGCCACGATCGGGTGCCACTGGCCGGGCGGTGCCTGGAGAAAGATGTCGACCAGCTCCAGGAGGGAGGCCATCCGCCTCAGTCGGGACTGCTGCTCCATGCCCACCAGGACACGCGCCGCGTGCTCGGCGCTGGGGCCGCTGAGGATGACACCACGCCGGGCACGGTGCGCCAGCTCCTGCACGCTGATCAGCTCGGGCATGTGGGTGGCCGCCTCGGCCAGCCGCTGCGGGTGGACCTGGCACAGGACGTCGCGGCTGGGCAGGACCTCCTGCGGTCCCAGGTCGGACAGCCAGTTGTGAGGCAGGTTCGGTCCCATGAGCGAGACGTGCCCGGCACGGAAGCTGATGGCCTGGTCCCCGGCCAGCAGCTGGCCGGATCCGCTGCGGATAAGGTGGAACTCGATCTCCGGGTGGTGGTGCCAGCGTGCCAGGGGACTGGGGTAGCCGTGCTGGAACCAGCGTACGGTTGACCCGAGGTCGGGGACGACCACCTCCAGATCCCCTACGCCCGCTCCGGCGTGCGAGGCCGGGGCGGTCAGGGAGGTGATGGCGGGCATGGCCGACTCGGCCCCTGCGCCGGGGTCGGAGCTGTTGCGCGGTGCGTGCGTCGTCGTCATGTGTGGGCCACATCGTGCAGGTTGTCGTGCGTGACGGCTGGTCTGGCGGGCGGGCAGCAGGTCTGGGCCGGGAGCAGCCGGGGTGAACAGGGCTGAGGGCGCCTGCTGGCGCAGGGGTGCCCGGCCTTCTCTGCCTGTGCCTTGGCCTGTCCCTGCTCGGTCCTTCCTTCTGCCCTCCCTGCTGCCTTCCCCGCCCTCGTGAGATGTACCGTTTACTGACAGGGTAACCGTTTCCGCATAGGACGACCGGCATGCCGTCCTCTATGAGGATTCGGCGCACGGTGAGGACTGCATCCCCCTGTGAGGATTCGGCACGTCCCGTGAGGACGCCTCTGCCCGCCCGGGGCCAGTTGTCTCAGCCGACGGTGATCTGGAGCTTGACGTCGCCGGGACGTCCCTCGGCCACTCGGTCGAACACCTCCTTGGCGCGCTCCATCGGGAAGGTCTCGGTGATGAAGGGCGTCAGGTTGATCTTCCCGGCAGCGACCAGGTCGATCGCGCGCTGGTAGACGTTGGCGTAGCGGAAGACTGTCTCAATGGTGGTCTCGCGGGCCTGGACCTCGGTGACGTCGACACTGACGGGGTCTACGGGGATGCCCACCAGAACCGTGCGGTTGCCTGGTGCCCCCAGCTGCCACAGGTCCTCGTAGGCGGAGGGGTGCCCGGAGGCCTCGAAGACGACGTCGGCGCCCCAGCCCCCGGTACGCTCCTGGACGACGTCGAGCAGCCGCTGGGAGCGCAGGTCTACGGGAACCACCCCGGGAACCTGTGAGGCCATCTCCAGCTTGACCGGGGAGACGTCGGAGACGATGGCCGTGGAGGCGCCGCCTGCCAGGGCAGCTGCGGCGGTCAGCATGCCGACCGTGCCGCAGCCGGTGACCACGGCGACGTCGCCGGGGTGGATGGAGGCCTTGGTCGCGGCGTGCATCCCCACGGCCAGCGGCTCCAGGAGCGCGCCCTCGCCGAAGGAGACCTGGTCGGGCAGGTGGTAGGTGAAGGCGGCCGGGTGGATGACCTCCTCCACCAGGCAGCCGTCCACCGGGGGCGTGGCCCAGAAGGAGACCGCCGGGTCCACGTTGTACATGCCCGCGCGGGAGGCGCGCGAGCTCATGTCGGGCACACCGGGTTCCATGGCCACGCGGTCGCCGACGGCGAAGTCCGTGACGCCCTCGCCGACTTCGACAACGGTGCCAGAGGCCTCATGGCCCAGGATCATAGGAGCCTCGACCACGTAGCGGCCGATCCGGCCGTGGGTGTAGTAGTGGACGTCGGAGCCGCAGATGCCCACGGTGTGCGGGGCGATACGTAGCTGGCCGGGGCCGCAGACAAGGTTGCCTGGGACCTCGCGGACGCTGATCTCGTGCTGACGCTCCAGGACGACGGCCTTGAGGGCGGCGCGCGGCCCGGTCGTCGCCGAGGGTGCAGGTGTCTGGGTTGTCATCGTGGTCCTCCTCGTTGAGACGGTGATGAGCAGATGATGTGCAGTTGATGAGCCGGTGACGGGCGGGGGTGGCCGCGGCCGGGGCCGCCCCCGTGCGGCCGGTACTCGTGGCAGCAGGGGGTTGCTCCCTCCGTCGGCCTGCGGCTGGACCCCCGCAGCCCGGGCGTGCGTGGACGCTCCGTGGCTAGGACAAGAGTGCCCAGACCGGGGGGAGAGTGACCAGGGGCGGCCATGCTGGCTCCTGGTACTTTCTTGCGCGGGTGGGCTCCCGGGCTGGGGGCCGCCGGGCTGGGTGTGCAGGCGCTGCGGCCGCAGGGTGCGGAGGTGGTGGGGGCAGGCCTGCTGTGGCAGCCTCCGCGTCGGGAGCGTGCCACAATCCGGTCATGAATCCGGGCATGACCGACTCCTCCAGCCAAGCCCCCGGCCCTGCGCTAGGTCCGTGCTCCCCGGTCCTGACCGGCTCCGGGGCGCGGGCCGCCCTGCCTGCCCTGGACGCCCTCGGCTTTCCCTTCGCGCTGGTCCTCACCCAGGGCGGGCGTATCCTCGTCGAGGCGGGTGAGGTGGACACGGTCTTCCCCTTCGCCTCGGTGACCAAGCCGATCGTGGCGTGGTCGGCCCTGGTGGCGGCCGAGCGGGGCATGCTGGACCTGGACGCAGGCCTGGACCTGGCTGCCCTGGACGCCCTGGTCAGCGACGACCCCGTTGCCGCAGCAGCGGCTGCGGGCGGGCACGAGCCAGGCCAGGCCGGGACCGGTGGGGGAGGTCCCAAGCCCCTCCAGGGCGACTCTGCTCCGGCGAACCCCGCCCGCCTCGCCCCGACAGGCCTCGCCCCCACAGCCCGTCACCTGCTGGCCCACGCCTCGGGAGTCGCCCCGGACAGCGCGGACCTTCTGGCTGCCCCCGGCTCCCGGCGCATCTACTCCAACCGGGGCTACGAGCTCCTGGGGCGGGTGCTGGCGGAGGCCACCGCCATGCCGGTGTCGGCGTGGGTGGAGACCTCGGTGCTGGAGCCGCTGGGGATGGCCAGCGTCATGGTGGAGGGCTCCGCCGCGCACTCCGGTGAGGGAACCGCCCGGGACCTGGCGCTGTTCGCGGCCGAGTTGGCGGCGCCCCGGCTGATCTCTTCCGGGCTCGCGCGTGAGGCCTGCCAGCCGGCCTTCCCCGGGCTCGACGGCGTCCTGCCCGGGTATGGCCGCCAGTCGCCCAACGACTTCGGGCTGGGACTGGAGGTCCGGGGGCGCAAGCACCCGCACTGGACCGGTGCCGCGAACAGTCCGCAGACTTTCGGGCACTTCGGGCAGTCGGGATCCTTCCTCTGGGTGGACCCGGTGGCGGGTCGGCAGGCGGTGTTCCTGGGGAGCAAGCCGTTCGGGGCGGTGCACCAGGAGGTCTGGCCGAGGCTCAGTGACCAGGTGCTGGGGCTGACGGACGTGGCCTCGGTGCGGTTCTGACCGTGTTCCCAGGGGCCGTGTTCCCAAAGGTCGTGTTCTCGGGGACTCGGGGACTCGGGGACTCGGGCCTGGTTGGGGTCGACGCGACCGCTGACCCGTCCTAGGTGCGGTGGCTTGTATCCGGTACTGGGACGAGCCGCTGCCCGATGGTGTCTCATGCTGGTGCTACCTTCTGGTTCTGAGCACTTGACCGAGTAGCGCGCTTCCCGGGCCGCCCGGGCCGTGCGGGTACAGGCATCGCGGAAGCGTGAGGAGGGGAGGCCGTCGTGGTACGGAAGGGTCAGGACCGTCTGGCTGCGGGCCAGCAGGAGCCTGCGCCTACGCAGCCGCAGTCTTTCTCGGTGGCTGAGCTGCGGGGTGACCTCACGGGCGCTGCTGCCCAGGAGGCCCTCGCCCGGATGGGGCTGACCCCGCAGCTGCTGACCGGGGCGTGCGCAGCAGGCCTCCAAGCAGCCGTCAACCAGCACTCCTCCTACGAGCCCAGTACGGCCTTCGGCTACCAGCACTGGGCCAAGACCGTCGCAGCGCTGCGTGAGGCCCTGGCGGAGCAGGGGTGGGACAGCCGCGACATCCTCAACGCGCCGCGTTCGGTCAGCGGCGACGGTCGCTTCAGCATTGCCGCCATCAGGGGGACTGCCGCCACAGGGCAGGTCGGTGCCCGTCCCACCAACGCTCGTGCGCGGGGCCGGGTGTTCGTGGACGGCGTCGCCGTCAACGCCCAGTTTCTCGCGGGCTCTGAGGCAGGGGGCGGCAGCGCAGCAGACGTCTACGGCCAGCACTACCAGCCGGTGCTTGGCACCATGCTGGCCCTGGACGTCTCGGCCCGTTCGGCCGGTGACCTGGCCCGCTTGCCGCATACCTGGCTGCTGCTCTATTTCTGGGACCGCTCGGACAACGTGGTGCGCAGCGAGCTGTCGCTGCCGGTGGCCTGTGAGGACGGTGTCGTCACTCGGTGGCGTACCCGCATCATCTTGCCGCCGGAGGAGCTGGGCGGGCTGGCATCCGGGCAGGTCGGCGCGCTGCCCTCCGACGACGTCGACTTTGTCATCCAGGCGGTCTGAGGGTGGGTGTGCACCCCTGCCGGGTCCGCCTGGCCAGGCAGCGTGCGGGCCTGTCCAAGCAGGAACTGGCCCAGCGCACGGGCGTCAGCACGCGCACCGTCACCACCTGGGAGTCCGAGGGCGCGCCCCCGTCCCGGGCGGAGGGGCTGGCGGCCGCGACCATGGTGCCGGTGTCGTTCCTCCAGCGCCACCCGGTGGAGGAGGTGGCCGAGGAGGCCGTCTTCTTCCGGGCGCGCAGGAGGTCGCCTGCCCGGCTCAGGCACGTCGCCACTGCCCTGGGGGCTCTGGGCACGGACTTCTACGCGGAGGTGACCCAGCACTTCCGCCTGCCGGCGCTGGACCTGCCGGAGGGGGCTGTACTGGCGGCGCAGCCCGGGCCTTCCGCACCACTCTCGCTGACCGAAGCGCAGGAGGCAGCGCGCGAGCTGCGGACCGTCTGGGGCCTGGGGGAGCTGCCCGCCCCCAACCTCGTCCAGCTGGCGGAGGCCCACGGTGTGAGGGTGCTGGGGCTCCCGCGCGCCCAGCGTGACGTGGACGCCTTCAGCTTCTGGGGCGCAGACGGGTGCCCCTACATCTTCCTGGCGCGTCACAAGACCGCTGAGCGCTCCCGGTTCGACCTGGCCCACGAGATCGGCCACCTAGTGCTCCACGGCGGGGTGACCCGCACGGACGAGCGCACCGACCGCGTCGTGGAGGCGGAGGCGCACGCCTTCGCCGGTGAGCTCCTCCTGCCTCGCGCTGCTGTGCGCGCCGTCCTGGGGCGCAGCCCGTCGTTGCATGCGGTGCTGGGGCTCAAGGAGAGGTTCGGGACCTCCGCGGTGGCGGCCGCCCGGGCCGCGTGGGACGCGGGCTGCCTGTCGGAGTGGGAGTACCGGCAGATGTCGGCGCAGCTGGCCTCGCGGGGCTTCTCCACCGGGGAGCCCGGGAGTCGGCTCGGCTACGAGCAGTCCCGGGTCTACCGCACCGTGCTTGACTGGCTGCGCCAGCGGGGCCAGTCGGTCCCGCAGTGGGCCAGGTCCATCGGGCAGCACCCTGACGACGTCGCCGCCTTCATGCTGGGCCAGGCCCTGTCCCTCGTCCCCGGCTGAGGCCGCCGGTGGTGCGCATGACCCCGTAGGCGGCACCTCGCCTACCCCTCCAGGTCCACGATGACAGGCACGTGGTCGCTGGCGCCCTTGCCCTTGCGCTCGTCGCGGTCGATGGCGGCACCGCCGACCCGGGAGGCCAGGGCGGGTGAGGCGTAGACGAAGTCGATACGCATCCCCTCGTTGCGGGGGAATCGCAGCTTCTGGTAGTCCCAGTAGGTGTAGTTGGTGACCCGCTCCCGCGTCACCTCGCTCAGGCCGACCGACTCGAAGGCGGCGAAGGCCTCCCGCTCCGGTGCCGACACGTGCGTGGCGCCGTCGAAGGCAGTGACGTCCCAGACGTCCTCGTCGCGCGGGGCGACGTTCCAGTCGCCCACCAGTGCCAGTGCCAGGCCCGGATCTGCCTCCAGCCAGCCGACAGCGGCCTGGCGCAGCGCGGCCAGCCAGTCCAGCTTGTAGCGGTAGTGGGGGTGGTCCAGTTCACGGCCGTTGGGCACGTACAGGCTCCACAGCCGCAGCGGCGCGGTCCTGGTCGTCGTGCCCGGGCCGTCACCTGGGGAGCCGGTGGTGTCCCCTGCTGGCAGGGCGGCACTGTCCTCCTGCCCGCTGCTGGCTGGTGTCTGCATATCGCTGTTCTCTGCCAGCCCGCCGCCGACCGCCGCCTGCCCGCCGACCGTTACTCCCAGAGCCCGGGCCTCCACCACGGGCTCCTGGCCCTCCTGGCGGACCCAGCCCGGCTGGCCAGGGAACGAGGTCGCGACATCTGACAGCCCGACGCGGGAGGCTACCGCCACCCCGTTCCACTGGTCCAGGCCGTGGACCGCTACCTCGTACCCGGCAGCCTCAAGGGCCTGGTACGGGAACTGGTCAGGTCGGCACTTGATCTCCTGCATGGCCAGCACGTCGATGTCCTCGCGCTCCAGGAAGGCGGTGACTCGCTCGACCCGGGTGCGGACGGAGTTGACGTTCCAGGTAGCAAGACGCATACGGGCAGGGTACCGGTTGCCGACTCGATGCTGCGGTCGTGACTGGCGGCCTGAGCCTTCAGCACCTGACCGGGCACCGGAGCTGCCCGACGGTCGCTGCCCCGAGGCGCGCTAGCCTGGCCCCATGGGAACCGCACTTGTCACCGGCGCCACCAGCGGGCTCGGCCTAGAGTTTGCCTGGCAGCTCGCCCAGGCCCACCACGACCTGGTCCTCATCGCCCGTGACGAGCAGCGGCTGCGCCACCTTGCCGACGAGCTTCACCAGATCGCGGGTGTCGGCGCCCAGGTGCTGGCCGCCGACCTGGCAGTGCCTGAGGACTGCGCCCGGGTGGCGACACGCCTACGCCAAGGAGGACAGTCGGCTCCCAGCGGGCCTGGCGATGCCTCGGCCCCACACACCGCTGAGCAGGTGGCCTCCCGGCCCGTGGACCTGCTGGTCAACAACGCGGGTTTTGGCCTGGGGCAGTCCTTCGTCGGCGGGGACCTGGCCCGCGAGGAGCGGGCGCTGGACGTCATGGTCCGCGCGGTCCTCGTCCTGTCCCACGCGGCTGCCGAGGCCATGGCCGCACGCGGCCACGGAGCGATCCTCAACGTCTCCTCAATGACGGCGCGCACCGCCATGGGGACCTACGCCGCCCACAAGGCCTGGGTCCTCAGCTTTACTGAGGGCCTGGCCAGCGAGCTGGAGGGCACCGGTGTCACCGCCACGGCGCTGTGCCCCGGTCTGGTCCGTACCGGCTTCCACGCTGCCGCCGGGGTGGACGAGTCCACCTGGAGGGGGCCGGTGTGGCTGGACGCCGAGCGTGTGGCGGCTGAGGGCCTGGCGGCGGTGCGTCGAGGCCAGGTGATCTGCACCCCGAGCTTGCGCTACCGCAGTGCCAGCGCCCTGCTGCGCACCGCGCCCCGCTGGTTCGTGCGGCGGGTGGCGGGGACCTCCCGCTCCGCGTCTGCCGGCGCCGCGCCTCCTACGCAGCC
The DNA here is from genome assembly GCF_003591215.1 of Actinomyces sp. 2119. NCBI lineage: Bacteria > Bacillati > Actinomycetota > Actinomycetes > Actinomycetales > Actinomycetaceae > Actinomyces > Actinomyces sp. 2119. Next base: position 83,586 of record NZ_QYRR01000005.1, read on the forward strand.
AGCGGAATAGGCCGGACACTCCCTAGCGTGTCTGCCGAGGACCTGGGACCGTTGTCCCATGGCTTCCATTACTCTCCAAGGAGACCCCGTCAGCACCGTCGGTGACCTTCCTGCCGTGGGCACCCAGGCCCCGGACTTTGAGCTGGTCGGTGCGGACCTGGGGCCTGTGTCCAGCCAGTCCCTCGCAGGACGCCGCGTGGTCCTCAACATCTTCCCCTCGGTGGACACGGGTGTGTGCGCTACCTCCGTCCGCCAGTTCAACGCGCTCGCCTCCGGGCTGGACAACACGACCGTCGTCTGCGTCTCGGCCGACCTCCCCTTCGCCGCCGCCCGCTTCTGCGGCGCCGAGGGTCTGGACAACGTGGTCACCGGATCCTCGTTCCGCTCCACCTTTGGCACGGACTACGGCGTGACTATGGCGGACGGCCCCATGGCTGGGCTGCTGTCGCGCTCCGTGGTGGTCCTGGACGCTGATGGCACAGTCCTTCACGCCCAGCAGGTGCCGGAGATCCGCACTGAGCCGGACTACGACGCCGCGGTCGCCGTCCTGGCCTGAACAAGGCTGCCTCGCCCGGGCAGGACCTGCCTGAGCGGGGCGGTACTGCGCGCTGCCTCCTGGTGCCGTTACGAGCCGAGTCGTGGCGGGTGGTAGCGGGCTGCGCCCGGTGCTGCCAGCGTCCTGGGCCGCAGCGGCTAGACTCCGGGGCGTGAGCACCAACGACTCCCACATCACCCGCCTGGCCGGGCTTGTCAACGAGCTGGCTGTGGTCCGAGGAAGGGTCACCCTGGCCTCCGGGCTTGAGTCGGACTTCTACGTGGACATGCGCCGCGCCACCCTCCACCACGAGGCGGCCCCGCTCATCGGGCACGTCATGCTGGACATGCTGGAGGAGGCGGGGCTGGGGCCGGAGGAGGTCGACGCCGTCGGCGGACTGACTATGGGGGCGGACCCGGTGGCAGCCGCCATGCTGCACGCGGCGGCGTCGCGCGGCCTGGACCTGGACGCCTTCGTGGTGCGCAAGGCTGCCAAGGACCACGGTATGCGGCGCCGGATCGAGGGGCCGCAGGTGGCTGGTCGGCGCGTAGTGGTCCTGGAGGACACCTCCACCACCGGGGGTTCCCCGCTGGAGGCTGTCGAGGCTCTGCGTGAGGCTGACGCCGACGTTCAGGCCGTGGCCGTGGTGGTGGACCGCTCCACCGGGGCGCGCGAGCGCATCGAGGCTGCGGGCCTGCCCTACCACGCGGCCCTGGGTCTGGAGGACCTGGGGCTCGGATGAACCGGGCGGAGTCTTCATCGCCTACAGTGCCTGGTTGGACTCGTCGAGGGCAAACGCCTTCGCCGCTGAGCTGCTGATGCCGGCTGAGCATATGCGTGCTCTCGACTGGGCGGTCACCCCTGCCGTCCTCGCGCAGCGGGTCTGGGGGCTGGGCGTGTCCACCCAGGCCCTGCGCACCCGGTTGCGCTACCTGCGCCTCGATGTGCCAGGGCAAGGGGCAGCAGCCCTCCAGCTCGCTACTCAGAGGCTCGTCACGGAGCACCTTTCGTCAGCGGTGGCGTCTGCCCAGGACGTGACGGAGCGGATGGCCCTGAGTGCACGACGAAGGTTTCCCCTTAGGCTGCTGACTGACCTGCGCAGCGCGGTTGACTCCGGCCGTGCCTCCCAGGCGTCCCTGGCGTGGGTGCTCGGTACTCCGGTCGAGGAGGAGGATGCCAGCCCTGACGACCAGGCTGACAGCATGGGCGATGAGCTTCGCACCGACCTTCTTGACGGGCTGTTCTGATCGTGACGGATATCCCCTTCTTCTTCCCTGACAACACGGTTCTCATCAACATGGCGGTCCTGGGCAGGGTGGACCTGCTGGAGCGCTTCACCAGAGGGCGGGGTCGTTGGTGCGCGTCCATTGAGCACGAGTGGCGTCGTAGTCAGAGGATTCTTGAGCTCGGTGGGGCGGACCGGCAGGTTCGTGGTCTCTGTGGACGCCGATTCATCCTGACGAGGCCGACCATGTTGATATAAAGGCGCTGCGGGACCGCATGCTCGGTCCCGACGACGGTCCTACCAGCCACTTCGGTGAAGCAGAGACGATCGTCGTCATCCGCAGGCGCCCGGAGCTCTATGGCTCTATATTTCTTACTGATGATCGAGGTGCCCGGTCCCATGCGGATGCGGAGAATGCTGTGGACCGGTGCCTCGGTACCGCAGAGCTGCTCGCCTACTTCGAGGCGGCGGGCTGGGTGACGCGCTCACAGGTGCACGACTACCTGGACACCTTGCGTGACAATGACAGGCACGTCCGCCCGTCGGATGCTGGGGGCTACGACCGGCTGGTGGAAAGGCTTCTACGCAAGAAGCGAGGGAGCGGGCGCTCGCCGTGATTGTCCTGCCCGTGGTCAGGTACTTTGTGTGGCAGAACAGGAAAAGTGCCAGCGGCCATGACAGACTGCGGTAGCGTGCTGCCTCCCGCTCCCGAGCCCGACGTCCCAGCTGACACCCGTGAGGTCGGGGTGGGGCCGTGGCCGGGTGGCCCGCAGGCCTGGCCCGATGACCCCCGCTACGACCCTGTCCTGCTCGCCCAGGGGGACCGGCGCAACGTGGTGGACCGCTACCGCTACTGGAGCATGGAGGCGATCCGGGCCGACCTGGCTGGGCGCGCCCACCTGCTGCACGTCGCGATCGAGAACGTCAGCCAGGACCTCAATATCGGCTCCATCGTGCGCAGTGCCAACGCCTTCAACGTGGCCGGGGTCCACATTGTCGGGCGGCGGCGCTGGAACAGGCGCGGGGCCATGGTTACTGACCGCTATCTGGAGGTGCACCACCACGCCCAGCCGGACGACCTCCTGGCCTGGGCACACGAGGAAGGCTACGAGGTGGTCGGTATCGACAACGGCCCCGGGGCGGGGCTGCTGGAGCGGGCCGCCCTGCCCCGGCACTGCCTCATGGTGTTCGGCTCCGAGGGGGAGGGGATCAGCCCCGGGCTGCAGGAGAGCTGCTCCCGGCTGCTGCGCATCGGCCAGTACGGATCCACCCGCTCCATCAACGTGGCCGCGGCTGCGGCAGTTGCTATGCACGCCTGGGTCCTCCAGCACGCCGGGCCCGCACCGGACTAGGGCCACTGCGCGCTTTGCGCTTTGTCGCTACGGGTCGTCAGAGTGAAAGGTGAGCCTCAGGTCACTATCACACGGTGTTCCACCTGCTTCGCGTCAAGCGAATTCAGGTCCCGGGGGAGTGCAGGTCCTGGGGGGGTGCAGGTCCCGGGGGCCAGGGCTCCCGTGGTCCTGCGGGGCCGACCTGGTCAGGTCGGCCCCGTCGCCGACTCCCACACGTCTCCCAGGGCCCCGAGGGGCCGGTGCTCACGCCTGGTCGGCCTCAATGACCCGGTGGTCGGGCGAGGCGTGGGTGACCTCGATCTTGCGAGGCTTGGCCTCCTCGGCCACCGGGATCGTCAGGGTCAGGACGCCGTCGGCGTACTCCGCGGAGATCCGGTCCAGGGCCAGCCCGTAGCCCAGCGTGAGCTGGCGGGCGAAGGTCCCGGAGGGACGCTCGTGGGCCAGCCACTGGATGTCCTTGGCCGTGTTGGCGGGACGCTCGGCACGGATGGTCAGGGTGCGCTCCTCGACGTCGACGTCAATCGTGGACGGGTCGACCCCGGGCAGGTCGATGCGGGCAACAAAGTGCTCGCCCTCGCGGTACAGGTCCAGGGGAAGGCCCACGGACGCGGGCGTACGGACCGGGCCGTTGGTCAGCCAGCGGTCCAGGTCACGGAAGGTGTCAAAGGGTGTTGGTGCCATGTCAGCCACCTCCAGTAGTCAGGGGCCCGGACGGTCCGGGCCTGGGGCGGGGCGGGCGGCGGTCGCCCGGGAGGCCCCATGTGGTTGTGCCTTATATTCTCGCGCGGTCGGTACGGTTGCGCTGACAGTTGTCGCCGTCAGCGAAGGTCTCGGTTCAAGGCCGCAGCTCGAGGCCCGGCGCAGGAACCTCAGCCTGCCGGGCAGCACGTAGACGGGTGGGGCGGCTCGGGGCGGCAGACGCCATCCCCGAGCTCACGCGCTGCACCTGGGACCATCATCTGCTACACCTCGACGCCAAGTCGTGGAAGAATCAGTCCTGTACCACTGACACATCACTCACCTCAAGGAGGCACCAGTGGCCATCGCGACCCCGGAGTCCTACGCAGACATGCTTGACCGCGCCAAGGCCGGCAAGTACGCGATCCCCGCGATCAACGTCACCTCGTCCCAGACCCTGTCCGCCGCCCTCAAGGGCTTCGCTGACGCCGAGTCTGACGGCATCGTCCAGATCTCCAACGGTGGTGCGGCCTACTGGTCCGGCTCCTCCCGGGCGGACCGCGTCAAGGGTTCTGTCGCCTTTGCCGCCTACGCCCGTGCGGTGGGTGACCTGTACCCCGTGACCATCGGCCTCCACACCGACCACTGCCCCAAGAAGATGCTGGAGCCCTGGATCCTCCCGCTGCTGGAGATGGAGGCCGAGCAGGTCAAGCGGGGTGAGGTGCCGATGTTCAACTCCCACATGTGGGACGGCTCGGCGGAGTCCCTGGACGACAACATCGAGATCGCCGTGGACATGCTGGCGCGCGCCAAGGCCGCCAACACCGTCCTGGAGATCGAGATCGGCGCCGTCGGCGGCGAGGAGGACGGCATCAAGGGGGAGGAGAACGCCAACCTCTACACCACCGCCGACGACGCCTGGCGCGCCATTGAGGCCCTGGGCCTGGGTGAGAACGGCCGCTACATCACCGCCCTGACCTTCGGCAACGTCCACGGCTCCTACAAGCCGGGCTTCGTCAAGCTCCGCCCCGAGATCCTGGGCGAGATCCAGGACGACGTCGCAGCACGCCTGGGCGAGCGCCTGTCCACCAAGGTGGGTGACACCAGCTCGCCCTTCGACCTGGTCATGCACGGCGGCTCCGGCTCCACCGATGAGGAGATCGCCACCGCGGTGCGCAACGGCGTCATCAAGATGAACGTGGACACCGACACCCAGTACGCCTACACCCGCCCCGTGGCGGACTGGATGCTCAAGAACTACGACGGCGTCCTCAAGATCGACGGCGAGGTCGGCAACAAGAAGACCTACGACCCGCGCGCCTGGGGCAAGGCCGCTGAGGAGGGCATGGCCGCCCGCGTGGTGGAGGCCTGCGAGCGCCTGGGCTCGGTGGGCTCGGCCAGGCGCTGAGCCTGATGACGCTGCTGCGGCGCCGGTGAGGCGCTGAGGCTCGGCCCCGGTACCCCTGTGGTGCCGGGGCCGACGTCGTGGTCTGGGTCCCTTGCCGGACCATTGTCGGCTGGGCGCGGACGGGTCAGGGCTGTCCTCCGGGTCTTCCTTCAGGGACACCTTTTTGATACGGTGAGGGCGCTCACGGTTCCCCGTAGTCGTGAGCGTCCGCGCCGTAGGAGCGCGGGTCCCTGTGCGTCCAAGGAGGGGCGAGGCATGTTTGACCCGCAGGTGTTCGGCACCCAGAGGTGGCTGAACGAGACCTACTCCGGCGTCACGGGGTGGGTGCCCCTGGAGCAGGACGGGCAGACGGGGTGGGCGACGATCTACGGGCTGCGCCGCGCCCTCCAGCACGAGCTGGGCGTTTCCCCGCTGTCGTCCGGCTTCGGCCCGGCGACGACGGCCGCATTCCAGGAGCGGGTGGGCCGGATCGACTCCCAGGCCACCGTGTCTGAGAACATCCTGCGTGTCCTCAGCGGTGCCCTGTGGTGCAAGGGCCGCACCGGCGTCATCCTGGACGACCTGGTCACGGTCACCTATGGCGCCATGGTCCCTTCCGTGGAGCGGGTGCGTGAGGACCTGGGCCTGGGCGGAGGCAGCTACGTGGACGTCAAGCTCATGGCCTCCCTGCTGTCCATGGACGCCTACGACGTGCTGGAGGACTACGGCGGGGTGCCCCAGGTGCGCCAGGTCCAGCAGTGGCTCAACGGGACCTATGCGGGGCGCCGGGACTTCGCCCTGGTGCCCTGCGACGGTGTCCACTCCCGCCAGGTGCAGACAGCCCTGCTGATGGCGCTCCAGTTCGAGATGGGGATGGCTGACGGGGAGGCCAACGGCAACTTCGGGGAGGGCACGCGCTCCGGCCTGAGGGGCTCGGCGCAGGTGAGGAGCGGCAGCACCGACGGGGCGACGCGGTTCGTCCGGCTCTTCCATGCGGCGATGATCCTCAACGGGTACGACGTGTCCCTGGCCTCCTCCTTCGGTGCGGGCACGGAGGCGGTGGTCCGGGTGTTCCAGTCCTTCATGGAGATCCCGGAGACGGGCGCGGGCGACTACACCACCTGGTGCAGCCTGCTGGTGTCCAGCGGTGACACCAGCGTGGCCACCAAGGGTTTTGACACCAGCGCCCAGCTGCTGGGCGGCCGGGCGCAGGGCGCGGCAGACCGCGGCTACACCCACGCGGGCAGGTATACTGTGGGGTCGGGCAAGTTCATCACCGGGCCCGAGCTGGATGCGCTGCGCAGCGCGGGTCTGAGGCTGGTGCCGATCCACCAGCGCTGGAACAACGACGTCTCCCACATGACCTACGAGGAGGGGCGCACCCAGGGGCAGGAGGCCCTGGAGCGCGGACGCGTGCTGGGGCTGCCCGCAGACAGCATCATCTACTTCACCGTGGACTTCGACCCGGTCGGCGACGCCGTGGTGGGGCCGGTCATGGACTTCTTCCGGGGCGTCAACGAGGTGATGGGGGAGGTGGACTCCTACCGGTTCCGGGTGGGGGTCTACGCCACGCGCAACGTGTGCCGCCTGGTCATGGCCCAGGACTACGCGGTGGCCGCCTACGTGCTGGGGATGTCCACCGGGTTCTCCGGGAACATGGGCTTCCCCATGCCGCAGGGGTGGCACTACAACCAGATCGTGGAGGTCAGTGAGGACCTGGGGGGTAGGGCCACCCCGGTGGACCATGTGGTGGTGTCCCGGCGGGCGGAGGCGGTTGACCTGGCGGGGGTGGTCTCCCCGCCGCTGGAGGTGGACGGTGCTGCGACTGAGACCGGCTTTCACGTCCTGTTCGAGTGGTTCGTGCGGGCCGAGGTGGTCTGCGAGCTGGCGCTGACCCAGGCACGGACCCCGGACCTGACGGACCTGAGGCGGTACCTGCCCATGGTGGGCTCCTTCGTCCTGGGGTGGCTGCGCAAGCCGGACTACTGGTACGCCGCCGCCAGCGGCATGTGGATGGTCTACACCCCTGACACCGACGACGACGCGGGGCTGGCCTCAGCCAGGATCCTGTGCGAGGGGAGGCTGACCTCCGTCATGGGCTCCAGGCCGGCCGTCACCACGGACGTCGCCCACTGGGCGGCTGCGGCCATGGGGTATGTGACCTGGCCCGGCTCCTCCGATCCCACCACCTACGGGCTGGGGGACCTGGGCGGGTGGATGCTCGACCTCTACCAGCTCTTCGGTCAGTGGCAGACGGGAGGTGGCGGAGAGGACCAGGAGACCTGGATGCGGGCCAGGCTCGCGGTGGAGGGAGTGGAGTCCGGCTTCGGGGTGGCGGACCTGGTGGCTGACGCCGACGCCTGGCTGACGGTAGTGGGCCTGGCCGAGCCCAGCCCGGCACGGACGTCGGACACCTTGCGCACCCAGCTCGCCATGTCGCAGCAGGAGCGTCTGCGGGCCTTCTACTCCGGGCGCTTTGACAGCTCCCCGCAGAACGTGGTCAGCATGTTCTCCGCCATGGTGGACGGGATAGATGTGGGTGGAGTCAACTTTCCTTTGTCTGGCGATCGGCTGAGGGGAGGTGCCGGAGCTAAAACGGCGCCGACCCCGGAGCAGGCTCGAATCTGCGGCGAGCTCTTTGCCCAGGCACTGGAGAGGCTGACGGCGTGAGCACCTTAGTGCACTGGCCTGGAGGGATGGTGGCGTGATGCCTGTGGGGCGGTGGCTGGCGCGGTTCCTGGGGAGGGCGGCCCGTGACCTGCTGGTGGTGGCCTCGCTGGTGGTTCCGACCTGCGCCGTGCTCTGGCTGTGGGGTCACTTTGCTGGGTTCGACTATGTTATGGCTATTCACCCAGTTCCGTTGCGGACCAGCAGGGACGCGTCGCAGTCCTTGTGGACGCCTGGGTGGCTGTGGTGGACTGTCTTCTTTGGTGCTGGTTTTGGTCTGAGCGCGGGGGCGGTGCGTCACCAGGGGCGTGATGCGTGGGCGATTACGGTGGCCTGCTGGTCGCTGCTGTCCGGGGCTGCGCTGATGCACTTTGGCGAGAATCTTCAGTTTGCGCTGCCGGACCATGCTCCGTGCCTGTACGAGGGGTGCTGGCCGCTGTACTGGCAGGCGGTGGTGGTGTCTGCTCCGATGGCTGTGACCCTGGTGGTGGTGATAGTGCTGGGGTGGTGGGCTGGTCGTGTGGGGGTGTGGGTGCGTCGGGTGGTCCCCGGATTGGTGTTCGTGGGTCTGATGTTTCTGCTGGCCCTGGTGTGGGAGCCGTGGGTGCTGCCCTTCCTCCAGGGGCCCCCGCCCTGGCAGGGGGCCGCCCCGTGAGGTCTCCTGCGGCGTGGCGGCTGGCGCAGCTGCTGAGGACGGCGGCCCACGACCTGCTGGTCGTGGCCTCAGCGGTAGCACCATGGTGCGTGGCCTGCTGGGTGGGTCTTGTCAACGCCAGGTTCGGGTACGTGTTCTCTGACTGGCCGGTGGAGACACGGCATCTGATGGGAACTCATAACAGGCTGTGGACGCCTGGGTGGCTGGGCTGGACGGTGCTGTTTGGTGTGGGTCTTGGTCTGAGTGCCGGAGCCGTCCGATATCGTGTCCGCGACTGGTGGGCCATTGTGGTGGCTTGCTCGACTGCCTTCTGGTGGGCGGCGTGCGCCTATGTCTCTCAGGGTATCCAGTTCATGCATCCCGAGAACCGGGACTGTACCTACGAGGGGTGCTGGCCGCTGTACTGGCAGGCGGTGGTGGTGGGGATGCCGATGCTGGTGGCCCTGGTGGTCGTGGTGCTGCTGGGGTGGTGGGCTGGTCGTGTGGGGGTGTGGGTGCGTCGGGTGGTCCCGGGGGTGGTGTTCGTGGGTCTGATGCTTCTGCTGGCCCTGGTGTGGCAGCCGTGGGTGCTGCCCTTCCTCCAGGGTCCCCCGCCCTGGCAGGGGGTTGCCCCGTGAGGTCTTCTGCGGTGCCTTCTACGGCCTCCTTGGTCCAGCAGGCCGGTTGGTCCCTGACACACCGGCCTGGAGGGGCGGTGGTGTGATGCCTGTGGTGGAGCGGCTGACGAGACTCCTGCGGGCGGCGGTCCGTGACCTGGTGGTCGTGGCCTCCGTGGTCGTTCCTGGCTGTGCGGCAGTGTGGATCGCGTTTGCTCAAGCAGATTTTGGGTTCGTGTACTCGGGCTGGAGCGCTGCCTCCCGCTACCGGCTAGGGCTCAGCAACGACTTGTGGGACTGGGACTGGCTGGGGTGGATCGCCCTCTATGGTGCTGGTTTTGGTCTGAGCGCGGGTGTGCTGTGGCGTGGAGGCCGCGACTGGTGGGCCATTGTGGTGGCCTGCTGGACCCTGGTGTCTGGAGGTGCGCTGGTATGGGTTGGCCAGGGGATCCAGTTCGTGGGTCCTGACAGCCAGGACTGCACGTACTCGGGCTGCTGGCCGTTGTACTGGCAGGGACTGGTCCTGTCCACTCCGGCGATCGTGACCCTGGTGGTGGTGATAGTGCTGGGGTGGTGGGCTGGTCGTGTGGGGGTGTGGGTGCGTCGGGTAGTTCCCGCACTGGTGTTCATCACCTTGATGCTTCTGCTGGCCCTGGTGTGGCAGCCGTGGGTGCTGCCCTTTCTCCAGGGACCACCGCCCTGGCAGGGGGCTGCCCTGTGAGCTCTCCTGCGGCGTGGCGGCTGGCGCAGCTGCTGAGGACGGCGGCCCACGACCTGCTGGTCGTGGCCTCAGCAGTAGTGCCGATGTGTGCCGTGTTCTGGGTGACAGCCTCGCACGCAGGCTTTGACTACATCGGGTCGTCATGGTCCGAGTCCACCCGGACGGCGGGGGACCCGATGCGGGCGCTGTGGCGCTGGGACTGGCTGGGATGGACTCTCCTCTACGGTGCTGGTTTTGGCCTGAGCGCGGGGGCGGTGCGTCACCAGGGGCGTGATGCGTGGGCGATTGCGGTGGCCTGCTGGACCGGTGTGCTTGGTGCGGGGCTTGTCGTCTTTACTCAGAATCTTCAGTTTGCGCTGCCGGACCATGCTCCGTGCCTGTACGAGGGGTGCTGGCCGCTGTACTGGCAGGCGGTGGTGGTGTCTGCTCCGATGGCTGTGACCCTGGTGGTGGTGATAGTGCTGGGGTGGTGGGCTGAGCGCGTGGTGGTGTGGGTGCGTCGGGTAGTTCCCGCACTGGTGTTCATCACCTTGATGCTTCTGCTGGCCCTGGTGTGGCAGCCGTGGGTGCTGCCCTTCCTCCAGGGACCACCGCCCTGGCAGAGCCTGGCGGCAACGACAAGCGAGGTCGTCTGCGGGATGGGGTAGCAGTCGCAGGACCAGGACAGGCAAGACAGGGGCGGGGCGCGACAAGACGGCGCGAGGCGGCACCACAGATACGACAGACACAGGAGTTACGGAGTCTGGAGAGACCAGAGAGAAGAGGCTCCGGAGAAGAGACCCTGGAGAAGAGAGCCTAGAGATAAGGACCACAGGACATGACGACATCAGACTACTGTGACAGTGTTCTAACCACCCGCACCACCCGGACGGTGGGGCGCCGCAGCGTCCTGATCGCCGTGGCCGTCACCACCGGTACGGCCTGCCTGGGCCTGCTCCAGGCGGCCCCGGCACGGGCGGCGGACCCGGAGGTCACCATTGAGGCGGGCGGCGATCTCGTCGAGGTGGCCACCGCTGACGGTGCGGTCGTGCAGGTGCCGACTGTCCTCGGCGGCCTCCTGAGCGTCGGGTCGGCGCCGCTGCCCGAGGGTACTGAGGTCCGCGTGACCTGGGACCCCCGGCTGTACGAGGCCAACCCCGCTCCGGTCCTCACCGTGGACGGAGAGGCCCTGGAGTGCTCCTACAGCAACGCTCCCTCCGGCACGGCCCCCTCTACGCCCTCCTCAGCTCCTGCCCAGGCCACGGTCGTCCTCGGGGAGGCGCTGCCCCAGGGCCGCTCCTACCTGCTGTGCCTGGGATCCACGAGGAGCCTCACCTACCCGCAGGACACCGTGGAGGCGCCGGAGGGGACCAGCATCACCGTCTCCCTACCAGCGGGCCCGGCCCAGGCGCAGCAGGAGGCGCAGGCCTCTGGCACACAGACCACCGAGCTGTGGGGAGCCAGTGTGGGTGCAGGGTGGCAGATGCTGACCTGGGGGGAGGGCTACCACGTGTGGTACCCCGGCAGCGTTACCCTGCGCTCCGCAGGACCCGCCCCGGTCCCTGCGGGCAGCCGCCTCACGGTGCAGGCCGACGCCCAGGTGCTGGCCAGCCTGGTCCTGGGGCAGGGCGCTGACGCCGTTACCGCAGTTACCGTGGGCACGGTCCTGTCGGCCACCTACACCACCCCGGGGCTGACCGAGGGGCAGATGCTCACCCTGCCCGTCACCGTGGAGGCCCGCGACCTCGACGGTCCGCTGGACCACCTTGAGCCGACCGTGGTCACTGTCAGCAGTCCTGAGGCGGCCAGGACCCAGCGCTCCACGGGTTGGGAGTCTGTCAGCCGCGCTGACGACGCCTACGATGAGGCCACCCGCCTGCGCTACGGTGTGGGCTGAGGTGCCAGCCCGGATAGGTGCCGCGCCCCTCGGGTAGGCTGGCCTGCGGCGTGCGTAGCGTAGCCGTACATGGCGCCGTGCTGTCCCGTGCTGTCCGGGCACCGCACGTGTCTGCCCTGTCGCCGCGCCGCACGTCGTCACCGCATCACCACAGCAGGAGAGGCCATGCCAGCCGTTGTCGTCGTCGGGACCCAGTGGGGGGACGAGGGAAAGGGCAAGGCGACTGACCAGCTCGGTCAGGACGTCGACTACGTCGTCAAGTTCAACGGCGGCAACAACGCCGGCCACACGGTGGTCATCGACGGGGAGAGCTTCGCCTTCCACCTCCTGCCCGCAGGTGTCCTCACCCCCGGCGTCACCCCTGTCATCGGTAACGGAGTCGTGGTAGACTTGGAGGTGCTGTTCAACGAGATCGAGGAGATCACCTCCCGGGGCAAGGACGCCTCCAGCCTGCTCGTCAGCGCTGACGCCCACATCATCCCCTCCTACAACCGGGTCCTGGACCGCACCACCGAGCGCTTCCTGGGAGCGCGCCAGCTGGGCACCACCGGGCGGGGTATCGGCCCCACCTACGCCGACAAGATGAACCGGGTGGGCATCCGCGTCCAGGACCTGTTCGACCCCTCGATCCTGCGTCAGAAGGTCCACTCCGCCCTGGACCAGAAGAACAGCCTGCTGCTCAAGGTCTTCAACCGGGCTGCCATCGACCCCGACGCCGTGGCCGACGACCTGCTCTCCTACGCCGAGCGCATCCGCCCCATGGTGGTGGACTGCTCCCTGGTGCTCAACCGGGCTCTTGACGAGGGCAGGACGGTCCTGTTCGAGGCCGGCCAGGCCACCATGCTTGACATCGACCACGGAACCTACCCGTTTGTCACCTCCTCCAGCCCCACGGCCGGGGGCGCGTGCACCGGCACCGGTGTGGGCCCCACCCGGATCGACTCCGTGGTGGGCGTGGTCAAGGCCTACACCACCCGCGTGGGCGAGGGGCCCTTCCCCACCGAGCTGCACGACGCCGTGGGCGAGCGCCTGCGCGCCGAGGGCGGCGAGTACGGGGTCACCACGGGCCGCCCGCGCCGCTGCGGCTGGCACGACGCCGTCGTCACCCGCTACGCCGCCCGGGTCAACGGCCTGACCGACCTGGTCATGACCAAGCTCGACGTCCTCACCGGCCATGAGACGATCCCCGTGTGCGTGGCCTATGACATCGACGGCCAGGTCACCTCGGAGATGCCGCTGACCCAGACCGGCTTCCACCACGCGGTGCCTGTTTACGAGGAGCTGCCCGGGTGGAGCGAGGACATTACCGGGGTGCGCCGCTTTGCCGACCTGCCCCGCGCCGCCCAGGACTACGTGCTGCGCATCGAGGAGCTGGCCGGGTGCCGGGTCTCCGCCGTCGGCGTGGGGCCGGGGCGGGAGGCCACGATCTCCCGCCACCGCCTCATCGGCTGAGCTGGGCGGCGTAGAGACGCGCGTAGGCGCCCCCGCGCTCCAGCAGCTCGGCGTGGCCGCCCTGCTCCACGATGTCGCCGTGCTCCATGACCAGGATTGTGTCCGCGTCGCGGATCGTGGACAGGCGGTGGGCGATGATGAAGCTGGTCCGGCCCTGGCGCAGGGCGTTCATGGCCTGCTGGACCAGCAGCTCGGTGCGCGTGTCCACCGAGCTGGTGGCCTCGTCCAGGATGAGGACGGAGGGGTCGGCCACGAAGGCGCGCGCGATCGTCAGCAGCTGGCGCTCCCCGGCGGAGATGTTGGCCGCGTCCTCCTCCAGGACCGTGTCGTAGCCCTGCGGCAGGGCACGGATGATGTGGTCGGCGTAGCAGGCTCGGGCGGCGGCCTCCACCTGCTCGTCGGTGGCGTCGGGGCGGCCGTAGCGGATGTTGTCCCGCACGGTCCCCTCGAACAGCCACGGGTCCTGTAGGACCATGCCGGTACGACGGCGCACCTCCTGGCGGGTCATGGCGGCGGTGTCCTGCCCGTCCAGGAGGATGCGGCCGCCGTCCACCTCGTAGAAGCGCATGAGCAGGTTGACCAGCGTGGTCTTGCCCGCCCCGGTGGGGCCGACGATCGCCACGGTCTGCCCCGGCTCCACCTGCAGGGACAGGTCGCGGATGAGCTCGGTGTCGGGAGAGTAGGAGAAGCGCACGTGCTCCATGACGATGGTGCCGCTGCGGCCCGCCTCGCCGTTCTCCCCGGCCCGCGTCACGCTGCCAGCGGTCTTAGCTGTCTGAGCGGCGGGGCGGTCAGGGCGCTCCTCCTCGGCGTCGAGCAGGTTGAAGACTCGCTCTGCGGAGGCGGTGCCCGACTGGACGGCCGTGGCCATGCCCCCCAGCTCGCCCAGGGGCTGGGAGAACTGCTGGGAGTACTGGATGAAGGCCTGGACATCACCCAGCCGCAGGCTGCCCGAGGCCACCATGAACCCGCCGACCACGGCCACGGCCACGTAGGACAGGTTAGAGATGAACAGCATGAGCGGCATCATGATCCCGGAGAGGAACTGAGCGCGCAGGGCTGAGCGGTAGAGCTCCTCGTTCTCCTGGGCGAAGGCATCGCGCACGGAGTCGGTGCGCCCGTAGACGCGCACCAGGGCGTGGCCGGAGAAGGACTCCTCCACGCGTGTGTTGAGGCGCCCGGTGCGAGCCCACTGGTGGGTGAAGGCCTTCTGGGAGCGCGGGCCGATGACGCCGAAGACCGCCCCCATGAGCGGGACCATGATCATGGCCACCAGCGCCAGCCGCCAGGAGATGGACAGCATCATCGCCAGGACGCCTACGACAGTGAGGATCGAGGTCACCGCCCCGGACAGGGACTGCTGGAGGGTGTTGGTGATGTTGTCGACGTCGTTGGTGACCCGGCTGAGGAGCTCCCCGCGCTGGACGCGGTCGAAGTGGCTCAGGGGCAGGTGGTGGATCTTGTGCTCCACCTGGGCGCGCAGCCGGTACATGGAGGTGATAGTGATGCGGTTGAGCAGGAAGCCCTGCAACCACATGAGGAAGGCAGAGCCGACGTAGAGCGCCAGCACCAGCAGCAGGATCTGGCCCAGCCGGGAGAAGTCGATCCCCGCTCCGGGAGTGACCTCCATGGTCTCCACCATGGCGGCCAGGTCGTCCATGCCCCGCTCCCGCAAGGTGGCCACGGCCTGCTCCCGGGTGGAGCCTTCCGGCATTATCAGGGAGACCACGCCCTCGAAGATGACGTTGGTGGCCTCGCCCAGGACCCTGGGGGCGGCCACCGACAGCACGACCGCCACGACGCTGGTGGTCACGACAACCACCAGCGTGCCCTTGTAAGCGGTGAGCAGGCCCAGCATCCGGGTGAAGGAGGGCCAGAAGGCCTGGGCGCGTCCCGGGGGCGGGCCTGCGGACCAGTCGTCGGAGGAGGCCTGGGTCTGGGCGGCCAGCTCGACCTCCTGCTCGCCCGGGTCAGCCTCCTGCTGGCCGGAGGGCACGGAGGACTCAGTGGCGCTGTGGGGGGTGGTCATGCGGCTGCCTCCTGTCCCAGCTGGGAGGTGACGATCTCACGATAGATCTCCGAGCTGTCCAGCAGCTCGGCGTGCGTGCCCCGGGCTACCAGGCGCCCCGAGTCCAGGACCAGGATCTGGTCGGCGTCGGTGACGGTGGAGACCCGCTGGGCCACGACGATCTTGGTGACCCCGAGGGTGGCCGGCCCCAGGGCCGCCCGCAGCCGGGCGTCGGTGGCCACGTCCAGGGCGGAGAAGGAGTCGTCGAAGAGAAGAACTCCCGGACGGCGCACCAGGGCGCGGGCGATGGCCAGGCGCTGGCGCTGGCCTCCGGAGACGTTGGTGCCACCCTGGGCGATCGGGGCCTCAAGGCCGCCCTCCATGTTCTCGACGAATTCCTTGGCCTGGGCGACCTCCAGGGCCGCCCACAGCTCCTCGTCGGTGGCCTCCTCCCGGCCCAGGCGCAGGTTGGAGGCGACGGTCCCCGCGAAGAGGAAGGCCTTCTGAGGCACCAGGCCCAGTTGGCGCCACAGGGCCTCCGGGTCGGCCTGGCGCACATCCACCCCGCCGATGAGCACCTGGCCCTGGGAGACGTCGGCCAGGCGTGTCAGCAGGGACACGACGGTGGACTTGCCCGAGCCGGTGGAGCCGACCACCGCCGTCGTCGTCCCCGGCTGCGCGGTGAAGCTGACGTCCTCCAGGACGCTCTCCTCGGCGTCGGGGTAGCGGAAGAAGACGCCTCGCATCTCTACTGTCCCCGGTGAGGGGAAGGAGGTGGCGGCACCGGGGGCGACCGTCAGGGTGGGGTCGGTGCCCAGGACGTCGCTGATGCGCTCGGCGCACACGGCGGCCCGCGGGATCATGACGCTCATGAAGCCCGCCATCATGATGCCGGTGAGGATCTGCATGAGGTAGGCCATGAAGGCCACCAGGGTGCCGACCTCGACCTGCCCCTGCTCCACCTGGCGGCCGCCGAACCAGATGACCGCGGTGACTGAGACGTCCAGGACCAGCATGACCAGGGGGAACAGGGTGACGAACAGGCGCCCGACCCGCTCACCCACCCAGGCGATGTCGTGGTTGGCGGACTCGAACCGCCGCCTCTCCGCCTCCTCACGCACAAAGGCCCGGATGACCCGGATGCCGGTGAGCTGCTCGCGCAGGACCCGGTTGATGGCGTCCAGGCGCTCCTGGTAGGAGCGGAACAGAGGGATCATCTGGCGCACGATGAGGACGGCGATCACCAGCAGCACCGACACGCTCACCGCGATGATCCACGACAGCGACGGTGCCCGGCTGACCGCCATGACGACGCCGCCCACCGCCATGACCGGAGCCGTCACCAGCATGGTGCAGCTCATGAGGACCAGCATCTGCACCTGCTGGACGTCGTTTGTGTTACGGGTGATGAGGGAGCCCGCCCCGAAGGCGGAGACCTCCCGCTCCGAGAAGCTGCTCACCCGCTCGAATATCCTGCCCCGCAGGTCGCGGCCCATCCCCATGGCGGAGCGGGCCGCCAGCCAGGTGGCCGCCACCGAGCAGGCGCCCTGCGCCAGGCTGACCGCCAGCATGAGGGCGCCGACGCGCCAGATGTAGGCGGTGTCGCCCGTGGCCACCCCCCGGTCGATGATGTCGGCGTTGAGGGTGGGCAGGAACAGGGTGGCCATGACCTGGGCGAACTGGAGTACCAGGACGCCCGCGAGCAGAGGCGTGTAGGGGCGCAGGAAGGTACGTAGGAGTCGAAGAAGCATCAGTGTCCTCAGATGGTCCCCGGGCGGGTCCTCAGATGGTGGTGTAGAAGGTCCTCGGGCGGCTTGTGACAGGCCTTAAAGAGGTTTGTGGAGGTGGGTTCGTGGAAGGTTCCGGATACGTAGTCGTTGCTGGTGGGGCTGACTCCCCGAGGCGCCGGGCGCCCCGGTTCGGTCTCGCCCGGCACGGAGGAGCCTATCGCCCTGACGCCGCGTCAGGGCAAGAGGGGAGGCGGGGCCGGGAGCGAGCAGGGGTGAGGGGGAGCGAAGGAGCGGCCTCGGCAGGGTGGGGGTGGACAGGGTGGCCCCGGCTCTTACGTACTCTAAGAATGTGAGAGTGAGAGTGTGCCTCGCGTGACCGCCTGGTGCTCTGCTGCTTCAGGGGCGGGTTGCTCGGCACGTGCCGGTCTGCGGCTTGCGGCCACGCCTTCCGTCGGCGTGAAGGCGACAGCCTGATCCCACCGTACTCTTACGTACTCTAAGAATGTTAGAGTTAGAGCATGTTCCCTGTGGCGGTTGATCAGGCACTCAGCCTGTCGGCAGATGATGCGGCCTCCCGGCTGCTGGCACTGCCCGAGGACCAGTGGTTTGAGCGCAAGTCTGGCGCGGTCAGGCCTCAGGACCTTGCCGCACCCCTGGTTGCTATGGCTAATGCCGAGGGAGGCGTCGTGGTCGCTGGTCTTCACGGCGGGCAGGTTGTCCCGGTGAGCGACAAGGCGGCAAACGCGCTGCGGCAGGTTCCTGCTGACTTCACGGTGCCGCGAGTGCGGGCACACGTCACTGAGCTGGCGACGAGTCGGGGACGGGTCCTTGTATTTCGCGTGGCGCCCGGGGAGCACGTGCACGAGACGAACCGGGGTGACTGCTACCAGCGTATCGGGGACGAGTCCCGCAGACTCACCTATGCGCAGCGGCAGGAGCTGGAGTGGGATCGAGGGGTCGCAAGCTTCGACGGTACTCCTGCGCCGGGTATCACCGAGGCGGATCTCGATGGCGCACGGCTGTCTGCCTTCCAAGAGGCTCTAGGGTCCTCCTCGCCCGAGTTGGCGCTTCGTGCTCGTGACCTGTTGACCCGCGACGGCGCCGTTTCCGTTGCCGCATATCTGTTGCTAGCGGATCGCCCTCAGATGCTCTACCCCAGTGCCCACGTCCGGGTCCTCAGGTACAACCGTAATGAGCGTGGCGTGGGGCGTGCGCTCACGGTCGAGGAGGAGGCCGATGTGCGGTGCGAGGGCGCGGTCTCGGACCAGATAGCACGGGCTGCGGAGGCGATTGAGGCACTGGCGCCTCGGCGTCGTGCCCTGACCGACTCGGGACGTTTCGAGCCGACCACTATCATTCCCAGGGACGCGTGGTTGGAGGGGCTGGTCAACGCCGTCGTGCACCGGTCCTACAGCATCGGTGGGGACCACGTACGTGTTGAGATCTTCCCCAACCGTATCGAGATCACCAGCCCGGGAAGGTTCCCGGGTCTCGCGGACCCAGCCGACCCGGAGTCGATCAGCCGCCACGCGCGTAACCCGCGTATTGCACGGGTCTGTGCGGACCTGGGGATCACACAGGAGTTGGGAGAGGGGATCAGGCGTATCTTTGCCGAGATGCGGCGGGTGGGACTGTCTGAGCCCGTCTACCAGCAGGCGCCCGAGGCGGTGCGGTTGACGCTGCTGGCCAGTAGCACGGTTCCCGAGAGCGTTGCTCATCAGGTGGGACCGAGCGCGATGAGGATCCTTGACGCGCTCCGGCTAGCACAGCGGCCGCTGGGGACTGGGCAGGTGGTTGAGCTGGTCGGGATGGCCCGGCCGACGGTGCTGCGCCATCTTGCTGCGCTTCGCGGCGCAGGGCTGGTGGTGTGGGAAGGAGAGAGCCCACGAGACCCGCGGGCGACCTGGAGGGTGGTCTAGGTGCAGGAGACCATGAAGGCGGTGGCACGGGCTTGGGTGCAGGTAGCTGGTTGCTGCGGGTGGCGCGGGCGGTCATGGTCGTGGCGGCGATGAGGATGGCGACCCAGACCAGGAGGACGCTCAGGGGGAGCAGGACTAGCCTCTCATTGGTGAGGACCACCAGGTAGAGGGCGACGGTCAGCACGGAGGCCAGCGCGCCAAGGCCAGGGAGGAAGGGCGCGTAGATACCTGCCCTTGGTGCGGCGGCAGCGCCCAGGCGGTCAGTTTGGTGCGGCAGGTCGAGTGCCTGCTGGGGGCTCATGCCCTGGCGGTCTAGGGAATCAGAGGACTCGGCTCGGCAATGAAGGCGTCTCGGTGCTCGCTGAGCTCGAGGTGTTCCTCCTTGTCGGCTGCGGAGAGGTAGAAGGCTGGTGTGGGGGGGCGAAGTATACCGAATGCGCCGAGACGGACCGAATCCTCATAGAGGTACTGGCAGGTCAGTCACTTGTGAGGATCTGTGGTTTGTGAGGAATCAGTGCCTTCTGCCGCGGGACGGGTGTGGCTGGTGGCTGGGTCGGTGGGGCAGACCGGAGGCCGGTGATTGCGCACAGGCCTGGCAGGAGCGGCCTGTGGCAGCGCTGCACGCCCGAAGGTGAGTCTGCCTCTGTACCTGGCGCTGACGTTACCGGCACGGAGCCCGAGTCGGGGGCGCCTACGACGGATCGGATGGCGCGGGACACCGGAGGGTGCCGGGGCCAAGCGTGCGGGCCAGCGGTGCCAAGGATCGGTCCGCGTGCACGATCCCCTGCTTGCCTTACGCCATTGAGGGCCGGGTACGGCTACTGGACTGGCATGCCTACGAGCAGAGAGGTGACCGCTGACTGTGTGCGCTGTTGGGACTGTCCGCGTTTCGCGCCGACAAGATGCTGACTTCGGCGTTGTTCACGGCTGGTGGTTGGTGGCTCATGGGTACTGGCTTGCGGTTCGTGCGCCCCAGACATGATCATGTCGGACCTTCGTGGCAGTGTGGCTGCGGGTGGGGGCTGCTGGCTCCGCCCACAAACTTGGCCGACCGACGAGAACCGAGGCAGTCATGAATGAGCATGAAGGCGTGTGTGGTGATGCGGCATGTTTGCCAAAAGAGATGATTGTGGAGGGTGAGGTTACGAAGAGTAGTGCAGGTCAGGATCCTGAGTTGCGGGAGGCCGCGCACAAGAAGGAGGCCGAGAGCGGTTCGGGGGCGGGGTGGTTGGGGGGTAAGGGGAGGTTCCTGGCCCGGCTAATTCGAGGGCGCTCTTCCTTGAAGGGCAAGGACGTGTTTGTGCCTCCTCACTTGGGGGTGGATCCGAGTTTGGGAGAAGGTCGAGGGACTGCGGGAAGTCCAAGGGAGAAGCGGAATATACGTTATGAGAGAAAATTGATGTGGGAGCATGGCGGCAACCTCGCTATGTTGACAGTGCCCGGACTGTTGGGTGTTTGTGTGTGGGTGTTGTGGGTGATGGTCGAGCATCCGCTTGACTATTCTCCAGAGGTGTTCTTCTTGAGGTTGATGGATATTAGGAGTGCGGGCAGGCAGTGTCTGGCTGCTGTTGAACTTGTCGAGGCGGAGCGGCTCAATCATTGCCCGTTCGGTATGGATTCCTCGGTGTCCACGGGGGTAACGCTGGTCTCGAGCCTTTTTACTGTTGAGTGCGGCGTGGTCGCGGTACTAGGGTTTCGAGTTCGCGCATCTGTCAGGCGGAGCGAAGGTTCCGCCGCGACGATTGGCGACCGCGTCTTGGGGGCACCGGGAGGGGCGCTGCTGTTCTGGTTGGCGATGTACTGCCTGTGGGTTCCCATGCTCTGTGCCTGCCTGCTGTGGACGCCCGACTTTGAGATATTTTTGGAGCGACCATTACTGGTATTGGTTGAATCGGTGTGGCCAATGTGGGTCGTTGCGGTTGCGTCGATTGTTGTCCCAATATGGTTGTATGGAAATACTGTGGAGTACGTGCTGGAGGACGTTGGGCGTCGGCGCCGCGAAATCTGGTGGGACTATGAGCATACTTACTGCACGATTCGAAGTAAGGCTGCATCAGATCGGGAGGCTCGAGACGCGGTGCGGAAGTACGGTGAGGCGGCGCGTGTTGGCCGGTGGTTTGTTTTCGGGGCGGCACTGCTTGTCACCTCGCTGCTAGTGTGGGCAGCAGTTCCTCTTCCGATGATTCGAGTTCTTGGGCCGCTCTCCTTTCTGGCAATGCTCGATGCTTTCTGCGTGCGCTGTGTGGCCTACGCCTGGAGTTGGGGTAAGGCTGGAGGGGGCGTCATGATAGTGGTGGCCCTATTGGTGGGAGGATTCTTGGTGCTGACGACTACGTATTTACTGGTTTATACTTTGTCGACATCGGCCCCGGTGGTTTTCGCGCTCAGGCTGATTCTAGTCGCTACGCTGGTGTTTGTGTGGTTGGTCGTAGTCATGTTTGGCCTTGAGGGCGCAAAGCATCCGGTAACTGTGACTCGTGCTCGTCGGGTGATGCGCCGGAGTGACGAGTTGGTGTGGTTGCGTGACCAGGAGGAGAAGATCGCCGTTCGGGAAGAAAATTCAGGGTCGATCGTGGCCGATCTAGGTGCTGGCAACGGCACTGGCTCCGATCGTCTGCGTGAGGGGCGTGACTCGGTTCCGGCGCCGAAGGAGGCTGATCAGTTGCCGGCGGCGGCGGAACGCTCGGGCGGCGGCCGTGAGTCTGCATCTGCGGAGAAGGCGAGCAGACGCGTCACGGGTCATTGTGGTCACCAGCAGTCTTGTGGCGGGATAATCGCCCTGGCGGGAGTGCTGCTTGTGCTTGGGGTCGGGCAGTTGAAGGCGGCTCGCCGTAGATAGGCGAGCGTGCGTGCCGTGGGCGGGGTGCGAGCACAACTAACGTTCTCGGTTCCTGCTGACGCTGTGACCACCCCTGTGACGCGTGCACTGTGATTGTGACGACGGGGTGCATCGGCGTCGGCTCTCCACACCCCGATGCGGTGTCGCGACCAGCATGCGGTCTCTCTTGCAGCACGCCGTCGCGAGCACGAGTTGCGGCAGGCCGCACACACTATCGACTATTCCGCCTTACTGATCCCTTCCAGCAACGGACTCGCCTGACCGCTCCAGGAGATGGCGAGCTGGTCGCAGGCGCGGGTGGCGGCCACGTACAGCGGCTGGGGCTCAGGCCCTGACCTGGGCGGCACGTAGCGGTGGTCCTCCTCCTGCCCCTCCAGGTCCTCATACCTGCCCGGGTCCAGGAGCCCGAAGGCCAGGGCCAGGTTCTGCCGGGTAGTGCGGTAGTTTCTGGTCAGCCGCCTGGAGCGCCCCCGCACCTGGATGCCGTAGTGGCTCAGGATTGGGTTTACTGCATGGCGGGACGGGGGCCGGGGCAGCACCATGTACATGTGAGCGTGTTTGGCGCATGATGTGCATCATGGCTGACATGACTGTCTCTGCCGCGCGCAGTCGGCTTGCTGACGTCATTGACGACTCTCGCGCGCACCGCGCCCCGGTCTTCCTCACTCGCCGAGGCCGTCGTGTGGCCGCAGTGATCGACGCGGAGGACCTTGAGCGCCTGACCGAGGCTGCAGAGGACCTGGCGGACATCAAGGCAGCCCAGGCTGCCCGCGCGGCACTCGCTGAGAAGGGTGCTGTTCCCTGGGACGGGGTCAAGGCGGAGGTCGGCCTCGCATGACCTACCGGGTTGTGCTCACCCCCCCGGGGCCGCGCGCCAGTTGTGCACGCTGGACTGCCCGGTGTGGCGTCGGGTCCAGGGGTTGTCGAGTTGCTTGCTCGGGACCCTCGTCCTGCCGGTGCCAGGAAGTTCGTTGGAGGGCGTGGTGAGCGGCGGGCACGTTCCGGGGACTACCGAATCGTCTACACGGTTGACGACGGGGTGCTGCTGCTACTCGTCCTTGCCGTCGGCCACCGTCGCGAGGGCTGCCGCCGCAGGTGACGGCGAGCTTCCTTGGCGACTCATAGGCGCCGGGACTGTCTGAGCTGGCTGCCGCCTGCTGTGTAACCGTGACCGAGCCACTATCTTAACCGTTCAGCGGTACCTGCATGGACCGCGAGAGCCCTAGCAAGGAGAACGAGGAACCCCGTGAGCAAAGAGACCGAGCGCGCCGAGCTCCACCGGACGATCTGGAAGGTCGCCAACGGGCTACGCGGGAGCGTGGACGGCTGGGACTTCAAGGCCTACGTCCTGGGCTTCCTCTTCTACCGGTTCATATCGGAGAACCTCACCGAGTACATCAACGTCGGCGAGCGCGACGCCGGAGACCCGGACTTCGACTACGCTGCCATGGGCGACTCTCAGGTGCGTGATGCTCGCGACGGGATCATCAACGAGAAGGGATTCTTCATCGCACCGTCGGAGTTGTTCGACAATGTGCGTGAGCGTGCCCCGCGCGATGAGAACCTCAACGAAACCCTGGACAGGATCTTCAAGAATATCGAGCGTTCCGCCATCGGCACAGGTGCGGAGTCGGACCTGCACGGCTTGTTCGACGACGTTGATGTCAACTCCAACAAGCTCGGCTCCACGGTCGCGCAGCGCAACGAGAAGTTGGTGCGGATCCTTGATGCCGTCGGCGATCTTGACCTGTCCTACGGTGACTCGGCCATCGACACCTTCGGGGACGCCTACGAGTACCTGATGACCATGTATGCTTCCTCGGCGGGCAAGAGCGGGGGTGAGTTCTTCACTCCGCAGGAGGTCAGCGAGGTCCTCGCTCGAATCGCCGTGGCTGGTAAGACGAGCGTAGAGCGGGTTTACGACCCGGCCTGCGGGTCGGGATCATTGCTGCTTCAGTTCGCTAAGGTGCTCGGCAGGGAGAACGTACGCGGTGGGTTCTTCGGTCAGGAGGTCAACCTGACCACCTACAACTTGTGCCGCATCAACATGTTCCTTCACGATGTCAACTTCGCGGACTTCAGCATTGCGCACGGCGACACCCTGCTACACCCGGAGCACTGGGACGATCAGCCTTTCGAAGCGATCGTCTCCAACCCGCCGTACTCGACGCACTGGGTCGGCAAGGACGACCCAACTCTGATCAACGACCCGCGCTTCGCGCCCGCTGGAGTTCTCGCTCCGAAGTCGAGGGCGGATCTGGCCTTCACCATGCACATGCTGTCCTGGCTAGACGTCAAGGGAACAGCAGCGATCGTCGAGTTTCCCGGTGTCCTGTACCGGGGCGGGGCTGAGCAGAAGATCCGCAAATACCTGATCGAGAACAACTACGTGGAGGCGGTCATCCAGCTGCCGCCCGACCTGTTCTTCGGCACGACGATCGGAACCTGCGTCATCGCGCTCAAGAAGTCGAAGACCACCAACGACGTCTTCTTCCTCGACGCCTCCGACCAGTTCGTCCGCACCGGCAACAAGAACCGGCTCGCGGCCGAGCACCGCGACTTCATTGTCGACGCCGTGGCGAAGCGGGAGGTGGTGGCGCACCGTTCCGCTGTGGTGGGTGCCGAGCAGTTTGCTGAGAATGGCTACAACCTGTCGGTGTCGGCCTATGTGGAGGCAGAAGATACCCGCGAGGAAGTAGACATCGTGGCGCTGAACGCCGAGATTGCGCGCATCGTGGCGCGCCAGGCTGAGCTGCGTGCCAGCATCGACGAGATCGTTGCCGACCTGGAGAGAGGTGCAAAGTGAGCCGCATCGATGACTTGGTCAAGGAACTGTGCCCCGACGGCGTGGAGTACAAGCCGCTGGCGACGTTGTTCGATACGCGGAATGGCTACACCCCGCGGAAGACTGACGCCGAGGCATGGTCTGGCGATGAGGTGCCTTGGTTCAGGATGGAAGACATCCGGGCTAACGGTAGAATTCTCAGTGATTCGATACAGCGGATATCAAAGTCCGCGGTTAAAGGCGGTCGGCTGTTCGCCTCGGATTCGATCTTGGTAGCAACATCCGCAACGATCGGGGAGCATGCACTTATTAGGGTGCCGCATCTCTCGAACCAGAGGTTTACCTGTCTCACGTTGAAGGATGAGTATCGCAACTGCTTCGATATAAAGTTCCTGTACTACTACTGCTTTCGTCTGGATGAGTGGTGCAAGAAGAACACTACGGTCTCGAGTTTTCAGTCAGTTGACATGGTCGGCTTCAAGCGGTTCCTGTTCCCGATTCCTCCGCTTGCGGTGCAGCGGGAAATTGTGAGAATATTGGATCAGTTCACCCTGCTGGAGGCGGAGCTGGAGGCGCGGCGCAAGCAGTACGAGTATTACCGGGACAGGCTCCTGACTTTCCCGGAGAAGGGCGCATCAGCATGACCGGCAAGCATATTGAGATCTTCTTGGTGGACGGCAAGTCTGGTGGGATCACGACGGCAGATGTTTCAGGCTGGACTGGACACATCCTTGCTGGGCCGAGAACTATGCTTAAAGAACTCCGTGCCCGATCGGATGCGCAAACGAACGGTGTATACCTGCTTCTTGGCGAGGATCCTGAGGCCCTCGCGTCCACCCGATGCTACATCGGCAAGACTGAGAACTTCGCAGAGCGGTTTGTTGACCATGATCGCAAGAAGGACTGGTGGACGCGGGCGGTTGTTATCTCATCTCGCGAAGATGCCTTCAACCAAGGTCACTGGGGCTACCTGGAATCCCGCATGTTAGAGATCGCGGCGGAAGCGAAAAGATGTTCTCTGACGGATAACCTCCAGACCCCGAAGCCACGTAAGCTTTCAGAAGCTCAAGTCTCGGATGCCGATGCTTTCTTGGCGCAGGTTCGTTCTGTTTTGCCTGTCCTCGGTGTGAACGTGCTGAGTAATGTCAGGCCGGAGCGAAGCGGCGTAGCGTCTCTGAGTGATTTTGACTCGCCGACATTCCGGTTGCTCAGTCAAGGGAGAGGGGTTAATGCGCGCGCACGCGTAAGTGGGTCCGAATTCATCATGCTTGAAGGATCAATTATTGTAGGGTCATGGGGAGACTCTGGTCAGGATAATGAGGGTCATAGTCAGAGCACTAGGCGGCTATACGCATCGTACCGCGCGCAGCATGAGAAACTTATCTATGACGGCTCGATTGTTGTGAAGGGTTCTACTGCTACCTTGACTCGCGATATCCCCTTCAGTTCTCCATCCACTGCGGGAGCGATCGCGCTCGGGCGCTCCTGCAACGGACGGACAAGCTGGACCTGGGAAGGAGGCACATACGCCGACTGGGAGAACGAAGACCTGCCTCCATCCAATACTGAAGTCGAAGAAGGGCAGGGCGAGGCGACCAGAATCGCCGTCGTCGGCCCGCGACTGGAACGCAGAGAGATAACACTGACATGACCATCCGTGAAGCCCAGGCCGTGCGCATCGAGCCGGTCGTTCTGACCGACGACTCCACCGTCGTGGGCACTTACGAGCCGAGCGAACGCACCAGCAAGGCATATCAGTCCGAAGCGGACCTCGAACGCGCTTTCATTACCCAGTTGCAGGAGCAGGCCTACGAGTACGTCAGGTTTACGCCGGAGAATGCTGAGAAAGAGTTCATTGCCAACCTCCGTGCTCAGCTTGAGGCGCTCAACGACTACCGCTTCACCGACACCGAGTGGAAGCGCTTCTTCGAACGCTCCATCCAGACCGCAGGGGGAGCGTCCGATGTGGTCGAGAAGACCCGACGCATCCAGGAGGACCACGTCCAAGTTCTCACCCGAGACAACGGCGAGTTCAAGAACATCCGCCTGATCGACAAGCGTCACATCCACAACAACCGCCTGCAGGTCACCAACCAGTACGTCGCTACCAACGGCTCACACTTCAACAGGTACGACGTCACCATCTTGGTCAACGGGCTGCCGCTGGTCCACGTCGAGCTTAAACGGCGCGGCGTCGACATCCGCGAGGCCTTCAACCAGATCAGCCGTTACCAGCGCGACTCTTTCTGGTCCGGGGCGGGCCTGTTCGGATACGTCCAGATCTTCATCATCTCGAACGGCACCTACACTAAGTACTACGCCAACACGACCCGCCAAGACCACGTAACCGAGAACCGTGGCACCCAGCGGCGGGTCAAGGCTGCGACGTCGGACGCCTACGAGTTCACCTCCTGGTGGACCGACGCCACCAACCAGCGCATCACCGACCTCGTCGATTTCACCCGCACCTTCCTGTCTAAGCACACGTTGCTAGCGGTCCTGACACGCTACTGCGTCTTTAGCGTTGCCGACGCCCTATCCGACCGCAAGCTTCTGGTCATGCGGCCCTACCAGATCGCCGCCACCGAGGCGATCCTTCAGCGCATCAACACCTCCACCAACGCCCGCCAGACCGGCACCCTTGCTGCTGGCGGGTACATCTGGCACACCACCGGCAGCGGTAAGACCCTTACCTCTTTCAAAACGGCCAAGCTCGCCGCCGGGATGGGGGAGATCGACAAAGTCATCTTCGTCGTCGACCGCAAAGACCTCGACCACCAAACTATCAAGGAGTACAACCGCTTCGCCGAAGGTACCGTCTCCGCCAACCAGTCCACCGTCCAACTCGCCGCCCAGATCAATGACCCGACGGTTAAGATCATCGTCACCACGATCCAGAAACTGTCCACCTTCGTCGGGCGCAACCGCAAGCACGCCGTCTACACTGGGCACGTCGTCCTCGTCTTTGACGAGTGTCACCGCAGCCAGTTTGGCGACATGCACACCGCTATCACCAAGGCATTCTGCAACTACCACCTCTTCGGCTTCACCGGCACCCCCATCTTCGCCGAGAACGCGGGCTCCAGCGGCAACATACAGCTGCGCACCACCGCCCAGGCCTTCGGCGACCAACTTCACTCCTACACGATCGTCGACGCCATCGGCGACAAGAACGTCCTGCCCTTCCGCATCGACTACATCGACACTGTGCACAGTCGCGACGATGTCGTCGACACCGAAGTCAGCGCTATCGACACCGAACGAGCGCTTATGGCACCAGGGCGGATTGCGCAGGTCGTCACCTACATCCGCGAGCACTTCAACCAGAAGACGCGGCGCAACCGGACTTACACGCTCGGGCAGCAGCGCCTGGCCGGATTCAACTCGCTGCTTGCCACCGCCTCCATCCCCGCCGCGCGCGCCTACTACCAGGAGTTCGCCCGTCAGCAGCAGGGTTTGCCGGGCGACCAGCGGCTCAGCGTCGGCATCATCTACTCCTACGCCGCCAACGCCGAAGCACCTGGCGACTCACTCGCCGAGGAATCCACCGACCCCACCGCGCTGTCCGCCGACGACAGGGCCTTCCTCAACGCCGCCATCGCCGACTACAACCGGCAGTTCGGAACCAACTACGACACCAGCGCCTCAGGGTTTGAGAACTACTACGCGGATGTCTCCGACCGTCTTGCTAAGCGGCAGATCGACCTTGTTATCGTCGTCAACATGTTTCTCACCGGCTTCGACTCCAAAACACTCAACACCCTGTGGGTCGACAAATCACTGCACACTCACGGCCTCATCCAGGCCTTCTCCCGCACTAACCGCATCCTCAACGCGGTCAAGAGCTACGGGAACATCGTCTGCTTCCGCAATCTCCAGGCTGAGACCGACGCCGCTATCGCCCTGTTCGGCAACAAGAACGCTAGCGGAACCATCCTCCTGCGCTCCTACCGTGAGTACCTGGAGGAGTTCATCGCCAAGGTAGCGCAGTTGCGCGGCAAGTGGCAGCCCGGTGAGGTGATCGCCTCAGAGGTGGCCCAGAAGGAGTTCGTAATGCTGCTCGGCCAGATTCTCCGGCTGCGCAACATCCTCGTCTCCTTCGACGAGTTCTCCGAGGACAACATGGGTGGCCTCAACGACGCCGATCTTGCCGACTACACCAGCATGTACCTGGAGATCCACGCCCAGATGCGTGCGGCGGCCAAGACGGAGAAGGAGGTAGTCGATGATGACCTCGTCTTCGAGATCGAACTCATCAAGCAGGTCGAGGTCGGTGTCGACTACATCCTGCACCTCGTGGAGGACAAGCGTGCCGAGCGGGGTGACGGTGAGGACCGTGAGATTCCGGTGGAGATCAGCCGTGCGATCGCCTCCAGCCCCACGCTCCACTCCAAGCGCGATCTTATTGAGGATTTCGTCGGGTCAGTCTCCAGCAACGGGACCGTGGACGAGCAGTGGAAGGCATTCATCGCGGAGCGCATGGCCTCCGAACTGGACACCATCGTCGTGACCGAGGGGCTACGCGAGGCAGAGACTGAGAAGTTCGTGGCTGCTGCTCTGCGCGATGGGTTTGTGCCGACAGAGGGTATGGCGATCACACGTCTGCTCCCACACGTCTCCCGCTTCCGCGAGGCCGCTGCTGGCCAGAGCCGCGATGAGCGCAAGGCTCGCGTCGTTGAGGCACTGACGGCGTATGTGGCGAGGTTTGGAGACCTGGCGTGAGCGGTTAAGCGTATTTTAGGGCGGGAAGCGTTTGTGTTCAGTCGTGTCGTTTCACTAGAACTGCAACTATAGTTGCGGGGGAGATCTATTTATGATGGATCATCCTCGTTGATGTTGAGGCGGGGGGTTATGGGGGAGGGGCGGAAAGAGTGAAGCATGTCGGGGCGGCTGGGCGCGGAGTATTCTGGTAGCCTCTGTTTCAGTTGAAAGAACTTTGGATCAGGATGCTGTGTGTTGTTGTTTTTGTTATCCTTGACGCTCCTGGGTCAGGTTGTGAGTACTGCGGTGGGTTATCGGGTTGTCCGTCGCCGTTGCCGAGACGCCCGCTCTCGGCGGAGGGTTGCCGCACCGTGGCTCCAGGTTGTCTATAATGTTTTGGTGGTTGGCCGAGGTCACCAGAGTGGCCGTCATTTCCGCAAATTTGACGTATTTCAGCGACTGCTGTCCCGCTACCGCTCGCGAGGCTCTGGACATCACCGGCGCGAGGCGCGCACTACCCAGTTCATGCGTTGTTGATCATCAGCGGCACGATTGATATGATATAGTTATGCGGCTCTTGTTGCCCCTTGGATGCGGAGGAGTACTGTTGTATCGTGTGGTATGTTCTGCAGACTTTTTCGGTACGCGGATAGTTCTGATTGCGAGACAACCGCCCGCAGGCTTTGCCGAATCATTTGACGCTGGGTCGGTGAGAGGTGAAGATATAAGGGAGGCATAGGATATCTGTGGTGTCACGGTTGGCTGCGCAAGGTTCGAGCCTCCCTGATTCTGTTAGTGAAATTCAATAGTTTTTGTTTTCTGATTTAGGAGTATTTATGGGTCGGCGAGTCCTCACCGCGACCGTGATGACATTCCATGAGAAATACCAGCGTAACGCAGCGACCTACGCCCCGTCGGATCTGAACGGAGACGACTTAATCGATGTGTTCCATAACTGGGCCGTTGCTATCCCTGACGAGGATCGTGCCTTCAGCAAGCAACAGACCTGGGTCAGCGTCACCTCTGCTCGCCGAGTCGCTCCTCGCGTAGAACTGCTTGACATGCGTGTTGGCTCATATGGTGAACGTGGCGAGGTACTGGATGTGAGTACAGGCGAGGTGGTCCATGAGATCACCGACGATGAGGCTCCAGTGGGCTCTATTCGTGCGCTATTGTTCGTGCCCGAAAAAGGTGAACGTGCTTATTTTTTTGCCGAAGAGTCTTCGCGAGGTTCTGCGGGTGGCCGTATCATGGGGATGTTCAAGCGATACTTTTCGAACTACTCGGACTCTGTGACCATGGATACAGCCAGAGAGGTGGAGGCGGAGGCTTGGATTGAGCTCGCAAATCTGACTGAAGTCGAGGTGCGAGTCGCGGGGAAGAGCGTTAACATAGAAGATGGGTCGATTGTTAAGGTTGGCAGGTTGTCCTATATCGCGCGACCTGAACGAGGATTGAAGTTTTTCCCTCAGAAACTGCTAGGGAAGTTGTCACGTCAGGATATTCTCAAAGAAGTGGTGTCCGTTCCTGAGTTCGATACCGACTACGAGGTTTACGTTACGATGGAACGCGATAGAAGATCGAAGAAGTTTCTTCTTGGCCAGAATTCCGGGCCTGCGATTCGCGAAGTGATGACTGAGGCGGGAGAGGCGCCGTTGTCTGACAAGATCCTCGTCGAGCGTTGTGCTGAGCGCGTGTCAGATTTGCTCCAGCGTCATGGTGGAGTTTGGGAATCGGCGTGGAGCAACCAGTCGGAGGAGTGAAGCATCCGTATGGGAAAGGCATCGTTGTGGCGGGTTCCGGTTAGTCATTTCAGCACGCTTTATGATGCGAGGACCGGCAAACCTGACTGGAGGGCCTGGGCCAGCCAGGTAGGTATTCCGTTTGCGGGTGGTGTTGTCGCGTATTTGATGAACGCAAGGCTTGTAGATGTAGGCGATGTTGTCGCTGGTGTTTCGATCGTTTCTGGCCTGTTGTTTTCCATGTCGGTATTCCTTTTTCAGTTGCGGATGACGTTCGCCCGTGATAGTCGGCTAACTGAGTTCGACTATCGGCTTGTTGATGAATGTATGGCCAATACTTTGTGGGCAATAGTTTGGGGCTTAGTTTTCACCCTGTATCTGATCGTCGCAGGTGCCGGTAATTGGATTGGCGATAGGCGCTCTGGTCCGATTTTTACCGGAATTGCGGTTGCGGCGGCACTTCATTTCCTCGCAGTCATCATGATGTGCATAAAACGTTTGCGGCGCGCCTATGAGCGTATTGCTATGCGCAACTTGTAATCGTCGTCCGTTGAGGGTGGGAGGGATATGCCTGGTGAGGTCGCTAGTATGCGGAGACTTTAGAGTTGCTCTTATTTACGTTCTCAGCCCATTCGATTTATTTGCGACGCGAATAATTGGGGTAGTTTTGAGTCTGCTAGTATCCTTAGGTTGTCCGCCCGAGGCCGCCGCGCCAAGCGCTCGTCAATCGTCTGAATCAGCGCCGCTGGGGAGGACAGGAAGGCCTTCGCCAACGTCCAGGAAAACAGCGCATTGCCGCCGTTACCCGCAGTACCCCCGCCGGGAGCGCTCGGGGCGGCTGCGCCGTCGGGCCGGTGCAGCCAGGAGCGGGACAGCTCTCCGGCCACCGTGTCCTCCGCCGGGGAGGGCGCCACCAGCCGGTTGACCGGGGTCAGTCGCTCCTTCCAACGGTCGCCCACGACGTCGCGCACCTCCTCGGAGTGGCGGTGACGGCGGATCACCAGCCGACGCACAGCCTCGCGATCCAGCGAGCCGTCCGCGCGGACCGCCGTCGGCTCCAGCAGGCGAATCAGCTCCGCGAAGGACTTCGGATCGCCATTGTGAGGCGTGGCCGAGGCCAGGATCAGGGCGTTCGTCTGGCGGGCCAGGATGTCTGCCAGACGATTGTTGAGCGTGCCCTTGTTGGTGACATTGTGCGACTCGTCAATGACCACGGCGTCCCAGCGCTGCCTGCGCAGATGATTGAGGTAGCGGTCGGACTTGAGCGTGTCGATGGAGATGATCGCCCGGTGGTAGACGGAGAAGGGGTTGCGGGTGGCCGGGATGGTGCGCCGCACCCGCTGAATACCCACCGAGTCCAGGCGCACAAAGGGAAGGGCGAAGCGCGACCACATCTCATGCTGCATCTGCTCCAGCACGTGCCGGGGCGTGACGACCAGAATCCGGTCCCCGCGTCCCCGGCGCACCAGCTCCGCCAGGATCATGCCGATCTCCAGGGTCTTGCCCAGACCCACGGTGTCCGCCAGCAAGATGCGCGGGCGCAGGTTGGCCGGGTCCAGCGCCTGCCGGACGGCCGTGAGCTGGTAGGGGAGCGGGTCGGCCAGCATGTCGCCCACCACCGCCATCTCCGTGGAGCCGGCCGGCAACGCCGTCTTGCGCAGCGTCGCCTCCAGCCACAGGCGCGAAAGGCGATGCCGGGTGGAGGTGTCCGCGACCACGCGGGTGCGGCGCGGGTCCACGGGCTCGATGTGGTCGATCCCAGCGGAGAACTGGGCGGTGGTGTCGCGTACCAGCTCGGAGAGTCCCTGCACCGTGACCAGGGTGCCGTCGGAGTTGGCGGAGACCTGGGTGACCAGCCAGTCCTCGTCGCGTACCCGTACCACCGAGCCCGGGGCGACGTCCAGGGAGGGCGGGGGAGTAGGAGTGGGCGTGGTGTCAGGGGATGCGGAGGGTGGGCCAGTGGGCACGCAGGGAACGGCTGTGGTCACGGGCACGATCCTAAGGAACAGGTACGGTATCGCGGGACTGGGCAAGAAGCGGGTCGTTGAGTTGTGATCTGGAGAGGGTGGTATCGCGGGGCTACGCTGACCGGCGCGGATAGGGGCTGACCGGCGCGGATAGGGGCAGAGGGGAAAGGAGAGGACCATGCCTGCTTGAGAACCCGGTGCTGCGGATCCGCGGATAGGGGCAGAGGGGAAAGGAGAGGACCATGAGGGGAGGAACATAGCGAACGAGTGAGGCGGCCTCCCTGCGAGACAGGTGCCCGTGACGGGGGTCCTCGGACAGCAGAGAAGAGCGGCCTCCGCGATCCGCTTTGTTTCGCCAGATTCCAAAGGCGTGCGGCCGATAGGTGTAAGGAAGTGGCCGTCTCGTCGGGTCCACGATGTGCGCTGAAGGGTGCCTTGCACATCGTGGAGCCGACGTCTGGTTGTGGCCCGCTGCGTCACACCTGCTCGTTGCGCGTGATTTCGCGCAAGTCTGGCACTTCTCCTGGCGTTGCGTGGAATGAGGCCGGTTGAAGATGTGCAGCAGGGGTATTGAGGGCGGAAGGGCTGGGAATCGGTCACCCTTCCCCCTGGTAGGCTTCCCGGACGGTCGCAGGGCGGGTTCGACTCACTGGGAATCGGTCACCCTTCCCCCTGGTAGGCTTCGTGGTCGGCTCCTACACCTCCGAGGCGGACTGGGAATCGGTCACCCTTCCCCTGGTAGGCTTCCATAGGTCAGCCAGCGTCCTCCTCGTCAACTGGGAATCGGTCACCCTTCCCCCTGGTAGGCTTCTGAGCAGGCAACGGCCTCGCAGGCGACCACTGGGAATCGGTCACCCTTCCCCCTGGTAGGCTTCCTCCCGTCGAGGTGGTGGACCACCAGGTACTGGGAATCGGGCACCCTTCCCCCTGGTAGGCTTCGCTTATATGCGTCTGCGTGGTGGTCATAACTGGGAATCGGTCACCCTTCCCCCTGGTAGGCTTCCTGGCCCCTGTCGCCGGGCAGGTCACGGACTGGGAATCGGTCACCCTTCCCCCTGGTAGGCTTCGGAGCCGAGGCCGACCACGTGGACCACGACTGGGAATCGGTCACCCTTCCCCCTGGTAGGCTTCACCCCCGCCGACACCGATGACCCCCTGGACTGGGAATCGGTCACCCTTCCCCCTGGTAGGCTTCTGGCCGTGGACTCCCACTGGGCGTGTGTACTGGGAATCGGTCACCCTTCCCCCTGGTAGGCTTCGGCAGGCACTCATGCCTACGGCCCCCACACTGGGAATCGGTCACCCTTCCCCCTGGTAGGCTTCGCTGTGGCGGGGTGCCTGTCGTGCCCGTATTGGGAATCGGTCACCCTTCCCCCTGGTAGGCTTCCAAGCCAGGACACGAAACCAGAAAGGAAACTGGGAATCGGTCACCCTTCCCCCTGGTAGGCTTCTCCACCAGGACGACCTGCTCCCCGGTGGACTGGGAATCGGTCACCCTTCCCCCTGGTAGGCTTCCTCCTGTGCATCCGCACTATCGACACCAACTGGGAATCGGTCACCCTTCCCCCTGGTAGGCTTCAACGGGGAGTCCCCCAGGCGCGGCAGCCACTGGGAATCGGTCACCCTTCCCCCTGGTAGGCTTCACGGCCGCGCACCACCGCAGCCCCGCAGACTGGGAATCGGTCACCCTTCCCCCTGGTAGGCTTCCCGTGGTCCGGCCCCGCATGCCCGCTGGACTGGGAATCGGTCACCCTTCCCCCTGGTAGGCTTCCCGCACCCCAGCAGCCACGCCCTCGACGACTGGGAATCGGTCACCCTTCCCCCTGGTAGGCTTCGACGCCGGAGTCAGGGAGCAGGTCCTGGACTGGGAATCGGTCACCCTTCCCCCTGGTAGGCTTCCCCACACCACTAGCCCCGCCGCCGCGACACTGGGAATCGGTCACCCTTCCCCCTGGTAGGCTTCGTCATAGCCTGCTAGGGGGAAGATTCCAATGAAAGGTCGAGGTTCGACGTCAAAAGATCGTGAGCTGCTGGGGCTCCTTCTCGACCTTGACGGGTGCCTCGTTCTGGAAGCAGAGCGTCCGTGCCCACTCGCGGTCGGTGACGTAGAGGATACGGACCTCCCCGCCCGCGGGCAGGTTGGCCTTGATGGCGTTCACCCTACGGTTCTCGCCTGCCACGGTTGGGGAGTAGCGCACGTACACCGAGTACTGCGCCCGCCAGTAGCCCTCGTCAAGCAGAAGATTGCGGAAGCGTGTGGCCTCACGGCGCTGCTTCTTGGTGCCCACCGGCAGGTCGAACATGACAACGCACCACATCGGGTCATCTGCCATCGTCACGATCCCGGTGAGGGCCTGTCCACTGCGGCACGTCCAGCCGCTTACGGTCTCCTTCCACGTACTGCCCCAGGTGCTGTGCCAGGCGCTCGA
This sequence comes from Actinomyces sp. 2119, assembly GCF_003591215.1. Lineage (NCBI taxonomy): Bacteria > Bacillati > Actinomycetota > Actinomycetes > Actinomycetales > Actinomycetaceae > Actinomyces > Actinomyces sp. 2119. The sequence goes on from NZ_QYRR01000005.1 coordinate 118,850, forward strand.
GGACTGTGGGCAGGGTGTCGCCGCCTGCGTTGAAGGGCTGGAGCACTGCCTGTACAAGCCGTTGCTTGACTGAGCGGTCCGCCAGCGATCCTTCAGCCGGGAGGGTCAGGACCGTGGCGTCGACAGCCGGGCGGAAGGGCTCGATAAGGTCGTCGACAAGGTTGAAGTAGTTTGACCTGCCCCGGTGGAAGAGACCGAGCGTGGGGTTGAGCCCCGCACCCACGACAGCCCGGACCCCGTGAGCCCTCAGGACCCCGTAACCGTAATTGAGATAGGTGTTCCAGGGGTCCTCGGACTCTGGCAGTCGTAGAAAGGACTGGTCCGGGCCGAACAGGCGGGCCCAGTACAGTCGTGCCGCCTGGCCCTCCACGTTTTCCGGGTCCCCGGAGTGCACCGACTTCGCCAGGTTTCGCAGGCGCAGGGCGGTGGACTTATCCACCGTAGACAGGACGTGCGCCTGGCCGAGGACCTTGGCTCGCACGAGCCTCCCCCACGCGTTCTTCTGCCGGGGAAGTGAGAGCTCTGCCTGCGCCCGCTGCCTGGCCCCGACGCGCGTATGCGCGCGCCAGGGGTAGGCAGCCCCCTCGGGGACACCACGCCAGTCGCAGAACATGACGACGACGTCGGCGTCCAGCAGCCGGTGCATGACTGCGGTGGAGATCGCGACCCTGGTACCTAGGAGGACCACGGCCACATCGGCGACCGGGACTGACTGGAAAGCTCCCTCCTCCGGGCGAATCTCAATGGCTCCGCGCGCGGAGCGGATCGAACCAGTAAGTGACGAGCAGTCGAGGATGCGCCAGGCGGTGTCCACGGAGGCCGCCTACTCGATGCGCCACGACACCGGCAGCCCCGCTGTGCTCGCTGTGCGGGGGCGCCCCAGGGTGTCACGGCGGACCACTCGTGGGTGCGACGCGCCCAGCGCGTTGACAGCGATGACCCAGCCTGGGGTACCGAGCGTCTTGTGCACGGCATCGGGGGCGTCGTCGGGGAGCCCCTCAGCGGCTATCTGGGAGGGGCGCAGTCTCAGTCGTGTCTCGCTGTAGAACCCGTGGACTCGCCACCGGCGGGTGTCTGGGTACTCCACAAGGAAATCTCCGATCTTTCCCTTGCTGCTGAAGCCGGACATGGGGACCTCGAGCTCGTCGCCAACAACGACCCACCCCAGGTAGGTGGCCGTATGGTTCCTCAGCGCTGCCCGGAGCTTGGGCTCGGCGCAGCGCATGGAGATCGACTGGGGCAGGACCTCCACGGCAAAGAGGTTCTCAGTGCGGTGCCGCTGGAGGTCGTAGGAGAAGACCCGCAGCATGGCGTAGGCGGGCTTCCTTCCCTCAATGCGGTAGATGCGGGCGTGGTGGATCGTTGAGCTGATCTCTGCGTACCCGCCGCGCACCGGGATGGCCGCAAAGGGCTTCTCGGTGGGGCTGCCTGACTTCTTGTTCTTGGTGAAGACCGTGACCTGCTCCTCAGCCCTGACAGGTGTGCCGTGGACCCGTATCACCCGTTGCGGATCGGCCGGGAGCCCCTTCTTCTGGTCATAGTCGGGCTGGCGCGTCAGCGCACACCACAGCGCCTCCGAGGAGGCCCGGTCAACCTGCGCCGCAGTGAGGCCGTCCCCCAGGCGGACCCGGCCGAGCGAGCGAATGGTGTCGTCGTGGGCCGCGCCGTCCCCCAGGCGCAGACGTATATTCTCCGTCACATAGATCGTGTCCTCCGCCAGTGCCGCGTTCAGCAGCTCGACGAGCCGGAGCATTGAGTTCTTCCACTGCTCGAACTTCTCCCTGGCTTCTGGGCTCAGCCATGCATTGTCCCGCCAGGTCTGATTCTCCCTCCTATAGAGCTGCTCCCAGCGCAGGCTGGAGCGCTCGGCCAGGGTCTTGGCGATCCCCGGGCGCATGAGGGCGACGACAGCCGCGTCCACAGCGTGGTGCCTGCGGTCCAGGCGGTCCTTTCTCCCCTTCTCCCCAAGGAGGTTGACGCGCGAGTCGATGCCAGCGGCACGCCGCGCCGCCGCAGTCGCGCTGCCCCGGTACACGGCGACCTGGGTGCGAGGCTCGGGGAACGCGGCAGCAATCCGGTGCCGCAGCTCATTGGCCATCCAGGCCACGGACTCCATGCTCCGCTCGTCGATCGGCGGGTCCTCCCGGGTGCGGCGCAGGCGTGTGATGACATCTTTCTTCAGGCGGCTCAGCTCTGTGCGGTCCATTGATTCCGGTTGGTTCCTCCACGCCCTGACACGCTTGACGGCGGCCTCTACGCTCACCCCAGGCCTGTCGCAGGACGCGGCCCACTCTGAGAAGATCTTCTTTGACTTCTGCTGGTTGCAGGGTCCGCACACGGCAACGAGGTTCTCACGGTGGTTGTTGGATCCTGTGCCCGCCTGAGGGACAATATGGTCGAGCTCCGCATCGTCGTACCCGATGGGGTTCCCGCAGTACAGGCACTTGCTGTCCTGCAGCGTGATCGCCTCGTACCGGATGACGTCTGACCTGCGCACCTCACCCCCGCGTCCCAGCGCCTCATGAATCTGGGCGATCGTCCTCTGGTTCTGCTCAAAGCGCCGTTTATTCTCCAGGTCGATCTCGCGCGCCATGCGCTCGCTCACGAAGCCGTCACGCACGTGCTCCACCTGGATACGTTCCGGGACGCCGTACACGTCCTTGACCGCGTTGAGGAAGCGTGCGACGACCTTGACCGTGCGGTCCACCGCCGGGTTCCCCACCGGGGTGCCAATTGGCTCGGCTGGCGGGACCCACTCGTCGTCAACACCGAAGACGGCCTTGCGCGCCTCGTGCAGGTCATCGGTCGTGGTGAGCATGTGCTCGTTGAGCCGTGTGAGCGAGTCGCGGGAGTAGGCGGCCCGGCCGACCGGGAGGTGGACCTTGTCCAGCGCCCCTTGCTCCTTCTCTGACAACGAGGATAGGAACTCGGCGCACTCCGAGTCCTCGGTCGCCTCGTAGAGCTGGTGGACCATCGCGCTGCGGCGCTCGGTGTCAGCCTCAGCCCACCAGGACTGCAGTGCCTTGATCGGGCACTTGCGCACGACCCGGTCGGTGGCGTCGATCGGGGGCCGGGCGGCAGAGCGCTCGCCGTCGGCAGTGAGCCGGGCGGTGCCGTGCAGGTCCTGGCGGGCGATGCCAAGCAGGTCGGAGACGTCGTCCCAGCCAGGATCGTCTGTGGATGACCCGAGCAGGAAGCTAACGACACGACGGCGCTCGTCCGCGCTCAGGGGCCGGGCCTCACCGTTGTCGTGGATTCTGAGGTTGGCCGTGATGGAGATAATCCGGTACCGCTGGAACTCGGGGTCACACTTCGGCGCGCGTGGCAGCGCCTCCTGGCCCGGTAGAGGATCGCGGCCGACCCGGCCGACGGCCGAACCACGTGGGGACTCCGCTGCGAAGACAGCCAGGATGATGGCCCGACAGTCCTCGTCGCTGACGCCCTGCACCGCGCAGATCCGGCGGATCTCATTGGCGTTATCGCTCTGGTGGATCTTTCCGAGCAGCCCTGTCTGTCCCCGCATGGGAAGGCGCCTTGTCAGCGCGACCTGCTGCATGATCTGGCCGGGAGTCAGCCCGTCCTCCAGGATCTCGCCTGTGCGCTCGGTAATCCGGTTCCGCACCGCCTCCATGAAGGAGGAGTCCGGCGCGGGCTCAAGCAGCGACTCCGCCTTGGTGTAAGGGTTGCGCCACCCGCGGTGACGGGCGATGTGACGCACCGCCATGGCGATGGCAGGGCGACGCGCCTCCTCGGGAAGGGGGTGATCGGCAAGCTCGGCGCGTACCCGCCAGATAAGGTAAGGGTCCTTGTCGTCCCCGTAGTCTGGGACCGGGTAGCCAAGGCGTTGCAGGGTGTCGTCGAGGTTCTTCAGACGCCGACGCCGCCTGCGTATGAGCCGTCTGGTGCGCCGGGCCGCACCGGAGGTGTTGCGGCGGGTCAACGCGTTCTTGGCCCCGTCCTTGTCCAGGCCTGAGTCGTGGATGTGGGACAGGGCGGACAGGACCCGGGTGGGAACACCGTTCCCGTCGACCTCGATAGCGGCCAGGCCGACCGAGTGCGAGCCGACGTCGATCCCCACGTTGATGTGCCTCGTTGCCATGGGGAGTTCCTATCACGTCCCCGTAAGTTCTCGCAGGGAAACCGTGTGAGAATATGAAAGCTGCCCGACCCCGGAGGGGCCGGGCAGCGGGACCGGCAAGCCGGTGGAGCCTTCGTCCGCACAAGCACGGTGCGGCTTACTGGGAATCAGTCGTGTGCACTCTATCGCCAGGCGTCCTGGTGCGCAAGGTCCCGACAAGCGGCACATCATGGATGCACGCCACGGAAAGGACCTCAGATCCTGCCTGCCCAGGCTGAATGCCCTCGGTGCTGGCAGGGCGTCTCCGCCCCGTCTGCCAGGCGGATAGCGGCAAGCCTGAGCCGAGGCCTTCACCGCCCCCGGGCCCGCCTAATAACCGCCTCAACCGGTCCCGTCATGCTCCTGAGCGTGCTGGCGGTCCTGGTGGTGTCTCCACTGATGCGCCCGATGACGTACAGGCCCGGCCAGTGCCCCACTGAGGAGTAGGCCAGGACGAGTACCTTGTTGGGTGTGTACCAGGCGATGTCGCCAGCCTGGGGCGCAGCGGCTGACATCCCGGTCACGTCCAGTGCCTCGGGCAGGGCGGCCAGGATCTCCTGCCCGGCGTAGTCGGAGAAGGACACTGTGACGGGCAGCTGGCGCAGCAGGGAGCGGCTGGCTGGGGAGTCGTCCAGGGTGGCTGCGAGGAGGGAGCTGCCCAGGGTGATGGTAATGGGGTGTGTTGTGGTGCTCATGGGTTCTCCTGTCTGGGAGAGGGCGGAGCGTGGTGCCCTGTTCGGCGCTGTGCCGGGTCCGCTTGTGCCGCAGCGCCGGGCGGTTCCCCTGATCGGGTGCTCGAGCATGACTCTAGACCGGGCTGCTAGCGGCTGGGAGGCCCGCACAGGCCTCCCCTGGGGCCGCTTGCCCCGCTTGCCGTGGACCCGTCTCCTGCCGTGCCCCGGCCCTGCCCGCAGGAGCTGGTTCCAGGTTCTCATGCCCGGCTTACCGTATTCGCCGCCCGGTATTCGCGGCCCGGTATTCGCAGCCCGCCGTCGTTGTCTGACGGGACGTGGCCTGCTGGGCTGCGCCCCTCCTTCTCCTCAGCTGAGGCCTGCTCCTTCTCGGGAGCAGGCCGTAGTGCGACAGAGGCGAGGGCCACTACCGTGCTGCTACCGTGCTGCATGGTCCTTTGCTGCATCGCCTTCGGGGGGCGCGGCCTGCACCAGCAGCCTCAGCAGGGCGGCGGCCCCTTGCTTGTCCAGGGGCTCGTTGTTGTTGCCGCACTTGGGGGACTGGACGCAGCTGGGGCAGCCGTTGGTGCACCCGCACTGCTCGATGACGCCCAGGGTCGCGGCCAGCCACTGCCGTCCGGCTCGATACCCGCGCTCGGCGAACCCGGCCCCTCCGGCGTGGCCGTCGTGGACGAAGACGGTGGGCTGCGCCGTCTGGGGGTGCAGCGCCGTGGACAGCCCGCCGATGTCCCAGCGGTCACAGGTCGCCACCAGAGGCAGGATCCCGATGGCAGCGTGCTCGGCGGCGTGCAGCGCCCCGGGCAGCACGTCGTCTCCCAGCCCCGCGCTCTCGCAGAGCTCTCGGGGCAGCGTCCACCAGGTGGCGGCGGTGGGCAGCACGCGCTCGGGCATGTCCAGCGGGTGCTGGGAGACCACCTCCATGCCGGGTAGCGCCAGCCTGCTGTAGCCGGTCACCTGGCTGGTGACCTCCACCGAGCCGAAGGACCAGGCGACGGCGGGCGCCTCCGACTCCTTGCGTCCACCCGGCAGCCCGTCCTCCGGCTGCCCGCCATCCTGCGGCACCACCCACTCCTGGCGCTCACGCTCGGCCAGGATGCGCACGCTGGTGCGCGAGCGGGCCCGGGTACGGTAGCCGACCGCCGCCTGCTGGCGTACGAAGGCCGCCTCCTCGGTGAGCTCCTCCACCACGTACACCGTCCCCTGGTGCACGTAGACGGCCCCCTCGTGCACGGTGGAGTCCGCCGCCGCGCCGTCCACGGTGCCGACGACCGTCCCCGTGCCCGTCTCCACCACGGGGACGGCTGGCGGGCCGTCCCCGCGCAGGGAGGTGAGGTCCTGCGGCCGTCCGGGCAGGGTCACGTTCCAGAACCACCCGGTGGGGCGCCGCCGCAGGGCGCCGCGCTCCTCCAGCTCGACCAGCAGGGATTCGTCAGCCAGGCCGAACAGGGCCAGGTCCTCCTGCCTCAGTGGGGACTCCGAGGCCGCCGCGCACAGGTGCGGGGCCAGCACGTAGGGGTTGGCCGGGTCGAAGACGGTGGCCTCCGGGGAGGCGAAGACCGCCTCAGGGTGGTGGACCAGGTAGGCGTCCAGGGGGTTGTCGGAGGCGATGAGGACAGCCAGGCCGCGCCCGCCGGCCCGCCCGGCCCGGCCCGCCTGCTGGCTCAGCGACGTGCGGGTACCCGGCCACCCGGCGATGACCACCGCGTCCAGGTCGGTGACGTCGATCCCCAGCTCCAGGGCGCTGGTGGTGGCCAGGGCGCGCAGACGCCCGCGGCGCAGGTCCGTCTCCAGGGCGCGGCGCTCCTCCGGCAGGTAGCCGCCACGGTAGGCGGCCACTGTGCCCGCCAGCTCAGGCAGGGACAGCCCCAGAGTGTGACGGGTGCGCTCGGCCACGATCTCCGCGCTGCGGCGGGAGCGGACAAAGACCAGCACCCGGGCCCCCACGCTGAGCAGGTCCACTGTCAGCTCGGAGGCCTCCACCAGCGCCGAGCGCCGGGCTGTCGTGTCCTCGGGATCGGTAAGGGCCGCCGGGTCGCTGAGGCCAGCCGGGCCGCCGGGGCCGGAAAGACCGGAGAGGTCAGTGAGGGCTGCCGGGCCGCCTGGATCGGCTGGGGCAGCCACCACCCACGGGTCACGCAGGGCAGGCTGCCACAGGGCCAGGCTGCGCTGCCCTGCCGGGGCGCCGTCCTTGCTGACCGTGACGACCTCGCTCGGCTCCGTCCCGATGAGCCGGGCGGCGGTCAGGGCGGGCTCGGCGGCGGTCGCCGAGGCGCACAGGACCACCGGCTGGGGGCCGTCGGGCCGCAGCCGACGCACCAGGCGCAGGAGCCGCCGCAGCACCAGCGCCACGTGCGCCCCCAGCACGCCCCGGTAGGCATGGCACTCGTCGACGACGACGTAGCGCAGGCCCCGTAGCAGGCGGGTCCAGCGCTCGTGGCCGGGTAGGAGGGAGAAGTGGAGGAAGTCCGGGTTAGTCAGCACGACGTCGGCGTGGGCGCGTACCCAGTCCCGCTCGGCCATCGGCGTGTCCCCGTCGCAGGTGCCGGTGCGCACCGTGCGCAGCCCGACGGCGGGACCGGTACTCCCGGCACCAGCGGGTCGGCTGTGCTCGTGGTCGCGCTCGTGGCTGTGCTTGGGGAGGGGCTCCTGGCGGCGCTTGTGGCAGCACTCCTGACAGTGCTCCGCCTGGACGGCCTCCAGCGCGGCGACCAGGCGCTCCAGGCCCGCAGCCTGGTCGGCAGCCAGGGCCTTGGTGGGGGCCAGGTACATGACGGCGGGCCGCTGCCGCAGGGCAGAGACCCTCTCTCGCCCCTTCTCCCGGACGTTCTCACGGCCTCCCCCACGCGGTTGGCTGCCGTCCGGGGCCGGGTGCTCCGCCTGTGCCGTCAGGACGTCGCTGAGGGCGGGCAGCCAGGCGGCCAGGGACTTGCCGGAGCCGGTGCCCGTGGCCAGGACCGTGTGGTGCCCGGCGTGCAGCGCCTCAGCGGCCTCCACCTGGTGGGTCCAGGGGCGGGTGATGCCGGTGCGGTGGTAGGCGGCCACCAGGTCGGTGTCGGCCCAGGCGGGCCAGTCGGCCTGGCGCCCAGGGCGAGCCGGGACGTGCTCCAGGTGCACCAGGCGCCCGTCGCCCGCACCGATCGACTCCAACAGCTCGGTGAGGTCACGCGTGGTCATGCGCCCAAGTGTGCCCTCACCGCAAGGGCTACAGGGAGGACCTGGCCCGGGGCCGCCCCACGGCGACCCCGGCGCTGAAGACGGCCAGGGCGAACAGGGCGCACACCGCGCACTGGCTCACCATCGTCGTGATGGTGTCGCTGTTGAGCGAGGGCGCGGTAGACGCCGTCTGAATCACCTGGTCCACCCAGTAGCTGGGCGTGATCCTGGTCAGTGGCGCCAGCGCGTCAGGCATGTACTCCAGCGGCATCCACGCCCCCGACAGGAACGTGAGCACCATACCGAGGATGTTCGCCACGGCGTTGGCCACGTTGCGGCCCGCCCCCAGCTGGCCCAGGAGGAACCCGACCGCAACGGAGAAGAGCATGTAGGAGAACAGCGCCAGGCCCACCAGTCCCAGGGGCAGCGCCGAGTCTGCCGCGTCCGCGCCGGTGAAGGCCACCGTGCCCAGGCCGAGGACCCACAGCCACCCCACGGTGCCAACCATGAGGCAGGTCGCCATGACGCCAAGGCTGCGCACGACCCCGCTGGTCGGGGCGGAGGCCAGGCGCGAGCGCACCGGCCGGCGGCTCAGCGCCAGCATGAGCGTGGAGACGGACACCAGGCCGAAGGCGAACAGCGGGTAGAGGGAGAACTCGGCGAAGACCCTGAAGCGTTCCGGCAGGGACGGGGAGGCCACGCTGATCACCTCGGCCCGTACGGACTGGTCCACTGCCTCGCGCGCCAGCGTGACCGCCTCCTGGGCGGTGGCCCCCGACAGCGACAGGTGGTCGTAGACCTGGTCCAGGAAGGCGCTGGAGCGCACGTCCACGCGCGAGCCCGTTGCGGACTGGTAGCTGACCACGGTGTCCAGCACCGGGGGGTCCTGTCCCTCCTGGGCTGCGGCGACGAGCTCCTCTCCGTATCCCTCGGGGATGATGAGGACGTACTGGACCCGGTCCTGGGCGGCGGCGTCCTGGAGCGCCCTCCTGGTGTCCTCTAGGGAGACGGTGTCCCCCTGGGACTCCACGTAGCTGGTGAGCCCCTGGGAGATGGTGGAGCCGTCCCGGTCGATGACGGCGACGGCGGGATCCTCCTCGACGACCTGACCGTCCTCCTGCGAGCTGGAGGCGACTGCGGCAGTGAGCAGGCCCAGCATGCTCAGCAGGACCAGGTAGACCAGGACGTACAGTCGGTGCGCGGCGACGATACGCAGTGACGTCCTAAAGATGCTCATGGCTCAGCCTCCTCATGCGCACCAGCGCGACGGCCAGGAACAGGAGGGTCATACCCCCCATAACGGCACAGCAGCGGGCGAAGGGCTCAAGGCTGTCGTAGTAGAGCAGCGCAAAGAAGCTGTGCGCAATCTGCCACAGGGGGTTGGCCTGGGCAAGCAGGGGGGCGGACTGCTCCACGGTGTCGGCCAGCTGCTGCGCGCCGGGACCGTACAGCCCGGTGAGCAGCGACAGCAGGGCCACGATACCGGAGACGATCCCCAGGCTCATGCTACGCACCGTGCCCAGGGCGGCCCCGGCGGCGCAGGTCATGAGGCTGGCCACGGCGATGGCCACGTGGCACAGCCAGATGCTCGGCCCGAAGCTGATGTCGGCCACCGCCCGGATGACGTAGAAGGCGATAAGCAGGCAGGCGACGATGCACACCCACGAGCCGGCCAGCGTCCCCAGCACCACCCTCCACCGGGCGCTCCCCGCCAGGCTGCGGCGGGCACCCAGCGGTGAGGACGTTGCCACGACCCCCTGGGCGGCGATGACGGAGACAGCCGCCCCCGTGCCGCAGGCGAAGGCGAGCAGGGCGTAGTAGAAGCGCACCTGCGGGTCCGCGGGCTCCTGGGTGACCTGGACCTCCTGGGTGTGGGTCCGCGACACCTGGGTGGCCGCCATCTGCTCGGGGCCGAGCCCCTGGGCGGTGAGCGCGGCGTACTCGGCCCTGGTGCTCAGGTAGGACTCCAGGACAGCCCGCAGCACGGGGACTGTCGCCTCGTCGCTGCTGGCGGGAGAGACGTGGAGGACCGGCTCGCCGTCCTCCACGGCCAGGTAGCCGATCGTCTCCCCCTCTAGGGCCGCGTCCTCCGCCTCAGCGGGGGAGGACACGGGGTGGGTGTTGACCAGGTGCATCTCCCCGTCCTGGGAGGAGACGGCAGTGACCACCTCCTCCAGCCCCTCCGCGTCGCGGTAGGGCTCATCCAGGACCACCCCCAGCTCGACGGGGTCGGCCTGGTAGAGCTCGTCCATGCCGGAGAACATGCTGGAGAAGATGAGTGACAGGATGACAGGCAGCCCCAGCGTCCACAGCAGCAGCACCCTGTCGCGGACCAGGCGCAGCGCCTGGTAGGCGCCGATCGTCACGACCTCTGACACCGCTGACATCACCACACCGCCTTGAACAACGCAGACATAGCAGACACCACTGACATCACGGGCTCCTCAGGCGGCCTCGTCGCGCAGGGCACGCCCGGTCATCTCCAGGAAGACGTCGTTGAGCGTGGGCGGCTCGGAGGTGACGCGCCCGCAGGTGACCTCCTGCGCTGCCAGCACCTCCATGACGTCGGAGAGGTTGTGGGCGCCGGGGGCGCACTCGACGAGCAGCTCGGGAGCCTGCCAGGCCGCGGAGCGCACGTGGCCCAGGCGGCGCACCTGCTCGAGGGCCTCCTCCCCAGGGGCCTCGGGGGCGACTACCTCAACGCGGATGCGCTCACCGACCCCGATCATCGACTTCAGCTCGCTGGTGGTGCCGCTGGCGACCTCCTTGCCGCCGTCGACGATCATGATCCGGGTGCACAGCTGCTCCACCTCCTCCATGTAGTGGCTGGTGTAGATGATGGTCGCCCCCTGCCGGTTGAGGTCCCTGATGCCGTCGAGGATGGCGTTGCGGCTCTGGGGGTCCACCGCTACCGTCGGCTCGTCGAGGATGATGAGCTCAGGCCTGTGGGCGATACCGCAGGCGATGTTGAGCCTGCGCAGCAGGCCTCCGGAAAGCCTGGCGGGCCGGAATCCCGCAAAGCGACCCAGGTCGACGAAGTCGATGGCCTCCTCCACCAGGGCCCGGCGCTGCCTGCGGCCGGGGACGTAGAGGGCGCAGAAGGCGTCGATGTTCTCCCTTACCGTGAGCTCGTCGAAGACGGCGACCTCCTGGGGGACGATGCCGATGCGGCGCTTGAGGTCGTAGGAGGTGGCCCTCATCGGCTGCCCCAGGACGCTGATCTCGCCGCGGTCGCGAGTCAGGAGCTGGAGGATGCAGCTGATCGTGGTGGTCTTGCCCGAGCCGTTGGGCCCCAGCAGTCCGAAGATCTCACCCGAGGCGATCCGCAGCGTCAGGTTGTCCACCGCGACCAGGTCCCCGTAGCGCTTGACCAGGCCCTCCACCGCTACTGCGCTGCCGACACTGCCGGTGCTGGCGGTAGCGGCGGTACCGGCAGTGGTGCCGGGAGCCGAGGCCGTGCTGCTTGCTGCCCCCGGGGAGGTGCTGGAGGCGTCAGCTGTCATGTCAGGCATCTCGTCTCCTTCGAGGTCCTTGTCGGCGGGTCTCCTGCCCGTTGCGTCTGCTCCGGTCTGTGTCTGCTCGCCATGGTGGCGCAGGCCTGTCAGCCCGCACAGCTGAGCGCTGTCACGGGTCCAGGGTCGTCCCATGACATCTGTCACGGAACGGTTTCGTCGGTGCTTCCCGTGTAGGCGCCTTCCGGCCCTGTGCCAGGACGGCCTGCCGAGATATGCCGGATAATCGTCCTGTGGGACCACTGGTGGACAAGAGCATCGTCCTGGGTGGCTGCACCGCCCTGATGCTGGTGGTCGGCGTACCCGGTGTCGTCCGGGTCGTCTGGGTGCTGGTGGCGGTGGTGCTGAGCAGCCTGTGCGTCCTGGTGGAGGGCAGGCGCGGGGCCGTCGTCGCCCCGGCTGCCTACCTGGTGGCGGGCTGCCTGTCGCCGGAGTCCGTGCTCGGCGCGCCCCTGGCCGCCTACGACCTGGCCCGTTCCACCACCCTACGGGCAGGCGGCACCTGGCTGCTCCTGCTGTGCGGGGGGCCTGTGCTGGCGGCAGCGACAGGGGCGCGGCTGCCGCCGACGGCTGTGGTCCTGGCGGCCGTCCTGTGCGCCGTGGCGGTGCTCCTGGGTGTGCGCACCGCGCAAGGGGACCTGACCCGGGGTCACTTGTACCGTCTGCGGGACGACCTGCAGGTCAAGGTGGTCGCCCTGGAGCGCACCAACGCCCGCCTTCTGGAGGCCCAGGACCACGAGGTGCGGGCGGCCGCCCTGTCAGAGCGCACCAGGATCGCCCGCGACATCCACGACACGGTGGGGCACCTGCTGACCCGCCTCACCCTGAGGGTCAGGGCGCTCCAGGTGCTCCACCGTGACCACCCCACCCTGCCGTCGCAGCTGGAGGAGGTGGGTGCCACTCTTGAGGAGGCGCTGGGCTCCGTGCGGCGCAGCGTGCACGCCCTGTCCGAGGAGGGCGAGGACCTGCCCACGGCCCTCAACCTGCTGGGGCTGCGCTGTGGCATCAAGGACGTCGCGGTCAGCTGCCTGCTGGACCAGGCCCCGCCCACCGACGTCTCCCACTGCCTGCTGGCGGTGACCCGGGAGGCGCTGACCAACGCCGTGCGCCACGGCGCAGCCGACTCCGCCCGGGTCGCCCTGGCCGAGTACCCGGCGTTCTGGCAGGTCACTATCAGCAACGATGGCGCGGTGCCGGGCCGGTCCGCCCGTCCCGATCCCGTGGGCATGGGCCTGCGCTCCATGAGGGAGCGGGTCGAGATGCTGGGGGGAGTCCTGCGTGTCACCCCCTCCCCGAGGTTCACGGTCTTCGCCACCATCCCGAAGGGGGACGCATGAGGGTGCTCATTGTTGACGACGACGCCATCGTCGCCAGCTCCTTGGCCACGATCCTGTCGGCGGAAGACGATATCGAGGTCGTCGGCCAGGGCGGCAGCGGCCCGCAGGCCGTGGCCGGGTACGCCCGCCACCAGCCCGACATCCTGCTCATGGACATCCGCATGCCCGGCGGTGACGGGCTGAGCGCGGCGGAGCAGGTCCTGGAGCATGACAGGCAGGCCCGCATCGTCTTCCTCACCACCTTCTCCGACGACGACTACATCGTGCGGGCGCTGCGGATGGGCGCGCGCGGCTACCTCATCAAGCAGGACGTGGCCCAGGTGGCCCCGGCCCTGCGCAGCGTCATGGCTGGGCTGACCGTCATGGAGGGCCAGGTCCTGGAGCGTACCGCGACCATGGGGGCGACCATGGGGGAAACCATGGAGGCGCCGACAGGCTCCCTGCGGGCGCCCCAGCCCCGGGGATACGGGGAGCGGTCAGCGGTCTTCGCCTCGCTGACCGAGCGCGAGTACGAGGTGGTCGAGGCGCTGTCCGAGGGCCTGGACAACGCCGAGGTGGCTGGGCGGCTGTTCATGAGCGAGGGCACCGTGCGCAACCACATCAGCGCGGTGCTGGCAAAGCTCGGGCTGCGCAACCGCACCCAGGTTGCGGTGCTCTACTACCGCTCCGCCGGGGCGTGACCGGTGGCTGTGGGATCCTGGGGGTCCTGCAAGCCCCCGAGCGAGGAGCGCACCTGGGCCAGGAAGCGTTGCGCGATGGGCGAGAGGACCTGTTCCCGGCGCCAGATGAGGTACATGTGTGAGGTCAGCGTGGGCTTCAGCGGGCGGAAGGTGAGGCCGCTGGACGGGCTGGTGTCTACCAGGTGGTCGAAGGCGAGCAGGTAGCCCAGCCCCGCCCGGGCGAAGACGGCGCCGTTGTAGGCCAGCTGGAAGGTCCCCTCCAGGGTGAGCTCCCCCATGCGCTCCCCGGCCCAGCCCGGGATGTCACGCTCCCAGGACTGCTCGGAGCACAGCAGCGGCAGGCCGACCAGATCCTCGACGGTGACGGCCTCCTTGGCTGCCAGGGTGCTGTCGCTGCGCATGACGACCCCCCACACGTCGATGACCGGCAGGGGAAGGCTCCCGTACCTGGTGGCGTCCGGCGGCTCGACGAGCGCGGCGAAGTCGAGCAGCCCGCGGTCAAGGCTGTCGGTGACCTGTGCGGTGCCGCCGCTGGTGACGTGATAGCGCAGGCGGGGGCAGTGCCTCCTGAGGTGGCTGATCTCCTGGGCGAGGATGCTGACCTGCCAGGACTCGGCCAGGCCCAGGTGCAGGTCACCGCCGGTGACGTCGTCCAGGCCACGGAACTCGGTCTCGATACGGTCCGCCATGCGGACGAGGTCGGTGGCGCGCTCGCGCAGGAGCCTGCCCTCCTCCGTCAGCTCGATGCTGAAGGAGTGCCGGGTGAACAGCTTGTGCCCCAGCTCGCGCTCCAGCGACCTCACCTGCTTGGACAGCGTGGGCTGCGTGACGTGGAGCGCTCCGGCGGCCCGGGTCATGTTCTCCTCGCGCGCGACCGCGAGGAAGTAGCGCAGTGTCTGGATCTCCATGATGCGGTCGGCTCCCTGTCTGCGAGGTTCGGGGGTGCGGCGTGCGGGCATGTGCGGGTGCGGTGTGTGCCGCGCGTCGGGCGCGTCGCGGCGGGCGCCGTGCGTGCGGGCGGGCGGCGTATGGGGCGCGTGCCGGGTGTGCCCACAGGAGTGCCCGACGCAGATATTCTACTTAGGAATATCCAGGATGCTGAATCGCCATTAGCGTTATGTCATGCTGCTGGTGAGAATAGGTGGTGACCGGTCGGGCTGTGGGGGCCTGACCCAGGAGCGAGGAGTAAGGACCATGACCAGGACGGACAGCACACCCGGCCCCCGTGAGGACACGCTGGAGCTGACGCAGGAGTGGGACAAGGTGTTCCCTCGCTCCACCCAGGTGGACCACGCCAAGGTCACCTTCCACAACCGGTTCGGCACCACCCTGGCGGCCGACCTCTACCGGCCTCAGGGTGCCGAGGGGCCGCTGCCCGCGCTGGCCGTGTCCGGTCCCTTCGGTGCCGTCAAGGAGCAGTCCAGCGGCCTGTACGCCCAGGCCATGGCTGAGCGCGGCTTCCTGGCCGTCGCCTTCGACCCCAGCTTTACCGGCGAGTCCGGGGGCGCACCCCGCTACATGGCCTCCCCGGACATCAACATCGAGGACTTCCAGGCCGCCGTCGACTACCTGTCCGTGCGCGAGGACGTCGACCCCGAGCGTCTCGGCGTCATCGGCGTCTGCGGCTGGGGCGGCATGGCCCTGGCCGCGGCGGCCGCGGACCCGCGCATCAAGGCCACGGTGGTCTCCACCATGTACGACCTGAGCCGGGTGGCCGCCAACGGCTACTTCGACTCCTCCGACTCCGCCGAGGCCCGCAACCAGATGCGCGCCTCCGTGGCGGCGCAGCGCACCGCCGACTACCGGTCCGGCACCTATGCCATGGCTGGCGGCGTGGTGGACCCCCTTCCCGACGACGCCCCCGACTTCGCCAAGGACTACTACGCCTACTACAAGACGCCGCGGGGCTACCACCCCCGTTCGCTGAACTCCAACGACGGCTGGACGGTGATCGGCGGCTCCTCCCTGATGAACGCGACCTTGCTGGGCTACATCGAGGAGATCGAGAACGCGGTGATGATCCTCCACGGGGACGCGGCGCACTCCTACTACATGGGTAAGGACGCCTTCGCCAGGCTCCAGGGTGACAACAAGGAGATGGTGACCGTGCCGGGCGCCTCCCACACCGACCTCTACGACGGTGGCGGCAAGGAGGCCATCCCGTGGGAGAGGATCGCCGAGTTCCTCACGGCAAACCTGGGGTGAGGCCCGGGGCGACCGGGCGGCGCTGGGGCTGGGGGCGTGTCTGGGGCCGCGCGTCAGCTGGCTCTGCGCTCCCACAGGCGTACCCTCGGGTGCACAGTGCGGTCAGCAGGCCGCACTGACATGCCCGGTGACATGCCTGGCCCGCAGCACCGGCAGGTCCGGCCCGTGGTGTCGCGGGCCGCGAAGCAGAGAGGAGCCAAGCAGTGACAGACCTGTTCAGTATCCGGGGCAAGAACGCCGTCGTCGTAGGGGCCAGCTCCGGCCTGGGGGCCGACGCCGCCCGCGCCTACGCCCAGGCGGGGGCCAACGTCGCGCTCCTGGCCCGGCGTACCGACCGTCTGGAGGCCCTGAGGCCCGAGCTGGAGGCCCACGGCGTCACCGTGGTGGCCGCGGGCTGCGACGTCACCGACGAGGCCAGCTGCCAGGCGGCGGTGGAGAAGGTCCTCGCCGAGTTGGGCACCATCGACATCCTGCTCAACAACGCCGGCGTCGCCGTGTTTGGAGGGGTGGACACCCTCAGCGACGAGGACTGGGACACCTCCCTGGGGACCAACGTCAAGGGCATCGCCCACGTCTCCAAGTACGTCATCCCCCACATGAAGGAGGCTGGCTACGGGCACGTGGTCAACATCGCCTCGGTCAACGCCGTCATCGCCGACAAGACCGACGCCTTCATCCGCCACTCCTACAACGCCTCCAAGGCGGCGGTCACCGGACTGACCCGGGGCATGGCCGCCTCCTACGCCCGCTACGGCATCACCGTCAACGCCCTGGGGCCGGGCCTGTTCTCCTCGGAGATGACGCAGCACACCCTGTTCGCCTCCCAGGAGTTCCTGGCCGCCTACAACACGCTGAACCCGGCTGGGCGCCCCGGGGCCTCCGGCGAGCTCAACGGCCCGGTGCTGTTCCTGTCCTCCGACGCCTGCAGCTACGTCCAGGGGCAGTTCATCGCCGTGGACGGCGGGATGACCATCGTGTGAGGCTGGCCGCGTGAGGGTGCTCGGGTGCTCTTCTTTTCCCGGTCGCAGTCTGGTAGATGGTGTAGCTCAGCCAGGTGAGGCCGGCGATAAGGAGAAGGAGCCCGCTTAACAGGTCCGAGTACCGCTCAGACCAGGGGATTTCAGCTGGTGCGATGGACAGCCTCTGGGTGGCAATGGGGTCGGCGATGACGCATGCCGCCGGGACAAGGCGAGCTAGCAGTGGCAGGGCTCCTCGCTGCTGTGAGAGCCACCCGAGTACTCCCAGGGGGCAGCACAGCACCGCTCCTGCGATGAACCACTCGATGTTGGCGAGCATCGCGCTGTGGTTGTAGACGGGCGTGAGGATTCCCAGCGTGTAGTGGGTTCCCAGGGCGCACTGGGCGCTCAGCACCCCGGCGAGCGCCCCTGCCCGGGGAGTCGCCGTCAGGCTGCCGCAGTAGAAGGCCAGGGCTGCCCACAGGGAGCCGGAGTTGACCAGCTTGGCGCCAGTCTTCCGAAATCCTGAGTAGGTCTGCCAGCCGCCTTCTATCTCCTCCTGGAACGAGATGTTGAGGACCAAGGAGGCAGTGCCGAGAAGAACAGAGAGGAGGAGGACTTTCTTCCAGTCTGCGGATTCGGGCATGCGGAGATTCTCCAGGTCTTTGTCTGGTGACGGGAGTGCGGTTAACATAACGCCTCCATAACGGGGACGCAAGCTGGTTGGGCGGCTGTGGACACCTGAGGGAGCATCTGCGACTCCGCGGTCGGCAGGTCCGGGCGGCCACGAGGCTGCCAACGCTCGGTCCCTGTTGTCGGCTGCATGGGCAGGGGGGCGTGCAGCGCTGCGTCAGAGACGTAGGTCAGTTCGCACGCCCCTGTCGGGAGCGAGGACTCGTGCGGCGCTGCAGCCGACGGCAACGGGTCTCCTCCCCGTCGTGGCTCAGTGGGGCCTGTAGACCTCTTCGCCCGCAGCAGGCGCCGTCTGACCGGTTGGAAACGCTCCACATGACCGGTTGACCAAGGGGAAAGCCGATGGGGACGCGGAAGGTCGGCACGGAGGCGTCCTTTGCCACCCTTGTCAGGGACGCCTCCACCCAGTCGATGAGGACGCAGACCGCTGTCGCCTACGTCAATGCCCTCAAGCGGCTCTTTGTTGTCGAGGAGCAGCCGACGTGAGCGCCGTACCTGCGATCCCGGTACGCCGTGCAGACCTCCCCCACGCTGCACCTCGTTGACCCGGCACTGGCGGCGGCGGTCACCTCGACCTCGGCACCGCGTCTCATGCACGACCTCCCGACTGCGGGGCTGTGGTTTGAGTCCCAGGTGGTCCAGCACCTGCGGGTCTTCGCCGAGGCGCTGGATGGCCGGGTGTACCACTACCGGGACAAGGCAGGTAAGGAGGCGGACGCCGTCGCTGGTATCGACACGGCACGCACGCTCGCGCGCTCAGGCAACAGAAACGTCGTAGGACAACACGGCACCATGTTGTCCTACGACGTTTCTGTTGCCTCATAGGGCGACCGGCACGTCGGTCTTCTGTGAAGATTCGCTACATCCTGAGGATTCGGTTCTCGGCGAGGATTTGGTAGGTCTGGAGGGTGGCTGCGGTCGGCGTGCGCTGTCTGGGGCTGCTCGCTGCGTGACTGACCTGACGGTGAGGCTGAGCCGCTCGGCAGCAGCGACCGGGCCGTGCCGGGGCTCCGGAGCCATCTCCGGAAGTAGTTCCAGAAACAGGCCGGGCGGATGGGCTATGCTGCCCTCGTGCTCGACGGTGAGCGCACAGCTGGCCTCACGCGCCGTCGGCCAACCGCATGCAGGTGCGTGACCAGCTCGGCTAGTCCTCGGGGGGAGGCGATCCGCCGTGGGGCAGCGAACAGGACGGCACGGACCAGGTGCCAGGACAGGACCCGGGCGGCAGGCCGGGCACAGGGCCAGGTAGCAGGTGTAGTTAGTGCAGGACACGAGCCGGGAGGCTGATGACACCATGAACCAGCACGAGATGAACCAGTACGAGATCGACCACTTGGCAGCAGTGCGCGCGGGCGCGCCCGAGTCCATGGTGCTGCTCAGCAGCGACGGCTCCTTCCCCCTGGAGCGTCCCGGGCGCCTGGCTCTGTACGGGGCGGGGGCGCGGCGCACCGTCAAGGGCGGCACCGGCTCCGGCGACGTCAACTCCCGCCACGTCGTCACAGTCGAGGAGGGGCTGGAGAAGGCGGGCTTCACCATCACCACCAAGGCCTGGCTGGACGCCTACGACCGCATTGCCGAGGAGCACCACCGGGCCTTCGTCGCCGGTATCCGGGAGCAGGCCAGGCAGGAGGGGCGGCCTGCCATCATGGTGGGCATGGGCGCGGTGGAGCTCGCCCCCGACTACGACCTGCCGCTGGAGGGTGATGGCGAGGCCGCCGTATACGTCCTCGCCCGCGACTCCGGGGAGGGCAGCGACCGCAGCTCCCAGGCCGGCGACGTGCGGCTCACCGCCTCGGAGGTCCGCGACATCACCGCGCTCGCGGCGGCGCACGAGCGGTTCCTCCTGGTCCTCAACGTCGGCGGAGTCGTGGACCTGGGCCCGGTGGCCGACGTCGCCAACATCCTCCTGCTCTCCCAGCTGGGGGCGGTCACCGGTGACGCCTTTGCCGACGTCCTGCTGGGCAGGAGCTACCCCTCTGGCAGGCTGTCCACCACCTGGGCTGCCTGGGAGGACTACTCCACCGAGGGTGACTTCGGCGACCCGGACGACACCAGCTACCGCGAGGGCGTCTACGTCGGCTACCGCTACTTCGACTCGGTAGGCAAGGTCCCGATCTTCCCCTTCGGCTACGGTCTGGGCTACACGACCTTCTCCATCGGCGCTCCCACCGTCAGCGCCTCCGGCTCCGAGATCTCCCAGATCTCCGAGATCACTGTCAAGACCACCGTCACCAACACCGGTGCCGCCGCAGGTAAGGAGGTCGTCCAGGTCTACGTCTGCGTGCCCGCTGGCCGCCTCGACCAGCCCTATCAGGCGCTGGCCGGGTTCACCAAGACCGGCGAGCTCGCCCCCGGAGCCACGCAGGAGGTCACCGTCACCGTTGACCTGACCGACCTCGCCTCCTATGACGCCTCCAGGAGCGCTACCGTCCTGGAGGCGGGCGACTACGTGGTTCGTGTGGGCGCCTCCAGCCGGGACACCATCGTGGCCGCCGTCGTGGAGCTGGCTGAGACGGCGGTGGTCCGCCAGCTCCACGACGTCCTGGGAGACCCTGGCTTCACCGACTTCAGACCGGTCTCGCCCACGCTCGTGGAGGTGCCTGCCGACGTCCCGCGGCTGGCCGTGGCTGCCGCGGACCTGCGCCAGGAGGATACCCAGGAGCCCGTTGACCTGGCCGAGGCCCTCGGCAGGGTTACGGACCTGCCCGACGACGAGCTGGCCTACGTCGTGCTGGGCCAGTACGCGGACAGCGCGGACAGGCAGTCTGTCGTCGGCCAGGCCTCCCAGGCCCTCGTGGGTGCCGCGGGCCAGACGACCACGCGTGTCGAGGGGCTGCCCTCCCTGGTCATGGCTGACGGCCCCGCGGGCCTGCGCCTGGCGCCCCAGGTGGGTGAGGACGCCCAGGGCCGGTTCCCGCTGGGGGAGGCGCTGGGGGGCCTGTTCGCCGAGCTCATGGACGAGGAGTCCGTCGTCGCGCTGGGCGGTGAGGTTGACGGCGGCACCCAGCGCGTGCCGGAGCGCACCTTTGAGCAGTACGCCACTGCCATCCCGATCGGTACTGCTGTGGCCCAGTCCTGGAACCCAGACCTGGCTGAGTCCTACGGTGACCTGGTCGGCGCGGAGATGGACCATTTCGGTGCCCACCTGTGGCTGGCCCCGGCCTTCAACCTGCACCGCTCCATCCTGTGCGGGCGCAACTTCGAGTACCTCTCCGAGGACCCGCTGCTGGCCGGGCGCGTGGCCGCAGGCATCACCCGCGGCGTGCAGTCCCACCCGGGGCGCGGGGTGACTGTCAAGCACTTCGCCTTCAACAACCAGGAGACCAACCGCTTCAACTCCAACAGCCGCGTGTCCCAGCGGGCCGCCCGGGACCTGTACCTGCGCAGCTTTGAGATCGTGGTCCGCCAGGCCCAGCCCCACGCGGTCATGACCTCCTACAACCTGGTCAACGGCGTGCACACCTCTGAGTCAGCCGGGCTGCTGGAGACGATCCTGCGCCAGGAGTGGGGCTTCGCCGGCCTGGTCATGACCGACTGGGTGGTGCGCGCCATGACCCGTACCGACCTCACCTACCCGCGCGCCACTGCGGCGGCTACCATCAAGGCGGGCAACGAGCTGTTCATGCCCGGCTGTGAGGAGGACCGCCAGGATGTCCTGGCCGCCCTGCACGGCCAGGCCGAGTCCGGGGTGAGCCTGACCCGCGCTGAGCTGGAGAAGCAGGCCGCCCGGGTGGTGCGCATGGCTCACCGGCTGGGCGACGTCGCCCCCGCGCCGCAGGCGTGATCACTGCGGGCAGGTCCCGAGCCGGGCCTGCCCGCGCTGCTACGTGTGCTCGGGAGTAACCCAGTGAAGATCTTTGAAGCGGGCAAAGTCGCTGTCAAAGGAGCAGACGCTGGTTCCGTGCTCAAGGGCAAGCGCGGCGAGGTGGGCATCGGTCACCATGTTTCCGCGTTTCCGCGTTTCCGCGCAGGTCGCCGCTGATGAGAAGCTGGCCGAGAATGTCACGGTGGCGGATTCCCGGAGCGGGTACCCAGACCTGGTCGGCGTCGAGCCAGTCGGTGACGTACCTCCACGCGTCACCTGGGGTGAGAGGGGCTGCTGACGCGCGGGGGTGGGTGATGAGGCGCAGACGGAGGCTCGGCGCCTGGTCGAGGCAGACCTCATCCACTCACTCTCTTGAGTACAAATATACACTTGTGATACGGTCGGCCTGGCCGGTCGGCCGGGGCCGTCGTGATGGATGCTCGGCCGTCGGCCGGGCCGTTCGCCTGGGCGTGCGGACGGCCCGGCGGACATCCTGGAAGGAGGGCAGTGATGGCGGCGCAGGCGCGGGAGCCACAAGGGTCGCAGGGTGCGGGGGAGGGGCGGCCAAGGGCTGGTGGCGCGCCTCGTCAGGCGGACGCTGGTCGTCTCGCCCCCGGGAGGCAGCACGCTGCCCCAGGGGCGGCCGCCCAGCAGGCGGGCGCCAGCCCAGGCGCCCTGGTGCCTGAGCTGCCACAGGAGGGTGCTTCCCGGCAGGTGGGCGCGGGCGCGCAGCCCGAGGTCGACCAGGCGCTGCGCGCGTTGGCTGACGGCAACCGGCGGGCGATCCTGGAGGTCATCCGCGCCGCGCCCCAGCCGGTGGGGGTAATAGCCCAGGAGGTAGGCCTGTCGCAGCAGGCGGCCTCCCACCACCTGGGGGTGCTGAGCCGGGCCGGGCTCGCCGTGAGCGCCCGCGAGGGCACCCGCCACCTCTACGCGGTGAGAACGGACGGCCTGGCTGCGGTGCGCTCCTACCTGGACGGCTTCTGGCCTACCCGGCTGGCTGCGCTCAAGGCGGCTGTCGAGGAGGGTGGGCAGACCCGGGAGGCTCCGAGGGGCCGGGAGAGCCGGGGGGAGCCGGGGGAGTTTGCCGGGCATGGATGAGTTCACCGACTCCATCGGGATCGCCGCCCCGCCGGAGGCGGTCTTTGCCTACCTCACTACCGCGGAGGGGATGACGGCGTGGATGGGGGAGTACGCGGACCTCGACCCGGTGCCCGGCGGCCGGTTCGCCGTCAATATCGCGGGTTACCCCGTACGGGGCGAGTTTCTCCACGTCGAGCCGCCGCACCGGGTCGTGGTGTCGTGGGGCTTCGCGGGAAGCGATGAGCTGCCCGCTGGGGCCTCGACGGTGGAGTTCCGTCTGACCCCCACCCGCGAGGGCACGAGGGTGGACCTGCGCCACTATGACCTGCCCGACGCCCAGGTGCCCGGGCACGCCGACGGGTGGGCGAACTTCCTGCCCCGCCTAGCCGCTGCCGGTGCCGGTGGCAACGCCGGACCCGACTACTGGCTGCCGCTGCCACACTGACCCGTCTCGGCCTGTCCCGGGGCCTCCCCGTCGGAGGCCGCCCGGGTCCGTCGGCTGGTGCGGCTGGATCGCACACTCCAACGACCCAGACAATGAGAGGACCATAACCGTGACTGAAACCGTGACTGAGGACCTGACTGAGGACGCTGCGCGCGGGAACGCCCCAGGCGCCCCGAGAGACGCCACTCTTGCTGCTCTTGCCGTCGTGCGGGGTTATCACCAGGCCTGGACTACTGGCGATGTCGAGGGTGCCATGCGTTATGTCGCTGACGACATCTTCTGCCGGGCGCCAGAAGCCGACTTCAGGGGCAAGGAGGACTATCGGGACTATATCGCCAGCTTCGCCCCTGAGCTCACCGGCATCGGCTGGATCGCTGAGATGGTTGAGGTGCTGGATGAGGAGCCAGCCGAGGGGGTCCGGATCGCGCTGTTCTACTACCCGCAGACCGCAGTGACCTCCACGACCCCGGCTGCTGAGCTCTTCACGGTCAGGGACGGCAGGATCGCCGAGAGCGTGCTGGCCTTCGACCGCATCGCCTACGTCCCGGCCGGGCCTGGTCCGGCCTCGGGTCCCGAGCCTGCCTCGCCTGGGACCGGGGGCCCCAGCCGGGGATGTCGGCGACCCTGAGGGCCGCTGGTCTGCGGTTGAGGCGCCTGGTGCCGGTGGGAGCGGGAAGCCGGACGAGGACGAGGCTCCTGGTCGGGCCGAAGGAAAGGTCCGGACTGGCGGCAGTGCTGGCGGACCCGAGGGGGTGCGCTCCTCGTGAGCCCGGGGCAGTCGGAGCTCGTGGAGCGTCTCCGTGCGCTTCTGGCAGGCAAGGCGGTGGTGCGGGAGGTCTTCATGTTCGGTGGGTGGTCCTTCATGGTCAACGAGAGGCTTGTGGTCAGCGCCCTCAAGGACGGTGGCCTTCTGGTGCGGGTGGACGCCAGTCGGCACGACGAGCTGCTGGCCCGGCCGGGAGCGTCACAGGCGCAGATGGGTGCCGGGCGCAGCATGGGACCGGGCTGGCTCGAGGTCGGGGCATCTGCTCTTGGTGGACCGCCCGGTACTGTCTTCCTGGCTGGCGCTGGCGCTCGAGCACAACAGGGCGCTCGCCGCGCGCGGGCGGTAGATGAGGCCAGAGCAGTCAGCGCCGCCGGGGACAGGGCGCTCGCCGCGCGCGGGCGGTAGGCGGGCGCCTCGGGGCCTGGCTGTGCTGGGGCCCGTTGTGTGGTGGCGGGATTTGTACGCTCCTCTGGTGGTGCGTCTGGGGGCTGGTGGTCGTGGCTCGTGGGCTGGGTTGCACACGCTCGTTCTGGGGTCGGGCGCGAAAGCCGCGTGATTACGCGGATCCTGGTTTGACGCGTGACCGGTGTGCGGGGCTCCCATGTGCATCAAGGAGCGCGATGCACATGGGAGCCTTTCAGACCCTGCGAGCCCGTGTGGTGAAACGGCGTGATTCCGCGGATTCGTATAGATACGGAGGAGGGTGGGCGTGTCGCCAGCTCCAGCGTCATGGGCGTCGGCTCGGGCTGGTGACCGGCTGCGGGCAGCCGGTCTGTGCCAGGTCTCCTCGGGCGGAGGTGCTCTCCGCCCTGCGCTCCGGCCCGGAGCGTCTGTGCCAGGTCTTCTCTGGCGGTAGGGCTGGCTGAGTGGGCTGTCGGGACGGGCACAGCAGGTAGAGGGCTGCTTGTGAGCCGCCTTCCGACTGCTGGTGCGCCAGGGGGCCTACGATGGGCGGCCACGCGGAAGCTAGGCCTATCGGGGCAAAAGTCCTTACCGATACCACAATATATTGTGTCTGTGAGGGAATCGCGATACCAGATGATGTGTTGTGGTGGTTGGAGGTGGCTCCCTTAAGGAGTAGGCTCAAGGCTGTCGCCGCCGTCCGGGAGGTCTGCGAGGGTGGCGACGGCGCCCGCCGGAGCTGGTCGTGTCAGTGCCAGCGGGCACCATGGCGCCCAGGGTCTGCAGGCCCTGGGCCGTACAAGAACAGCCTCCACCGACACCGAACCTGACCACGCCATCGGAGAGACCCGTGCTTGACCACACCAACGACCTCACTGGCGACACCGACCACGACACTGACGTCATCAGCAGTGTGGGTGGCGGCGAGGGTGCCGCTGCCCTGGCCCCTGCTGCCCTGGCCCCTGCTGCCCTGGGCTCCGCTGCCTCGGACACCGATGTCCCGGCTCCCGCTGTCTCGGACACCGCCGCCCCGGGCTCTGCGGACTCCGCCGTCGTGCAGGGGGACCGCCCCCAGGTGGACGCGGTGTCCACCATCACCGAGTACCTGGACCGCTCTGACTGGCGCGTCAACGCCAACGCCAACCAGGGCTACTCCCTGGGCGGCATGATGCTCAACACCTCCGGCAAGGTGGTGGCCAACTACTGGCTGTCCCACGTCTACCCCGCCGTGGCCGGGCAGGCCCACCGCGACGCCGACCTGCACATCCACGACCTGGACATGTTTGCCGGGTACTGCGCGGGCTGGTCGCTCAAGGACCTCCTTCAGCAGGGTCTCAACGGCGTCCCCGGCGCCATTGCCGCCGGCCCGGCCCGGCACTTCTCCTCCGCCGTGGGCCAGATCGTCAACTTCCTGGGAACGCTGCAAAACGAGTGGGCCGGGGCGCAGGCCTTCTCCTCCTTCGACACCTACATGGCGCCCTTCGTCCGCCTGGACTCCATGACCTACAAGCAGGTCAGGCAGTGCATGCAGGAGCTCATCTTCAACCTCAACGTTCCCTCCCGGTGGGGCACCCAGACCCCCTTTACCAACCTCACCTTCGACTGGACCTGCCCCGCCGACCTGCGCGACCAGCACCCGCTCATCGGTGATGAGGTGTGCGACTTCGCCTACGGCGACCTCCAGGCGGAGATGGACCTCATCAACCGTGCCTTCATGGAGGTCATGACCGAGGGCGACGCCGAGGGCCGGGTGTTCACCTTCCCCATCCCCACCTACAACATCACCCGGGACTTCGACTGGGACGCCCCCAACGCCGACCTCCTGTTCGCCATGACCGCGAAGTACGGCCTGCCCTACTTCCAGAACTTCATCAACTCCGAGCTTGACCCCGGCATGATCCGCTCCATGTGCTGCCGCCTCCAGCTGGACCTGCGCGAGCTGCTCAAGCGCGGCAACGGTCTGTTCGGCTCCGCCGAGCAGACTGGCTCCGTCGGCGTGGTCACCGTCAACATGGCCCGCCTGGGCTACCTGCACGCCGGGGACGAGTCCGCCCTGACCGCCCGCCTGGACGAGCTCCTGGAGGTCGGGCGCGACACCCTGGAGCTCAAGCGCGAGGTCATCCAGCACCACATCGACGCCGGGCTGTTTCCCTTCACCAAGCGGTACCTGGGCACCCTGGACAACCACTTCTCCACACTGGGCGTCAACGGCATGAACGAGATGGTCCGCAACTTCACCCGCCACGAGCCCGGTGGCGGCTACGACATCACCGACCCGCGCGGTCACGCCATGTGCGTGCGCATCCTCGACCACGTGCGCCAGCGCATGGTGGCCTTCCAGGAGGCCACCGGGCACCTCTACAACCTGGAGGCAACGCCCGCCGAGGGCACCACCTACCGGTTCGCCAAGGAGGACCGTAGGCGCTACCCCGACATCCTCCAGGCCGGCACCGACTCCAACCCGTACTACACCAACTCCTCCCAGCTGCCCGTGGGCTACACCGACGACCCCTTCACCGCCCAGGAGATGCAGGAGGAGCTCCAGACCAGGTACACCGGCGGCACCGTGCTCCACCTCTACATGAACGAGCGCATCTCCTCCGCGCAGGCCTGTAAGGAGCTGGTGCGCCGCAGCCTCACCGCCTTCCGCACCCCCTACATCACGATTACCCCCACCTTCTCCATCTGCCCCGTCCACGGCTACCTGGTCGGGGAGCACGCCACCTGCGGCAGGTGCGCCGCCGCGCATCCCGAGGCCGAGCCGGTGGAGTGCGAGGTGTGGACCCGGGTCATGGGCTACTTCCGCCCCGTGCGCTCCTTCAATATCGGCAAGAAGGGCGAGTACGCCGAGCGGCAGATGTTCACCGAGCAGGCGGCAGGTGACCACGGTGAGCCGGTCTCTCGCCTGGCGACGGTGGGCGCCTGACGGACGCGTCCTGCCTCGGCCGTGCCTGCGCACCTCCCACCGTCTCCCCCCGCTGCGTTACCTGGCAGCGGGGGGAAGGACCAAGCCCGTGCCTGTCGCCGTGCTGACGACCTGGTCATTGCCGGGCTGGTCCCCCTGAGCACCGTCGACTGGCCCGACCACCTGACCGCCACGGTCTTCACCCAGGGTTGCCCCTGGAGGTGCACCTACTGCCACAACCAGGCTCTCATCCCCACACAGGCGCCGGGCCTGGTGGCCTGGCGGGAGGTCCGCGACCTGCTGGCCAGGCGAGCGGGCCTGCTCGACGGCGTCGTCCTCACCGGGGGAGAGCCCCTGCGCCAGGCTGCTCTGGCCGACGCTGCCGCCGAGGTGCGCGAGGCAGGGTTCGCCGTCGGCCTGCACACGGCGGGTGCCTACCCCCGCAGGCTGCGCGACCTGGTGAGGCAGGGCCTGCTCGACTGGGTGGGCCTGGACGTCAAGGCCCTGCCCGAGCACTACCAGGAGGTGGTCGGCCGCCCGCACGCCGGGGCCAGGGCCTGGGAGAGCCTGCGGGTTCTCCTGGAGGCGGGCGCGGGCCGCGGGGGGTCGCACGGCGGAGGCCTGCGCGGCAGGAGCCCAGGCGGCAGCGCGCCGGGCAGGCTCCCCGACGTCGAGGTGCGCACCACCGTGGTGCCCGGGGATGTCACTGCTGACGACGTCTACGAGGTCGCCCGGCGCGTGCACGACATGGGTGCGCACACCTACGCTCTCCAGCAGGCCCGTAGCAAGGGGACACGGGAGGGGTTCGTCGCCACCGCCCCCGGGTGGGACGCCCAGTGCGAGGACCTGGCTGCCCGCATCGAGGCCCTGGGGTGGGAGAGGTTCACCTACCGGCCAGCCTGACCCGGGGCGTCCCGGCTGCTCGGAGCGCTGCGGTCGTGCGTGGGGGCTCCGGTAAGCACCTGGTCCAGGCGGGCTGTACGCGGCCCGCCCCCCGCCAGCGCGCAGCGTGCCTCCCTGAGGGCTACGGGACTCAGGGAGGCACGCTGCTCAGCGCCGCTTCCGGCGGGTCCGGGGGCGCTCGGCCTGCTGCCGCTTCTGCTTCTTTCCCACCCCCTTGTCCTTCCGGGTGATCTGTCGGCCCCTCCCGGCCTTCCGCTGTTTCTCCCGGGTGCGCCGGGGCCGTTGGGCTCCTCGCCTCCTGGCCGCGACCACCAGTCCCAGGGCGGCTCCCGTCATCACCAGGGCGGCGGTGACCCAGGTGGCAGGGTTGGTGGTCCAGGAGGTGTCCCGGGACTGTTCGGCATAGCCGGAGGCGGTGACCCCCTCGGTCAGGGCGTCCGCGTCCTCCCAGGTGACGGTCCTGCCGGATACTGAGCCGCCCTCGGCCTCGGTGACGCTCCCGGGGAAGGTCACCGAGACCCGGGTGTCCACCAGGGTGTTGAAGGAGGCGGCGGTGGAGCCCCCCGTGGTGTCCTGATCTCCCTGCGTGGGGTCCAGCGCCGCAGGGTCGCCCCCCAGGTCGGGGGCGGCAAGGTTGACGGTGTAGACGTCGCCGTCACGCACCACGATCGCACCCTCCCCGGCCTCGGAGGCCTCCGGGACCGCCACGCCGGTAATTGTCACCAGGCAGCCGACCTCGTCGTTGCCGCCGGAGAGGGGCTCGGCCTCGACCTGGGCGTCCTGGGAGACCTCAAGGACCTCGGGGTCCGCCATCGTGGCGCAGTCCCCCTCGCTGCCGATTACCTCCCCGGTAGTGTCTCGCATCTCCAGGGTGATGTCATAGGTGCCCGTCGGGGTGATCGTCATGTCCATCTCCAGGGTGCAGCCCGACAGGGCCAGGCAGGCCAGGGCGCAGGACACGGCGGGCCTTCCCAGGCGGTGCGGGCGGGAGTGCTGGGACATATGAGGCAGGCTACATGCGTCATGGCGCAGCTCGCCCGGGCACGCCCGGACCGCGTCGCCACCGCGTCGCCACCGCGTCGTTACCGTCTTCACTGAGGGCGGAACAGGGATGCCGTACTCCCGCCCAGAGGGCAAAAACCGCTTTATGTGGGCGAAAGCATCCCTGTCGCGGGTCTCTGCGGGGTACTGCTGGGACCTTCGGCGACGTGACCCCGCAGCTGCGGTGGGGAAGGATAGGTGCTGACTACCTCTGTCAGTAACTGACCCCCTTAGGAAGGGACTCGCATGACTGTGTCCGAGCAGGACGTCCGCTCCGCTGCTCCCGCCAACGCTCCCGAGGACGTGATCGAGTTCGTCACGCGCATCGCCGAGCTCGGTAAGCCCGAAAGCGTCTACTTCGCCGACGGCAGCGACGAGGAGTGGGACCGCCTCACCACGGAAATGGTGGAGTCCGGCACCTTCGTCCGCCTCAACCCCGACAAGCGTCCCAACTCCTTCCTGGCGCGCTCGCTGCCCAGCGACGTCGCTCGCGTGGAGTCCCGCACCTTCATCTGCTCCGAGAAGGAGGAGGACGCCGGGCCGACCAACAACTGGTACGACCCAGCGGAGATGAAGAAGATCCTCAACGAGAAGTTTGACGGCGCCATGCGCGGCCGCACCCTCTACGTGATCCCCTTCTCCATGGGTCCCCTGGGCGGCCCCATCTCCCAGCTGGGCATCGAGATCACCGACTCCCCCTACGTCGTGGTCAACATGCGCATCATGACCCGCATGGGTGCTGCCGCCATGGACCTCATCAACGAGGGCCGCACCTGGGTGCCCGCCGTCCACTCCGTGGGCGCCCCCCTGGCCCCGGGGGAGAAGGACACTGCGTGGCCCTGTAACGAGGAGAAGTACATCACCCACTTCCCCGAGACCAACGAGATCTGGTCCTACGGCTCGGGCTACGGCGGCAACGCGCTGCTGGGCAAGAAGTGCTACGCGCTGCGCATCGCCTCCACCATGGCCCGCCGCGACGGCTGGATGGCTGAGCACATGCTCATCCTGCGCCTCACTGAGGAGAAGTCCGGCAAGCAGTACCACGTGAGCGCCGCCTTCCCCAGCGCCTGCGGCAAGACCAACCTCGCCATGCTGCGTCCCACCATCCCCGGGTACAAGGTGGAGACCGTCGGCGACGACATCGCCTGGATGCGTCCCGGGCCGGACGGCACCCTGCGCGCCATCAACCCTGAGGCCGGCTTCTTTGGTGTGGCGCCGGGTACCTCCTACGACACCAACCCGATGGCCATGGACACGATGCGTGAGAACACCATCTTCACCAACGTGGCCCTGACCGACGACGGTGACGTGTGGTGGGAGGGCATCGACGCCCCGCTGCCCGACCACCTTATCGACTGGCAGGGCAACGACTACACCCCGGCCGACGCCGAGGCCGGCAAGAAGGCTGCCCACCCCAACTCCCGCTTCACTACCCCGGCCTCACAGTGCCCAATCATCTGCCCGGACTGGGAGGCCCCTGAGGGCGTGGCTATCGACGCCATCCTCTTCGGCGGGCGCCGTGCCTCCAACGTCCCTCTGGTGGCCGAGCAGTACGAGGCCGCCCACGGCGTGTTCATCGGCGCCTCCGTGGCCTCCGAGGTCACCGCCGCTGCCCTGGACGCCAAGGTTGGCTCGCTGCGACACGACCCCTTCGCCATGCTGCCCTTCTGCGGCTACCACATGGCCGACTACTGGTCCCACTGGCTGGAGATGCAGGAGAAGCTGGGGGACAAGTTCCCCAAGGTGTACCAGGTCAACTGGTTCCGCAAGGACGAGGACGGCAAGTTCATCTGGCCCGGCTTCGGTGACAACTCCCGCGTGCTGGATTGGATCGTGCGCCGGGCCGCTGGCGAGGTCGAGGCCGTTGACGGTGTGACGGGCCGCTACCCCAAGTTCGAGGACTTCAACCTGGAGGGGACTGACCTGGACGAGGCTGACTGGGCCAAGCTCTTCGAGATCAACCCCGACGCCTGGGCTGCGGAGATGGACGACACCGAGGAGTACTTCAAGCAGTTCGGTGACAAGCTCCCCGCTGCTATCACCGAGCAGCTCGCGAAGTTCCGCGAGCGCATTGAGGAGGCCCGCAAGGCCTGACGCCATCACGGTGGTGCGCTGCCGTTGACGAGGCTCCCGACCCTGAGGGTCGGGAGCCTCGTTACTGGCGTGTGGGCGCGATCTGTCTGCTGGCAGGGACGTGCCTTTGTGTGTGGTTAGGCGTGTCTGGCTGGTTGGTCGCGTCGCGCGGTGTTGGCGTGTCCACAGCGGACACAAACGCCTCGGCTGGTTACATGATCCTTTAAGAGAACCGCGTGATTGGGGCCTTCTGGTGTCCTGCCCGGGGTGCGGCTGACCCGTTTGTGGCCGCCTTGGACACCTCGGCCTGGTGACGCTGCCTGGAGAGCAGGAGCCCGGGCACCTCCTGGGCGACCTTCCCCTGGCGGACGTCCTTGCCCGTGAAGCGGGCGACACCGAACCCCCGGCGCACCAGCTCGCGGTCCCGGCGGCGGTCCAGACCGAACCGGTACTCGCTGGCGTGGTAGGCGTAGCCGTCCAGCTCCAGCACCAGCCAGCCCTCGACAACGATGTCCACCTCACCGACCCCAGGCACGACCACCCCGTCCTCGAACGCGACACCCACACGACACAGCTGCAGCCGCGCCAGCGTCTCCAACGGCGAGCGCGAACGAGGACTGGCTAGGCTCAGACGTTCCCTGGCTCGGGCTGAGCCAGGTCCGTGAAGCAGCGCCTTGATGGCAGAGGACGTGGTGTCCTCCTCGTGGAGGGCGGCGTCGCAGGCCATGAGCGGGGCCTCGGCACTGGGGTGGCAGCGCAGGAACCGAGCCAGCGCGAGGTCAACTGGCGCAACCGGAAAGCTTGTGGGGGACGGCGGAGTCAGTGCGCGCTCGACGTGGAGGACTTCCCGGCGCACCGGTGCGAACCTGCGCTTGTCCGGAACAGCGATGTGGATCGGTTGCTCGGGCCCGGTGGTCGGATACCCGTAGTAGCGGGCAGCAGTCCGGCAGGTCATGACCCCTCCGTGGATCCGGGCTAGGAGGATGGCGTTCTCCGTGCCGGGCACTGCGATGACCCCGTGGGGGTGAGAGAGGAGATCGTTGGCCTCAACGAGCCGGGCCACCTGCCTGCGCTCGGTGCGGTCGAGACGCAGGTCCCGCATCCGGACTGCTCCGTAGCAGCCGCGTACTCGCGCCAGGATGTCGTCTCTGCTGTCCATGGAGCCATCGTCGGAACGGGGCAGGCAGGAGGGCAAGGAGGTCGAATAGGCCCTGCGGACAGGGACGTTACGCAGGTCCCCTGTGGGGCCCTTGCTGGATGCTGGTCAGGGAAGCGGCTGACCGGCACACAGCCGAGTACGCCTGCCACACCTACTGTCGTCACCCAGGTCTGTCTCGCTAGGCTAGGGCCGTGAAGATCCTGTTGCTGGGGTCCGGCGCGCGCGAGCACGCCCTGGCCCGCGCCCTTGCTTCCGACCCTGCCACCACCGAGCTCGTTGTCGCTCCCGGCAACCCCGGCACCGCGAACGTGGGCACTAATCTCCACATCGACCCTAGTGCTCCGGATGAGGTCGTGGACCTAGCCAGCCAGATGGAGGCGGACCTGGTGGTTGTCGGCCCGGAGGCGCCCCTGGTGGCGGGTGTGGCCGACGCCGTGCGCGAGGCGGGCGTGCCCTGCTTCGGCCCTGGTGCGCAGGCGGCCCGTCTGGAGGGATCCAAGTCCTTCGCCAAGGAGGTCATGGCTGCAGCCGGGGTGCCCACGGCAGCCTCGGTCGCGTGCTCCACCCCGGAGGACCTGCGTGCAGCCCTGGACCGCTTTGGCGCCCCCTACGTGGTCAAGGAGGACGGCCTGGCCGCAGGCAAGGGTGTCGTGGTCACCCCCGACCGTGAGGCTGCCCTGGAGCACGGTCTGGCCTGCCTGGCCAGGGAGGGAGGGCGTGTTGTCGTCGAGGACTACCTGGACGGCCCGGAGGTCTCCGTCTTCTGCGTCAGCGACGGAGCCACCGTCCGCCCCCTGGCGCCCGCCCAGGACTTCAAGCGCCTGGGTGACGGCGACGAGGGCCCCAACACCGGTGGTATGGGTGCCTACACCCCCTTGGGCTGGGCGCCAGCCGACCTGGCAGAGCGCGTGGTGCGGGAGGTTGCCCAGCCGGTTGTTGACGAGATGGCCCGACGTGGTACCCGCTTTATCGGCCTGCTGTACTGCGGCCTGGCCCTGACCCGGGAGGGGCTGCGCGTGGTGGAGTTCAACGCGCGCTTCGGCGACCCGGAGACCCAGGCGGTCCTGGCTCGCCTGACCTCCTCCCTGCCTGAGCTGCTACACGCCGCCGCTACCGGTCACCTGGGCGAGGTGCCTGAGCCCACCTGGAGCGACCAGGCTGCGGTTGACGTCGTCCTGGCCGCTCCCGGATATCCCGGTACGGTGACTACCGGCGGGCACGTGACCGGGGTGGAGGCTGCAGAGGCGCTCGATGGGGTGCACGTGCTCCACGCCGGCACCTCCCGGGACGAGGAGGGGAGGCTGGTCGCCGCCGGGGGGCGGGTCCTGTCCGTGGTCGCTGTGGGGGCGGACGTGGCCGCTGCCCGGGCGCGTGCCTATGAGGCGGTGGCCAGGATCCACCTCGGCGGTGCCCACTACCGCCGGGACATTGCAGCGGGGCGGTGAGTCCGGCCCGCCCGGTTCGCGCGTGAGCCGCCCGGTTCGCGTATGAAGGGCTGGGCCGCTTGGGCTCTGCAGGCTCCCAGCAGCGTCCTCGCACCCTGGCCCGCGCAGTGGCAGGATGCGGTCATGACTTCTCCCGCCAACCCTGCTCCCTCGGCGGCCCCGCACGTTGTCCCCGGTGCCGTGGAGCCGGGACGTGGAGCCCGTGAGGGCACGGGCTCCACGCGTCCGGGTCACCGCGCTGGTCCGCACTCACCCGGGGAGGTTCCCGTCCCGCCCCGGCTGCCCGGGTGGGAGCACCACCTCAGCGGGAAGGTGCGTGACGTCTACGTGCCCGCTGCGCACGGCCCCTGGGCGGGGCGTGACGTCCTCCTCGTCGTCGCCTCGGACCGCATCAGCGCCTACGACCACGTCCTTCCCACCCCCGTCCCGGGCAAGGGCGCGGTACTGACCGCCCTGACCGCCTGGTGGCTCGACCAGCTGTCGGACATCGTCGCGGGCCACCTGCTCAGCCTGGACGTGCCCCAGGAGGTGGCCGGGCGGGCCATGGTCTGCCAGCGCCTGGACATGTACCCCGTGGAGTGCGTGGCCCGCGGCTACCTCACCGGCTCCGGCCTGGCCGAGTACCGCGCCCACGGAACCGTGTGCGGCATAGGCCTGCCCGGCGGCCTGGGGGAGGCCTCCCGCCTGCCCGAGCCGGTCTTCACCCCCGCTGCCAAGGCCGGTCTGGGCAGTCACGACGAGAACATCACCTTCGAGCAGGTTCAGGCCCTGGTTGGTTCCCAGGCGGCCTCGGACCTGCGTCGTACCACCCTGGAGGTCTACGCCCGAGCGGCAGACCTCGCCCACGAACGCGGCATCATCCTGGCTGACACCAAGCTCGAGCTCGGCACCGATGTCGGGGGGCGCCTGGTCCTGGCCGACGAGGTCCTCACCCCCGACTCCTCCCGGTTCTGGCCCGCCGACGCCTGGACGCCTGGGCAGCCCACCCCGTCCTTTGACAAGCAGTACGTGCGAGACTGGCTCACCTCACCCGCCTGTGGGTGGGACCCTGCTAGCGGCCAGGCGCCCCCGCCCCTGCCCGACGACGTCGTAGACCGCACCCGGCAGCGCTACCTGGAGGCCTACGAGCGGCTTACCGGTGGTCCTCTGGCAGCCTGAGGTGGTCGTGGCGCACCCGGGTGAGGACGGCGCGGGCCGCCGCGCCCGCAGGACCGTCCCAGCCTCCTGGTCGTCCGGGTCCGCGTCCTGGCCCGGACCGGGTCCTTTGCCTGGCCCATGCCCTAGCCTGGCCTCCCGTGGCCTCCGCATCGACAGGAAGCAGCCTGTATGACACCCTCACGATCTTTTCGCCCTGGCCTCGGCTTCGGCGTGGCCCTGGGGCTGGCCGTCCTTGTGGTCGTCCTGGCGCTGGCGGCGGCGGTCAGCGGCGCCCTGGGTGCGCGGGGAGCCTCGAGCATCCTGGGTGGAACCGCCCTTGTCCTGGTGGGGCTCGGGCTCCTGGCGGTACTGAGGGTCCCGGCCCGGTCCCTGGTGGTCAACGCCCCCCGCCTGCGCCTGGAGCGCAACCGGGCCAGGGCGGCGCGGGAGCGCAGCAGGCAGCGCGAGGCGGATGGCTTACACGGGAGCCGAGGCCGGGCCGACAGGCGCAGGGGGCTCCGAGACGACTCACCCGAGGGCGCGCTCGTGCCGATGGTGGTGCCGGGTACCGACGTGGTCATCCCTGAGTCTACGGGCAGGAGGGAGCTGACCACGCTGGACGTCGTCTCCGGGCCGGTGACGACGGCGCTGGCTGCGACCCGGGTCGGCCGTGCCGCCGACGAGCGCCTGGCCGGGACGACGACGGGGGAGACCCTGGTGCGGGTCGGCCAGCTGCTTGCCGGTGCCCTCGGCTTCATCCTTCTCGCACTGGGCCTGGCCTCGATTCTGGGGCAGGTGCTGTCGTGACACCGCGTGATCGTCGTCCCGAGGAGGAGCAGGGACCGGTGGACTGGGGGACCGGCAGGTCCGCAGGCCAGGCCCGTCCGGGCCGCTCCCGCGTCGACGTCGGGACCGGAGGAGCCTGGCGGGGCGGCGGGAGCCAGGCTGGAAGGGCCGGAAACGCTGAGAGTGCCGGTGCGGCTGGTAGTGCCCGTACGGCTAGCGGCCCCACCGTTGGCGACACTGACGACCCAGGTAGGTCAGACAAGCCTGGCGGTCCCGACTGGGGCGTGGGCCGCGGACCAGCACCTCACGAGCCTACGCCGGGGCAGCGGGCACGAACCCCCTGGCCTGCTTCCGTGCGCAGGCAGCGCCTGGCGGGGGTGGTCTTCGCCCTGGTCGGCCTGGTCACGGCCACCTTCTCCGCCATGAACCTGGCCGAGAACGCCGAGGCCGGACGCCTGTGGGTCCCGCCGTGGCTAGTGGCTGTCCTGGGTGGGGCGGGGCTGGTTGCTGCGGCCGGCTACCTGGCCTGGGCCGGAGGCGCCCCGGTGCGCCACGAGGAGCAGCGCTGGCAGCCCCGGCTCCTGGACGCTGCGGCTGGTCTGACAGCCGGGAGGGTGCAGGTTGCTGACCCGGCCCGGCTCCTCGCAGGCTCCGGGAGCGGGCAGGGCGACTCCGGGGACGCGTACCTCGACGGGGTCGACGGACGGCCTGACGGGCGGGCCGGGACCGGCCGGGGCGCCGAGCCTGGCGGGACCGCCGGGGGTGTCCCTGGCCAGCCGGACAGGGCCGCGGAAGGCTCCCCGCCCCTGCGGGTGAGCGTGAACTCGGCACCCCGGCCGATCATGGGGGCCTCGACCGTGGAGCAGTCCGTGCACGCGCCTGCGGGGGTAGCCGGGGCGGTAGGCGGCTTCATGATGGCGGCGGCGGTGGTCTGCGCGGTTCTTGCCCTGGTGCTGGGGCCGTCCTGGCTCATCGCAACCGCTGCCCTGTCCCTGGGCGGGCTGGTGTCCGTCAGGTTGGCAGGTGACTGGCTGGGAGTCGTCTGAGCGGCACATTTTTGGTGTCAGCTCCTGCGGCGGTGCACTGAGCCACTGCCGACTCTGCGGTTCCTCCTCTGCGCACCGGTAGACAAGGAGTCCAGGATGTGCAGGGTGGGAGAGGGAGCCGGGTAGGCTGGGGTCAGCATCCATCCCCACCGTTCTCAGGAGCACCGATGGGACGCATCGTCGTCGAGGTTATGCCTAAGCCCGAGATCCTGGACCCTCAGGGTAAGGCTGTCGTGGCCAGTCTGCCTCGCCTCGGGTTCGAGCAGTTCACTGCGGTACGCCAGGGCCGACGCTTCGAGCTGACCGTGGAGGGGCCGGTCACCCAGGCCCACCTTGACGCGGCTCGTCAGGCGGCCGACACGCTCCTGTCCAACCCGATCATCGAGGACGTCGTCTCTGTTGCCGAGCTTCCCGGCGACTCCTTCGGTGACGCCGCCGCGCAGGTGGCTGGGTTGACTGGTGCGGTTGAGGCTGGTGCTCCTGCGGCAGGCAGCGGGCGCTACGACGCCGAGGAGGCCCAGGCGTGAGCACGCTCGTCCGCATCGGTGTCATCACCTTTCCCGGGACCCTGGACGACATCGACGCCGCCCGGGCCGTGCGCCTGGCCGGGGCGGAGCCGGTGCGCCTGTGGCACAAAGACGCGGACCTGCACGGCGTGGACGCCGTCGTGATCCCCGGAGGCTTCTCCTACGGCGACTACCTGCGCTGCGGTGCGATCGCCCGCTTCGCCCCGGTCATGGGGGAGGTTCTCGCCGCTGCCGGGCGGGGCATGCCGGTACTGGGTATCTGCAACGGCTTCCAGGTGCTTGCCGAGGCTCACCTGCTGCCCGGTGCCCTCATCCGTAACGACCACCAGCGCTTTGTCTGCACCGAGCAGCGTCTGAGGGTGGAGTCCTGTGACACAGCCTGGACCAGCCACTACGACGACGGCCAGGAGATTGTCGTCCCCATGAAGAACGGGGAGGGGAACTTCATCGCTTCCTCGGACGAGCTCGATCGGCTGGAGGGGGAGGGGCTGGTGGTCTTCCGCTACCTAGGGGGCAACCCCAACGGGTCGGCGCGTGACATCGCCGGGGTGCGTAACGAGCGCGGCAACGTGGTGGGGCTCATGCCTCACCCTGAGCACGCCGTGGAGCCAGGCTTCGGCCCGGCCTCGCCAGCCGGGCCGCGCACGGGTACTGATGGACTGGGGGTCTTCTGCTCTGCCGTCCGGTCCCTTGTGACGGCCTGACATCCTGTCTGAGGCGCGCGCCTGAGATGCTGTCTGGGCTGACCTGTGGCTGCCTGGTGCCCGACGCTTGTCCGTCGCCCTGTCCCCTGCTGCGCCGGTAGAGGCGGGCTCTGAGAGAGGCCTGGCTAGAGCAGGAGGCCTGGGGCGGTCAGTCCCAGGAGCGGACGCGAGCGTCTCTGCGAGAGACCGGGCGACAGCGGGAGCTCCGTAGGCAAGCGGGTCCCAGATCAGGTATGGACACTGCTAAGGCTGCTCTGCGGGGCGCTCCGTAGGCAGGCGGGTCCCAGTGTGGTCGAGGGTGCCGGGTAGGGACCGAGTGCTCCTTGCGACACGCCCTCCGGAGGCGCCTGGTGCTGTAGTTGTTCCGGCTCCTCGTCCGAGCGGGCACGCAGCCGGGAGACGAGGGCCGCGACCGTGTGGGGTGGGGTGCCCCGGCCCCTACCAGATTCGGAGCCAGGTGTCTTTGTGGTTGTCCACAGAACCTCGTCAGCCTTGTGGGTTACGTGCCTCAGAGGAGCGGGGTCATGGGGATCGATCGGCGTGACCACCCGTGTCCGGCGGGTGTGAGATGTAACCGTCCTTGTGCTGCTACCTGTTCGTCTTGAGAGCTGGACCGCGTGGGACGAGGACCGTGGCAGGTGGGCCGCTGACCGTCGGCTCGCCACGCGGCCCCCGGCTCGATGTGTGCCACCGCAGGGGCGTACTGATTCCATGACGCATTGTTTTCCTTGGTCTCACAGTGTTTTGCGCTGTTGCGGATGGCGGTACGGCGAGCGTGCGGGCGGCGGGAAGTGCTCTGCGGGATACCGGAGAGACCGGGTGACCCACCCCGCCGTTACCGTCCGGTCCGGTGACCCGCCCTCCTCCAGGGCGCGGAGGCCTGTGCTCCAGGTTGCGGTGAGACGTCTGTCGTCTCTCTGCCGAAGGGACGGTACCGGTGCTCTGCGATTCCCCACCGGGGGACAGCCGCCTGTGGATAGTGCCTGTGGAGAAGAGTACCGGTGACCCGGGACGGGCTATGCCGACCCGCACTACCTGCCGCCTCGGTCGGTGGTGCTGTAGCGCGTGCCTGGGACAGGAGGAGACGATGTCGGCCCCTGTCCCACAACCGGAAGTGCCGATTTATATCCGGTTGTGTCCAGGTGTACCTGGCTTCCCGAGGCCGGGCTCTGGCGGTGTCGGGTACCTGCCGGGCTCGGGGGAAGGAACCCAGACCAGTGGTGCAGCGAACCAGGATGCACCGTACCTGCCGGGCTCGGGGAAGGAACCGTGCGTGGCGGTTTCAGGATCTTGTGGGCGCTACGGGGCCTGTGCCGTCACGGGACGACGCGGGTGAGGATCTCCAGCATGTCCTGCAGGTGGCGGTTGGGCAGGAACTCCCGGCGCACGGACTCGTGCGCGGCCGCGCCCATCTCTGCCGCACGCTCCGGGAACAGCAGCAGGTCCGCCACGGCACTGGCCCAGGCGGCGCCATCGGCCGGGTCCACCAGGACCCCGTCCACCCCGTCCTCGATCTGGTCGCGGATACCGCCGACGGCTGAGGCCACGACAGGGACCTTCTTCCACATGGCCTCGGCGACAGTCAGCCCGAAGGCCTCTACCAGGGAGCGCTGGGTGACCACCGAGCTGACCCGCTGTACCGCGTTGACCACCGTGGCGTTGACCTCGCGGTCCTCCATGCTTGCTGCGGCCACGTGGATGCGGGAGGCCACCGACTCCGGCAGCACTGAGCACCGTTCCACCACGGCTGCCAGGACC
Source organism: Actinomyces sp. 2119 (assembly GCF_003591215.1). NCBI lineage: Bacteria > Bacillati > Actinomycetota > Actinomycetes > Actinomycetales > Actinomycetaceae > Actinomyces > Actinomyces sp. 2119. Next base: position 158,180 of record NZ_QYRR01000005.1, read on the forward strand.
GCGGCCGCCTCCGGGTCGTGACCGGGATCCGGTGCAGGGCCCAGGAGCAGCAGGTGGCAGTCCTGCGGCAGCAGGCTGAGGTGTCGGGTAAAGGCCTCCACCAGCTCCAGCCCGCCCTTGAGGCGGTCCCAGCGGCTGACCTGGGTGACGACCCGGCAGCCCAGCGGAACCGGCCCGCCCGCCAGGACGGGGTCCTCCGCCAGTCCCCGGAAGGCGTCTGCACGCCCGTCGTGGCGGACGAAGGGGACCGCCTGGAAGGGCGCCTCCCCGGCGAAGATACCCGACAGCCGAGCCACCGACCAGGACTCGTCCAGGTCCAGGACCCGGTTCTTGGGCGAGTCGGCGTCGATGGAGGGCGCCAGGACGGCGCAGCGCTCCTCCTCGATGTAGGGCGGCCGGTACTCGGGCCGGGACACCACCACCAGGTCCACGTCCTCCAGGTACCTGTCCAGGAAGGCCCAGGCGTAGTCCGCGGCGTCCCCGGTCGCGGCCGCCCCGGCGTGGCAGCGCCACACCACGGAGGCCCCTGTGGCCCGCACGGCCTTGGCCAGGCCCGCGGTGGGCGGGTCGTGCAGGATCACGACGTCGCCCTCGCGCAGCTCCTCGACGACGTTGTCCGCGTTGGAGGCCAGGACGTGCTCATAGACGTCGCGCTGTCTGTCCCCGAGCCTGCCGCCGTCTCCCTGGTCGCCGTGGACGCCCGCGTACAGGCGGGCGGCGATCTGCTGGAACTGCGCGGGGGCGTCCAGCGTCAGCCACCGGGCGTCCAGGCCTGCCCCACGGGCATAGCCCACCAGCGGCCCCGTGATCTCGGCAGGACCGGCCCCGGCGGCCGAGGGCGTCACCGTCCATACGGTGCGGCCTTCCAGCAGGGCGTGGGCTGCGGTCACGGTGTCGCGCAGACGACGGACAGCGACCTCGTCAAGGTGGCTCTCAAGGTGCGACAGCGGCAGCGGGGCGACGTCGATGGCTCTCATGGTCCGATCTTCCCCCGAAATCGTGTGAGGGGCAGCACTTTGATCTCCTGAGTGTCGTGCGGCTCAGGGTGAGGGGGAGCGACGACGGTGACACCGGGCGGGTAGGGGACGGGCTGTCGGCACTCTTGCGAGGGAGTTCGGGTACAGGTGACACCGGGCGGGTAGGGGAGGGCAGGTATTCTCGCCTGCGGACCCGTGCGCCTCCTCGGCCACCGTTCTCGGCCCACCATCGACTACCAGGACTCGACCACCAGGAGCACCCATGGCCCCCGACCGCGACGCCCGCGCCCCGCACGTCCCCGCTCCTGCGGAGCACCCCGACACGGTGGCTGACGCCCGGACCACTCCTGACCGGGAGATGCCCTGGGCCGAGCTTGGCCTCAAGGCGGAGGAGTACGACTCCATCCGCTCCCTGCTGGGCAGGCGGCCCACGGCCGCCGAGCTGGCCATGTACTCGGTCATGTGGTCCGAGCACTGCTCCTACAAGTCGTCCAAGGTCCACCTGCGCCGCTTCGGCGAGACCACCACGCCCCGGATGCGCGAGCACCTCCTGGTGGGCATGGGGGAGAACGCCGGCGTGGTCGACATCGGGGACGGCTGGGCCGTGACCTACAAGGTGGAGTCCCACAACCACCCCAGCTTCGTGGAGCCCTACCAGGGGGCGGCCACCGGAGTGGGCGGGATCGTGCGCGACATCATCTCCATGGGGGCGCGCCCTGTGGCGGTCATGGACCAGCTGCGCTTCGGTGCGGTGGACCACCCCGACACCGCCCGCGTGGTCCACGGGGTCGTGGCCGGCGTGGGCACCTACGGCAACAGCCTGGGCCTGCCCAACATCGGCGGCGAGACCGAGTTCGACCCCTCCTACCAGGACAACCCCCTGGTCAACGCCCTGTGCGTGGGGGTGCTGCGTCACGAGGACATCCACCGGGCCTCTGCGTCCGGGGCGGGCAACAAGGTGGTGCTCTTCGGGGCGCGCACCGGTGGCGACGGCATCGGTGGCGCCTCCATCCTGGCCAGTGAGTCCTTCGAGGACGGCGTGCCTGCCAAGCGCCCCAGCGTGCAGGTGGGGGACCCCTTCATGGAGAAGGTGCTCATCGAGTGCTGCCTGGAGCTGTTCGGCGCGGGCCTGGTGCTGGGCATCCAGGACCTGGGCGCGGCGGGCATCTCCTGCGCCACCTCCGAGCTGGCCTCCAACGGGGACGGGGGCATGCACGTGGACCTGGAGAAGGTCCTCCTGCGCGACCCCACCCTCACCGCCGGGGAGATCCTCATGAGCGAGTCCCAGGAGCGGATGATGGCTGTCGTCGCCCCGGACAGGCTTGACGCCTTCATGGCGGTCATGGACACCTGGGACGTCGAGGCCAGCGTCATCGGGGAGGTCAACGGCTCGGGACGCCTGACCATTGACCACTTCGGGGAGCGCATCGTCGACGTCGACCCGCGCACCGTGGCGCACGAGGGTCCTGCCTACAACCGGCCCTACGCCCGCCCCGCCTGGCAGGACGCACTGAACGCCGACACCACCGACCGCCTGGAGCGTCCGGGCACCGCCGCCGGGCTGAGCGCCCAGGTGCGCGAGGTCCTTACCAGCCCCAACCAGGCGTCACCTGCCTGGGTCACCGACCAGTACGACCGCTTCGTGCGCGGCGCCACCGCCCTGTCCCAGCCCGACGACGCTGGCGTCATCCGTGTGGACGAGGCCACTGGTCGCGGTGTCGCCATCGCCACCGACGCCAACGGGCGCTTCACCAAGCTCGACCCGGCCACCGGGGCCGCCCAGGCCCTGGCCGAGTCCTACCGCAACGTGTGCACTGTGGGCGCGCGGCCCCTGGCCGTTACCGACTGTCTCAACTTCGGCTCCCCGGAGGACCCCGACGCCATGTGGCAGCTGGTGGAGGCTGTCAACGGCCTGGCCCAGGCCTGCGCCGTCCTGGAGGTGCCGGTCACCGGGGGCAACGTCTCCCTGTACAACTCGCACGGGCCGGACAAGGGACGGATCGACTCCTCCATCAACCCCACCCCCGTCGTGGGTGTCCTGGGGGTCATGGACGACGTGAGCCGGGTGGTCCCCTCAGGGTGGCACGAGGAGGGCCTGGCGCTCATGTCTTTGGGGCGTACCCGTGCCGAGCTGGACGGCTCAGCCTGGGCGCGCGTGGTCCACGACCACCTGGGAGGCCTGCCGCCGCAGGTGGACCTGGAGGCGGAGGCCGCCCTGGGCCGCGTGCTCCTGGCCCTCCACGAGGCGGACGGTCCCCGCGGCGAGCGCCTGGTGCGGGCCGCCCACGACTGCTCCGCCGGCGGCCTGGTCCAGACCCTGGCGGACTCCTGCCTGCGCTGTGGCGTGGGGGCCAGCGTGGACCTGGCGGCCGTGCAGGGGGAGGAGGGTGTTGACGACCTCACCGCCCTGTTCTCCGAGTCCGGTGCCCGGGCCGTAGTGGCAGTGCCCGAGTGGGCGGTCCCGGCCGTGCTGGCTGCCGCCGAGGCTGAGGGCGTGGCAGCCGCCCGCCTGGGAACTACGGGCGGGGACATGCTCGTGGTCACCGGCTCTGACCTGCTGGCAGACGGCGGGGGTGGGCAGCCCCTTGTCCTGGACCTGGAGGAGCTGGGGGCACAGGTGGGGTCCACCCTGCCGACGCTGTTCGGCTGAGGCGGGGCAGGTAACTGACGGGGGGCGGGCACGTGGCTGGAACGGGGCGAGGACGCTCATCTGGTCGCTGTGTCAGGCATGGTGACAGAGGACAACAGAGGACATGGTGCTCGCCCCCGACCTCCTAGGACCGCAGACCTCCTAGGACCGCAGCTCGCGGAAGTCGAACTGGAAGATGCCCATGGGGACCCAGTAGGCCACGAGGCGGGCGCCGGTGTCGGCCCCGTTGTGCCACAGCTCGGACTCGATAACGGCACCACCGCCCCCGTCCAGCTCGCTGAGGGTCAGCCGGTGGTGGTCGTTGACGTAGTCGTCAGCACGTTCCAGCGGGTAGAGCTCCAGCTCGGAGGCGGGGACGGGCAGCCTCTCCAGCTGCTGGTCCAGCGCTGCCAGCGGGTCCCCGGATATGCCGTAACGGCTGGCCAGCTCGTTGAGGTCGCGCCTGGCCAGGACCGCGACGAACTCCTCCACCTCGGCGTGGACCTGACGGCGCAGGGTGGGGTCTCCCCACGGGGCGGGCGCCTGGGTCGAAGTCTCCACCTGCCGGTCCTCTGCCTGCTGCTCCTCTACCCGCAGGCCCGTGGCTGACCCTGTGACTGGCTCGGCCTGGTCCTGGTCGGTCGGGCCAGCCAGGGAGGGTGTGGCGGCCGTGCCTGCCTGCCCGCCCGGGTCCGGGCTGTCGATGACGGGGATGACGTCCCAGGGTCCGGGGGCCGAGGAGGTGATGAACGGTGCCCCGGACTGGTCTGCCCGGGCTTCAGCGGTCACGCGGGATGCCTGGGAACCGACAGCGTCGGGCCTGACAGCGTCGGGGCTGGCTGCCTCAGCCTCTGCCAGGATGCCTGCCTGCGTTCCTGCTGCGGCGCCTGTGCCCTCTGAGGTAGAGCCCTCACCACCTGGTGCGCCGACGTCGGTGAGATCGTGCCCGCCAGCGTCCGCCGCCGCAGGCTCCTGCGGGATGTGTCCCGGTCCCTGCGCGTCCTCCTCCTGGGACGGGGAGGACTGGCCCTGCGGGGAGGAGAGGGGCGGGGCCTGGGAGGGTTCCACGGGCAGGCGCGTGCGCTGCCCGTCGGCCAGGACGGAGCGACCCAGGTAGTCCCACACGGCCTGTGAGCCCGCGCGCAGCCCCAGGGTGGCGGTGTCCAGCGCTGCTGCCTGGCCGTCGGGCAGGAAGCAGAGCATGATGCCCGTCGCCTCTCCGGTGGCGGCGTCCCACAGGCGCAGGGTCCCGTCCTCGGAGCCGGTGAGCACCCGGGTGCCGTCCGGGCTCCACTGCAAGGTGGTGATGCCAAAGCGGTGGCCCTCCAGGCGCAGTACCTCTGTGCCCGCGACCTCGTCCCAGACCCGCACGGTACCGTCGTTGAAGCCGGCTGCGACCCGCTTCCCGTCGGGGCTCCAGGAGAAGGAGCGAAGCATCGCCCCGTCTCCTGCCAGGGTCACCAGCTCGCCCCCGGTGATGGCGTCCCAGACGTGCCCGATCCCCTCCCTGCTGCCAGTGACCACCCGGGGGCCGCCACGGGTCCAGACCACCTCACGCAGCCAGTCGTGGCTGAAGGTGTGGACCGCCTGGCCGGTCGTGGTGTCCCAGATCTGCGCGGTCCCGTCCTGGGAGGCAGTCAGCACGCGGGCACCGTTGGGGCTCCACGCCACGGAGGTCACGACGTCGTGGTGGCCCTCGAGCCTGAGCGCGACCTCACCGGTGCCCACGTCCCACACCACGGCCAGGTCCAGGCCCACGCCGGTGAGCGCCCTGCTGCCGTCAGGGCTCCAGGCGAAGGCGTTGACGGCGGCTGAGCGGGCACCCAGCGACCGCTCCAGCCTCCCGGTGGCCGCGTCCAGGACGGCGACACTCTCCGAGTAGTAGGAGTCCACGGCCAGGCGTGTGCCGTCCGGGCTCCAGCTGACGGTGCTGAGCTCGCCGCTGGTTGCCTCCAGTTCCACGGCGGTCTCGCCGGTGGTCAGGTCCCAGACTCGGGTGGGGCCGACCGTGGTCCCCACGACGACCCGGGTCCCGTCAGGGCTCCAGGAGGCAGTCTCCACCGAGCACCCGGGGCCGAGCACGGCCAGGGCCTGGCCGGTGGCAGCGTCCCAGACCCGGACCGTGCGGTCGTAGGAGCCGGTGGCCACCCGGGTGGAGTCAGGGCTCCACGCCAGGGAGCAGGCCCAGGTGTCGTGGCCGGACAGGGCCATCTGCTCCGTTCCCGTCACCGGGTCCCAGACATGGGCGGTCGCGGCACGCAGGTTGTCGGTGAGGACCCGGGTCCCGTCGGGGCTCCAGGCCACCGTGCTGACCAGGTCGGTGCCGGGACTGGTCAGGGACACGACCTCCTCGCCCGTGACGGCGTCCCACACCCGTGGCAGGGTGCCGTCGAAGGCGGTGATGAGGTGGCGGGAGTCCGGGCTCCAGGCGATGCCGGTCATCGGCTCGACGTCCTCAGCGCCCTCGGTAGCGTTCTCGGTGTGTCTGACGTCCTCGGCCCCGGCGGCGCCTTCCGCCGGTCCGTGCGGGTCCTGCGCGTCATCCTGCGCGTTCGTGCCAGTGGGGTTCCCGTCAGGGTGGGCTGCCGCTCCGGGCAGGGGGCCGACGTGGAGGAGCCCGGTGCCCGTGGTGACGTCCCACACGCGCGCGGTGCCGTCGTCGGAGGCGGTGGCGACCCGGGTGCGGTCCGGGCTCCAGGCCACGGCGGTCACCTTGCTGGTGTGCTCCGCCAGCGTACGCACGGCCTGGCCGGTGGCGGTGTCCCAGATGCGGGCCTCGGCGTTGCCGAAGTGGGTGAGAAGGCGGGTGGAGTCCGGGCTCCAGGCCAGCGCCCCGCCCACGCCCTCACCGCCGACCTCCAAGGTGAGGAGGTGCTCCCCGGTGGCGGCGTCCCACACGCGCGCGGTGTGGTCCTCGGAGGAGGTGGCCAGCTGGCTGCCGTCCGGGCTCCAGGCCACGGCGTTGACGGACATCGAGTGGCCGGTCAGGGCGAAGACCTCACGACCGGTGGCGGCATCCCACACGCGCGCGGTGCCGTCGTGGGACCCTGAGAGGATGCGTGAGCCGTCCGGGCTCCAGGCCAGTCCCCACAGCCCGTCGAAGTGGCCGGTGTACAGGGACACCTCGCGCGGGTCAATACTCTCAGAGGTCTCTGATGGCTCAGTCATGCGTGAAGTCTAAGGAGCACGCCTTGAAGTCCGCTGAGTCTTCCGCCCCTCGCGAGAGCTTTTCCTCTAAGCTGGATGTACGCTACCTCCAGAGCGGCTTCAAGATGTCGTCGGGTCGTGTCGAGGTCGTGGCGGCGGCCCAGGGCGTGGCTGCTGCAAGGTGTCCGTGACGGCCCGGGCTGACAGGTTTCACCCGGATGTCGAGATATTTCGCCTCAGTGAACGGTGTCGTGGGAGTCTCCTGGCCGCGCCAAGGTGGCTGTCGCGCACGCGCGACCGCCCCGTTGCCCAGTGACGTAAGGAGTCCTCTATGCATGAAGTTGTCGAGAAGGTCTATGAGCGGGTGGTGGCCCGCAACCGCGGGGAAAACGAGTTCCACCAGGCTGTCCGTGAGGTGCTGGACTCCCTTGGCCCGGTTATCGCCAAGCACCCCCGCTACGCTGACGACGGGCTCCTGGAGCGTCTTGTCGAGCCGGAGCGCCAGATAATCTTCCGCGTCCCGTGGGTGGACGACGCCGGCAACGTCCAGGTGAACCGCGGCTTCCGCGTCGAGTTCAACTCCGCGCTTGGTCCCTACAAGGGCGGTCTGCGGTTCCACCCCAGCGTCAACGTCGGCATCATTAAGTTCCTCGGCTTCGAGCAGATCTTCAAGAACGCCCTGACCGCCCAGGGGATCGGGGGCGGCAAGGGCGGCTCCGACTTTGACCCCCACGGCCGCTCCGACGCCGAGGTCATGCGTTTCTGCCAGTCCTTCATGACCGAGCTCTGCCGCCACATCGGCCCCAGCACCGACGTCCCTGCCGGGGACATCGGCGTGGGGGGGCGCGAGATCGGCTATCTCTTCGGCCAGTACAAGCGGCTGCGCAACTCCTACGACGCCGGCGTGCTGACCGGTAAGGGGCTGGCCTGGGGTGGGTCCCTGGTGCGTACCGAGGCCACCGGATACGGCGCCGTCCTGTTCGCCCAGTCGATGCTGGCCACCAAGGGTGACTCGCTGGAGGGCAAGAAGGTCGTTGTCTCCGGCTCGGGGAACGTGGCGATCTACGCCATCAAGAAGGCCCAGCAGCTGGGCGCGGTGCCGGTCACCTTCTCCGACTCCTCCGGCTACGTCGTTGACGAGGCCGGAGTGGATCTTGACCTGCTCCAGCAGGTCAAGGAGGTCGAGCGCGGGCGTGTGGCCGACTACGTCGAGCGCCGTCCCGGCGCCCGGCTGGTCGCTCGCGGCAGCGGGGGCACTGGCGGCTCCGTGTGGGACGTGCCCTGTGACGTCGCCCTGCCCTGCGCCACCCAGAACGAGCTCGACGGCGCGGCTGCGGCCGCCCTGCTGCGTGGCGGCTGCGGCGTGGTCTCCGAGGGTGCCAACATGCCCTCCACTCCTGAGGCCGTCGAGGCCTTCCAGTCCGCAGGCATCCTGTTTGCCCCCGGCAAGGCCGCCAACGCCGGAGGCGTAGCCACCTCCGCCCTGGAGATGGAGCAGAACGCCGGACGCACCCGCTGGAGCTTCGAGACCGCAGAGGCCAAGCTGGCCGACATCATGCAGGACATCCACGACTCCTGCGTGGCCGCCGCCGAGGACTACGGGCGTCCCGGTGACTACGTGCTGGGCGCCAACGCGGCAGGGTTCACCCGGGTCGCCGACGTCATGGCAGCCCACGGCATCGTCTGAGGCTCGCGGGGGTCCGGCAGGACCTGCGTGAGGCGCTAACGGGCGCCGCCCCCGGCTGGGGGCGGCGCCCGTTAGCGTGTAGGGGCGCACTGAGTCCGCTAAGTCCGTGTGCGTCCGGTCAAGATGTCCGATCGGGCGCAAGGGGCTCGACATGTGTGCACGATCTGAGGTAGTCTCGTGTCCGAACGGGCGACAAGGACGTCAGGAGGTGGGAACATGGACGCCAGCGGCAGGCATCGTCTCATTATCGAGCAGGTGGAGTCCGTCGGCCGTGTCGTCGTCACCGACCTGGCGGAGCGCCTTGACGTCACCCCCGAGACCATCCGCCGGGACCTGACCGCTCTGGACCGCTCCGGCGCGCTGCGCAAGGTCCACGGCGGAGCCGTGCCCGCCTCCGCCCTCGCCCTGCCCGAGACCGGTGTCAGCCACCGTGAGCGTCTCAACACGGCGGCCAAGAACGCGATCGCCCGGGCGGCGCTGGGGCACCTGGACCTGGCCCCGGGCACCTCGGTGCTCGTCGATGCCGGGACCACCACGGGGGCGCTGGCCCGCCTCCTGCCCGGGGACCGTGACCTGACCGTTCTCACCAACTCGGTCCTCATCGCTGCCCACCTGGCCTCCCGTAGCGGGTTGACGGTGCGGATGCTGGGCGGCCACGTACGTGGGCTGACCCAGGCTGCGGTGGGGCCTGAGGCCCTGGCGACCCTGTCCGCCCTGAGGGTCGACCTCGCGCTCATGGGGACCAACGGGATCAGCCCCACCCACGGGCTGTCCACGCCCGACCCTGACGAGGCCACGGTCAAGGCGGCCATGGTCGGTGCCGCCCGTTACGTCGCGGTCCTGGCGGACTCCACCAAGATCGGCCAGGAGCACCTGGTCTCCTTCGCCGCCCTGGACGACGTCAACCTCATTGTCACCGACGCCGACCCGCCCCCAGCACTGTCCACCCAGCTCACCACTACCGGAACAGAGGTCCTGCTCGCATGATCCTGACACTCACCCCCAACCCGTCGCTGGACCGTACCGTCACCCTGCCGGGTCCTCTCCAACGAGGCGCGGTCAACCGGCTGGAGACCGTCACCGTGGAGCCCGGCGGCAAGGGTGTCAACGTCGCGCGGGTCCTGGCCTGCTCGGGGCAGGCAGCCACAGCCCTGCTCCCGGCGGCCGGGCACGACCCGCTCCTGGGGGCCATCGCGGACCTCGCCCTGCCGGGGCTGACGGCGCTTCCCGTGAGCGTCGCCGCGACGGCCCGTGTCAACACCGCAGTCACCGAGCCTGACGGCACCACGACCAAGATCAACGAGCCCGGCGCCGGGCTGGCCCCTCAGGAGGTGGAGGCTGTTGAGCGGGCGCTCCTGGCGGCCCTGGGAGGCGTCGCCCCGGGCTCGGCAGAACTCTCCAGTGGCTCAGGTGCGGGGGAGCCGTCCTGGGCTGTCCTGTCCGGCTCGCTGCCCCCCGGCGCCCCGGTGGACTGGTACGTCCGCCTGGTGGATCTCCTGCGCCCCCTGGGGGTGCGTATCGCCGTGGACACCTCTGACGCCCCCCTGGCGGCCCTGGCCGCGGCCCTGCCGGGAAGCGCCCCCGACCTCATCAAGCCCAACGGGGAGGAGCTCGCCCAGCTGGCAGGCACCGGGGCCACCGACCTGGAGGAGGCTGCCGTCGCCGGGGACCTTGCCCCGGTGGCTGCCGCCGCGCGGGTCCTCGTGGAGCTGGGTGTCGGCGCGGTCATGGCTACCCTGGGGCCTGCCGGTGCCGTCCTGGCCACCCCTGAAGGAGCCTGGCACGCCAGCGCCCCCGAGGTGCCTGTGGTCTCTACCGTGGGGGCGGGGGACTCCTCTGTGGCCGGCTACGTGCTGGCTGACGTCCGGGGCGGGGACGAGGCACAGCGGCTGCGCACCGCCATGGCCTACGGCTCTGCCGCTGCCTCCCTGCCAGGAACCTCTCTGCCTGTTCCCGCCGACCTGCCGCAGGAGCCCGCCCGCGTGACCCCCCTGACCTAAGCCACCTCCACCGGCCGCCGGGCCTGTCCGTGCGGCCTTTACCGACCGACTGCCCGTTGACTACCTCGACGACCTACCGACCTCGTACCCGCGAGGCGGACCCACTCGGAAAACAAGGAAGACCCATGACCGAGACGACCCCCCTCATCATCCCCGAGCTGGTGGCGCTGGACGCCAGCGCCGGCCCCGGCAAGGAGGATGTCATCGACTTCCTGGCACGCACGGTCGCCAGCGCCGGACGTGCCAGCAGCCCCGACGGCCTGGCCGCCGACGCCAGGGCGCGTGAGGCCACCGCACCCACCGGTATCCCCGGTGGCATTGCCATCCCGCACTGCCGCAGCCCCCACGTCCTGGCCCCCAGCCTGGGCTTCGCCCGCCTGACTGAGGGCGTGGACTTCGGGGCTGCAGATGGGCAGGCAGCCGACCTGGTCTTTATGATCGCAGCCCCTGACGGCGCCGACGACTTCCACCTCCAGCTCCTGGCCAAGCTCGCCCGGGGCCTCATGCAGACGGAGTTCACCGACGCCCTGCGTGCCGCCTCCAGCGCAGAGGAGGTTGCGCGCGTCGTCACCCGGCAGGTCCAGCCCGAGCTGCTGGAGGACGCTGAGAGCACCGGTGACACCGGTGCCGGCTCCGCGGCGGCGGTCGGCGGTGCCGGTGAGGCGGGTGAGGCTGCTGGCAGCGCAGGTGCAGGTGCGGCTGAGGCGGCTGGCACCGTCATCGTGGGCGTCTCCTCCTGCCCCACCGGTATCGCCCACACCTTCATGGCCGCCGAGGCGCTGGAGCAGGCGGGCAAGGATCGTGGTATCACCGTGGCCATTGAGGGGCAGGGCTCAGGCAGGATCGACGCCCTGGACCCGGCTCTTATCGAGAAGGCCGACGCCGTCATCTTCGCCCACGACCTGCCGGTCAAGGGACGTGAGCGCTTCGCTGGCAAGCCGGTGGTCGACGTCGGCGTCAAGGCCGCCGTCAACGATGCAGGCTCTCTGGTGGACCAGGCTCTGGCTGCCATCAACGACCCGCAGGCGGCCCGGGTGCAGTCCGGCGGCGGCGAGGACTCCGCTGACAGCAGCGAGGGGGGCAGCGAGCACTGGGCCCGCCGCCTCCAGCGCTCTGTCATGACCGGAGTGTCCTACATGATCCCCTTCGTGGCCGCGGGCGGTCTGCTCATCGCCCTGGGCTTCCTCTTCGGTGGCTACGACATTACCGAGACGGCGGAGAACATCGTCACCGGCTCCAGCCTGTGGAACCTCCCGGACCTGAACAGTCCCGACCTCGCCGCGCCCAATGCCCTGGGCGGGTCCGCGCTGGCGGCCTACGTCGGGGCGGTCCTGTTCACGATCGGCAACGCCGCCATGGGGTTCCTCGTACCCGCGCTGGCCGGGTACGTCGCCTTCGGGCTGGCTGGGAGGCCCGGTATCGCTCCCGGATTCGCCATGGGCGCGGTGGCCGTCGCGGTTGACTCCGGGTTCATCGGGGGCCTCATCGGAGGCATCATCGCCGGCTACGTGGCCGCCTGGCTGGCTGGGCTGGATGTTCCCCGGTGGCTGCGGGGCCTCATGCCCGTCGTCGTCATCCCCCTGGGTACCACCCTGGTGGTGGGCGCGCTCATGTACATGGTCCTGGGCCGCCCCCTGGCCTCCCTCATGAACGGCCTCCAGGACGGGCTGACCTCCATGTCCGGCGGGGGCTCCGCAGTCCTCCTGGGCGTCATCCTGGGCCTCATGATGTGCTTCGACCTGGGCGGGCCGGTCAACAAGGCGGCCTACCTCTTCGCCACCGCCGGGCTGTCCGCCGCTACGGACGCCTCCTACGAGATCATGGCCGCGGTCATGGCGGCAGGCATGGTCCCGCCCCTGGCCATGTCGGCGGCGACCTTCCTGCGCCGCAGGCTGTTCACCGAGGCAGAGGCCGAGAACGGCCGCAGCGCCTGGCTGCTGGGGCTGTCCTTCATCTCTGAGGGCGCCATCCCCTTCGCTGCGGCCGACCCGCTGCGCGTCATCCCTGCCACTATGGCTGGGGGAGCAGTGACCGGGGCTCTGACCATGGCCCTGGGCGTGGGATCGCGCGCCCCACACGGTGGCGTGTTCGTGGCCTTCGCCATCAACAACTTCCTGGGCTTCATCCTGGCGATCCTGGCCGGGACGGTCGTGACCACCGCGCTTGTCGTCCTCCTCAAGGGGCTGCGCCAGTCTTCGCAGGCCCCCGCCGCCGTGGCCGCCTGAGCCCAGCTGCGCTCCACCCCACAGAACGTACCTCCTCCTCGTTGGTTCCAGTCGGGAACCCGCCCCCCGGGCACTCCGCGAGGAGGAGGTACGTTCTATGCTGGAGGGGTGCCCCAGAGCCGACACTGCCTGTGACGCCCTGGGAACCACGGGTGTCGGCACGTGAGGGGCACTGGTGTCGCAAAGGAGCGAGACATGACGAAGTGTGCCCACCCAGCCAGTCCGGACCGTCCAGCCGGGTCCTCGCCCGGGCCAGCCCCGGTGGGGCTGGCGGACCTCACCCACGGCCTGCCCGACGGACCGCCCGTGGAGGCGTCCACGGTCGCCGCCCGGCTCACCCGCGCCCTGGTGGTCCTGGACGACGACCCCACCGGTACCCAGTCCGTCGCGGGCCTGCCCGTGGTGACCCGCTGGGAGGAGGCTGACCTCGCCTGGGCGCTGGGCACAGGGGCGCCTGCCGTCTATGTCATGACCAACTCCCGCTCCCTCGACCCGGCAGACGCCCAGCGGGTCAACCGGGAGGCAGTCACGTCCGCGCTGGCCGCCTCCCAGGCCACCGGCCGCCCAGTCACCTTTGTCTCTCGCTCCGACTCCACCCTGCGCGGCCACTTCCCCCTGGAGCCGGACACGATCGCCGACCTGCTGGAGGAGGGCGGCACGCCGGTGGACGGTATCGTCGTGTCGCCCGCCTTCCCCGACGCCGGGCGCGTCACCGTCCACGGCGTCCACTACGCGGGATCACCGGGTACCGGGTTCGTTCCCGTGGGGGACACCGAGTTCGCCGGGGACGCGACCTTTGGCTACCGTTCCTCCAGCCTGCCCCAGTGGGTGGAGGAGAAGACCGGGGGCGTGGTGAGGGCATCCTCGGTCCCGGTGGTGGACCTGGGGCTCCTGCGTGGTGACGAGGATGCTGTCGTAGCCACCCTCACGGCCCTTGGCGGGCGGCAGCCGGTGGCCGTGGACTGCGTGGAGGAGAACGACCTACGCCTGCTGGCCCGAGCCCTCCAGCGTGCCGAGGAGGCGGGTTCCACCTTCGTCTACCGGGTGGGGCCGCCCTTCGTGCGTGCCCGCATCGGCCAGGAGCCCCACCCGCCGCTGACCGCCAGCCAGGCCCGCCCCGGCGACACCGCCCCCGACATCGACGCCGCGGGCGGGCTGGTGGTCGTGGGCTCCCACGTGGGGCTCACCGGCCGCCAGGTCGAGGCCCTGCGCACTGCCACGGGCACTCCCGAGGTAGTCCTGGACGTCCCCACGGTGCTGCGTGCCCGGGACCGTGACGCCCACGTCGCCCAGGTCGCCTCCCAAGCGGCCGCCGTCCTGGGGGAGGGCAGCGTCGTGGTGCGCCGTGGCGGGGCATTCGTGCCCGGCCGCGACGCGCAGGAGTCCCTGGCCTTCGCCCGGGCCGTCTCCGACGCCGTGGTCGAGGTGGTCCAGCAGGTGGTGGCCCGGCGCTGCCCGCGCTTCGTCATCGCCAAGGGCGGCATCACCTCCTCCGACGTGGCCAGCCGCGGCCTGGGTATCCGCCGGGCGCTGGTGCGCGGCCCGATGCTGCCCGGCATCGTCTCCCTGTGGGAGCCCCAGGACGGTCCCGCCGCAGGCGTGCCCTACATCGTCTTTGCCGGCAACGTGGGCGACGACGACTCCCTAACCCAGGTCGTCTCCGTCCTGAGCGCCTGAGCCGCCGCCTCTGTGACACTACCAGCACCATCGACACTACCTGCCAGCCTGCTCCGCAACGACCTCAGGAGACCACCATGACCCTACCCGCTCCGCCTCCCGGTACTGCTGCTGGTGGCGGTCCAGCGCCTAGCGCCACCGCCTCCGCAGGCGTTCCAGACCGTACCGCCGTCGCCGTCCTGGGCCTGGGTGCCATGGGACTGCCCATGGCCACCCACCTCAGTACGTCCCGTGACGCAGGCGGGGCGGGCCTGGACGTGCGCGGTTACGACCTTTCCCAGGCACGTCTTGACCTGGCGACCACGGCCGGCGTCAGCCCCGCCCCCAGCGCGGCCGACGCCGCCCGTGGTGCCGACGTGGTCCTGGTTGCCGTGCGCGACCAGGACCAGCTTGACGAGCTGCTCTTCGGCGAGCCCGCCGTCGCCGCGAGCATGAGCCCGGGTGCCGTCGTCGTCCTGACCTCTACGGTCGGTGAGCAGGGCGCGCGCGCCGTGGCCGCCCGGCTCTGCCAGGCGGGGGTCGGGCTCGTGGACGCCCCCGTCTCCGGAGGGCCGAAGCGCGCCGGGGCGGGGGACCTGCTTGTCGTTGTCGGTGCTGACGACCAGGCCTGGGAGGCTGCCCATGACGTCCTGGAGGCCATGAGCTCCACGCTGGTGCGGGTGGGGCGCGAGCCCGGCTCCGGCCAGGCCATGAAGACCGTCAACCAGCTCTTGTGCGGGATACATATCGCCGCCGCCGCGGAGGCCCTTGCCCTGGCCCGGGCGCTGGGGCTGGACCCGCGGGCCGCGCTGGAGGCCCTCATGGCCGGTGCTGCCAGCTCCTTCATGCTGGGCGACCGGGGACCCCGCATGCTCCAGGCCCTCCAGGCCTGCGAGACTGAGAGGGACGACGGGGCCCGGGATCCCCGGGAGGCCGAGGGCGTCGAGGTCCGCTCCCGCCTGGACATCTTTGTCAAGGACATGGGGATCGTCACTGCGGCCGCCCGGGGCGCGGGCCTGCCCACCCCGGTGGCCGCTGCCGCCGAGCAGCTCTACCTCCAGGGAGCCAGCCGGGGTCTGGCGGCCCGGGACGACTCCTCGGTCATTACCGTGCTCGCCCCCGGCCCGGGGTCGGACCGGCGGTGAGGAGGACCAGCCATGTCAGTTCCTGTCCTGCTCCTGCTGGCTGTTGCCGCCATCGTCGTCCTGCTCCTGCTGGTTATCCGGGTCAGGATGTCCGCCTTCGTGGCAATGCTGCTGGTCTCGGTCGTCCTGGCGCTGGCGACCCGGGTACCCGTGGGCGACATCGCCCAGACCATGACCGACGGCATGGGGGCGACCCTGGGGTCGGTGGCCATGGTCGTCGGCCTGGGGGCCATGCTGGGACGCGTCGTCGAGGCGGCCGGGGGCGCCGAGGTCCTGGCTGATCGCTTCACCCGGGTGCTGGGGCGTCACCGGGTGGCTGTGGCCGTGACAGCGGCGGCCTTTGTCCTGGGCATCCCGATCTTCTTCGACGTGGGCTTTATCATCCTGGCTCCCATTGTCTTCGGCTTCGCTCACGTCACCGGGATGAGGCCCCTGACCATCGGGCTGCCGGTGGCAGCGACCCTCATGGCCCTCCATGTCGTGGTCCCGCCCCACCCTGGACCCGTGGCCGCCGCAGCCTCCCTGGGGACCGACATCGGCGTCCTGGTGCTGGTCTCCCTGCCTGTGTGCGCTGTGGTGAGCGCGGTCTCCTACCTGGCCTCCAGGCGACTGGGGCTGGAGAAGGTCGAGACCGGTGAGGGGCCGCTGGGCTCTGCCAGGCAGGTTGCTGAGGAGACCTACATCCCTGGCGGGGCCGTCCCCCGTGCCCACGGCACCGGCCCAGGTACCGTGGTGCTGCTCATTATCGCGCCGATAGCCCAGATCATGGTGGGCACGGTCGGGCAGATGGTTGCCACCGAGGGCGGCACTGCTCACGCCGTGCTCGGCTTCGTCGGCTCCTCGCCTCTGGCCCTGCTGACTGCTGTCGTGCTGGCCTACCTCGTCGTCGGCCACCAGCAGCGCTGGTCCCTGGAGCGGCGGGGGCAGGTCCTGGACTCGGCACTGCCCGACGTGGCCACCATCGTCTTCGTCACCGGGGCGGGAGGCGTGTTTGCTGCCGTGCTCGTGGCCAGCGGCATCGGCGAGGCCCTGGCCCAGGCCCTGGTCGCCGCCCACCTGCCCGTGCTGCTGAGCGCCTTCGTCATCTCCTTGGCGATACGCGCCTCTCAGGGCTCGGCGACCGTCGCCATCCTCACCGCCGGGGGCCTGCTCAGCGATGCCGTGGCCCAGGGCGGGTACTCCACGCTCCAGGTCGCCCTCATCCAGATGGCCGTGGGCTTTGGCGCCCTGTGCGTGTCCCACGTCAACGACTCCGGCTTCTGGATCGTCACCAAGTACATGGGCCTGTCAGTGGCCGACGGCCTGCGGACGTGGACGGTGCTGTCCACAGTGGCCGGTACGACGGGGTTCCTGGTCACAGCCGCCTTGTGGGCGGTGGTGTGAGGGGCGGGGGCGTCCGAGAGGCTGGCGTTGCCGGTTGTGTTACGTGAGCTACATCCTGTGACAGACGTGCAGCAGAAGCGCAGGGAGGGCCACAGCCTGATAAGTTCCCTTTCCTCAAGGAGACGAGGCCGTGATCGACCCGGACCAGCCCCTCGTGATAGCCCCCCGGTACAAGGGAGGGCCTGCTGCGGACCGCACCTGCGCCGTTACTTCCGCTACGGACGGCTCGGGGACCTTGACCCCACTGGTGCCGCGACCGTCCTGCGCCTGGAGCGGGGTTTCTCCGCCAGCAGGATCAAGGAGCTCCGCCAGGAGGAGACCCGGCTGACCACCATGCTGGCAGGCCTTGACGAGGAGGCTGTTCGGCGCCAGCACCAGGAGCTGTCCCAGGGCCCAGCCCCGGGCTATGACGTTGAGGAGTACTCCATCCTGTCCTCGGTTCAGGAGCTCTATGGCGACCCTCTACTGGCGCTTGCACCCTGCGCCCAGGCCATCTCAGAGACTCTCGCCAGCAGCCGAGTGGCCCTCCCAGCGATCGGGAGTGTCCAGGACACACACGTCAGCGCCTCTCATCCGCCCCATCGCCCCGCACAAGGTGCAGAGCGAGCGCTCATCATCAGCTCCCTACACAGAGCGGCACCGGACCCACGGCCTCTGGCGGCCAATCGAGCCGATGACCTTCTGGCTGGTGGCCCCCGGTCCCAGCAGGCAATCAGGATTAACAGGATCATCCCCGGTCGGCGGGGCGGGGCAGGTAGTGTGGGAGATCGCCTCGGCATCATGGTCAGTCCTGAGCAGCCCCATGGTCACCCAGCACCTTGACCCCGCCCACCCCTCACGCCACCCCGTCTAACCCCTCAAACTGGAAGAGCCATGAGTCTCAGCAATCCCTTGATGAGGCGAGATAGTTCAGTTAGAATAAGTATAAGTGGGCATTCGTCCGCCTGGCGCTCGGAATGCTCCTTAGTCACATCGAGTTGCGTACCCATGTCGCACCAACGGAAAGCGAGAGACGTGAACACTGCCCACTCCACTGCCACCGAAGTTTTCAATGACGGCCTGCCCGCTATCATCGACTCGATCTCGGCCGAGATCGATAACATGCCGGGCGGCACTGCCGACTTCGCTGAGGCAACCTCAATTCCCTAACACTCTACGTCCCCGTGGTGTCGAAAGTTTCGGTACTTGTCGCACCATCCTTGCCAGGGCAGACTAAATTCTATCCTCCGGTTAAAAATGCAATGAGCGACTTACAACCGCACGGCATACACGTGCTCGGCACGACGGCGGGTTTGTCGGCCTATTCTCTGGCTCCTGGTGAAGGTGGTTTGGTTAACACCGTGGATATCGTGGATTATGTACGTCGACAGTTCGGACCACTGGCGTGAGGCACGTGAATGTTGCCAGCCAGATCCAAGCGCTTTACGGCGCGCCCAAGACGAGCTTTTCTCAAGACGGATGGAGCAGATTGTCGGGAGTACGCATCACACAAGCCTGTGGTCCACAGCCGGAACAGAATCGAGGCACTGTTGACCGAAGCGGGGTTCAATATTGCCAGTGCTCACGATTCTTACCAATTCGATCCGGGCGGATGTGACGACTCCCTGCCGTCGTGGCCAATTAGGAAGGTTAGAGCAGTTCGGTGAGCCGACTCTGGGGTGTTGTGCGATGCAGTTAGTTACTTATTTCACGTCTTTCGCCTTTTCTTTATTCGGTAATTCGATCGCGAACGTCGTCTTGCCGGTCCTGGTACTCGTATCTACCGGAGAAGTTTTGGCGGCGGGCATAGTAGCAGTTGCTAGTGGTGCCAGCACATTCGTGTTTGGCCTGCTTTCTGGCCCATTGATTGACCGGTACGACCGGCGTCTCTTGGCATCTGCGGGCGACCTCGTTTCAGCCTCTAGTATCGCACTACTCGCCGCTGTGGGCACTTTTGGTGAGCTGTCACTAACATGGTTCATAATTTCGGCTTTTCTGAGCGGCATTGGCGACATGCCAGCGTGGAATGCGCGGGAAGCTATGATCTATGGGGTGCAGCGGCATTCGGGGGTCGCGCTTCAGACCTTGGTAGGGGTCCGGGAAACGGTCAGTGCCCTGGCTATTGTCTTAGGGCCTACCTTCGCGGGACTGCTGATGAACTTTTTCGACGCGCGGTCCGTTCTTTGGGTCACAGCTGCCACGTCCCTCGCTGCCGGCGCGCTCTGCCTCGCCACACCTAGAGCCTATGGGCGCATGGATACCTCGGAAGGCGGGAGTTCGAAAATCGCCTATTGGAGCTCCTTCCGAGATGGAATTGTATTTTTAGGCAGGAGAAAGAACGCTGTCTTACGAGCCCTTACGGGCTTGAACGTTGCGAGCGTTATGCTGGTGACTATCCTTCAGGGGCTCCTGATTCCCGTGTTTATGACACTGAGGGGCGTCGACTACGCGAACGGGTATGCTTTGGCCTCCGTTGGACTGGGGCTGCTCGCCGGCGGCCTTATATATGCTTTAATCGGGGCTAGGGTTCCTGGTTGGCCGCTGACGCTAGGAGCGTCACTTTTAAATGTGGTGGGTCTCGCGCTGCTGGTGCAATTCCACTCGGTTATTTACACGGTTGTCATGTGCTTCCTTTTCGGTATCAGTTCCGCCGCCGTGGGAGCTGTAACCGGGGTTGTCTCACTGCAAGTGACGCCCGAAGAGATGAGGGGAAGGCTCAACGGATTGCAGAACTCCATCTCCATGGTTATTGGACCCCTTGGTATCTTCCTGACAGCCTGGCTCATAGCAGGTACCTCGGTGGCCGCCGCCGACTGGGCGCTGGTTATCTTCTGGGTCGTAGTCAACGCGCTGTTCCTGCTCAACAAACGCGTGCGCCGAGCGGTCCAAGAGTCACAAACCGGGTGAGCTGCTCTCCGGAGGCGGTCGAGTAGGCCTCGAGATTTGTGGACTGAGCCGCACGCGCAAGACTTCGGCCGGGTAGGTGCCAAGAACCCTGTTCCAGAGCCTTTCGTGGCGGGCGCATATGCTTCGTACCCGGACGTAGCTCTGCAGCCAGGACTCAGGCACGGTGTCGGTGAGACCGGTGGCCACGGTGCGGGCGACCTGCTTCTTTGCCCTAATGCTTCCCCTGGCGCTGTCCCCGCCATGGTGCCTGAGGGCGCGGACCTGACGGCTACCTCGACACGTTCCCGGGCGTCCATGACGAGGAGGCGCAGTTCGCGGTCGAAGATGTAGAGCGTGAGCACGTCGTCAAAGGTCGTTTCTTCCTTGAAGCGGTGGGGCTGGTGGCTTGTCTGGAAGGGCAGGGTGTAGGGAGACAGCCGGTAGTAGCCGATGTGCCGCAGGTACCTCTTGGCGCGGTCGTAGTCAGGAACGAGAAGGCCGCGCTCCTCGTACAGCGTGATGAGGCTGTGTCAGGTGACGGCGCGGCTTGTCTCGGGTGCTTGTGGGAGGGGTCGGCTGCTGGAGGAGCGGCCTCGCACCCACACGCATTGGTCCCAGCGTAGTCCGCAGAAACATGCGGATCTCTCAATTCTCCTCGGCTCCGGTAAAGAAGCAGTCTCTGTTCCCCGCGATCACCATGTATCCGAAGATGTGCAACCTACCCAGTACCTACCCGGTACCCGTGGCTACCTGCCGGGGCCGCCTCAGTCTCTGGCTGGTGCCCGGAGCTCCCAGGACTCCTGGGTTCCTCTGCGTCCCCGGGTACGATCAGGCCGTGCCACCACGCCGACGCATCGACCCCGCCGCTGGCGCCCAGGCCCTGCGCCAGTGGGCCGCCCAGGCGCAGCCGGACGCCCCTGCGGGTGAGGACGCCGCGCAGCTCCGACAGCGTCGACAGCACCGGCTGCCCGAACGCCAGGTCACCGCGACCGCCGTGCGCTACACCCTGGAGGAGCTGGCCGCCCGCGCCCCCGGGCGCGCCGTGGAGGTGCGGGTCCCGCCCTTCGGCGTTACCCAGGCCGTGGCGGGCACCGTCCACCGCCGGGGGACTCCGCCCTCCGTGGTCGAGACCGACGCCCCCACCTGGCTGGCCCTGGCCACCGGGACTTTGACCTGGCCCCAGGCCCTGGCCTCGGGGGCGCTGCACGCCTCCGGGGAGCGCTGTGACCTGTCGCCCTACCTTCCCCTGCTGCGGATGTGAGGCCGCGCCCCCACGGGCTCGTCCCGCCTGGCCGCGCGACGTGGGAGACTGGGGGCGTGCACACTGGTGAGATGGACTCCCCTCCTGCGGAGGAGTGCGGCGTTTTCGGAGTCTGGGCACCCGGGGAGGAGGTCTCCCGGCTGACCTACTTCGGTCTGTACGCCCTGCAGCACCGGGGCCAGGAGGCTGCGGGGATCGCCACCTCCAACGGTTCCCAGATCCTGGTCTACAAGGACCTGGGCCTGGTCTCCCAGGTCTTTGACGACCTGGCCCTGACTAACCTCAGCGGGCACATAGCGGTGGGCCACGTACGCTACGCCACCACGGGGGCCACCACCTGGGAGAACGCCCAGCCGATGCTGGGGCCGGCCTCAGGCTCCACGCTCGCCCTGGCCCACAACGGTAACCTCACCAACACCCGCGAGCTTGTGGAGGCCGTCCACGCCACCAGCGGGGAGGACCTCACCGGCGAGCTCGGCCGTGGCTCCTCCACGGACACCGCGGTGATCGCTGCCCTGATGAACCTCGTGGGCGAGCGAGGCGCCCTGGAGGGCTGGGACAGCGCTGCCGACGTCGTCGTCTCCGGCGTCACCGATGAGGAGGAGCTGACCCAGGCCTACTCCGCGCCTGCCCCGCTCACGCTGCACCAGGCGGCACGCCGGGTCCTGCCCATGCTGCGTGGGGCCTTCTCCCTGGTCTTTATGGACGAGCGTACCCTCTACGCCGCCCGCGACCCCCAGGGGATCCGGCCGCTGGTGCTCGGCCGCCTGGAGCGCGGCTGGACGGTGGCCTCGGAGACTGCCGCCCTGGACATCGTGGGGGCCACCTTTGTGCGCGAGGTGGAGCCGGGCGAGCTGCTTGAGATCGACGACGAGGGCGTGCGCTCCACCCGTTTCGCCGCTGCGAGGCGGGCCGGCTGCGTCTTCGAGTACGTCTACCTGGCCCGCCCCGACACCCGTATCGCGGGCCGCAGCGTCAACGCCGCCCGCAATGCCATGGGGGCTGCCCTGGCCCGGGAGCACCCGGTGGAGGCGGACCTCATTATCGCCACCCCCGAGTCCGGGACACCTGCGGCCATCGGCTACGCCCAGGCCTCAGGGATTCCCTACGGGCAGGGGCTGGTCAAGAACGCCTACGTGGGGCGTACCTTCATCCAGCCCACCCAGACCCTGCGCCAGCTGGGTATCCGCCTCAAGCTCAACCCCCTGCGTGAGGTCATTGAGGGCAGGCGCCTGGTCGTCGTCGACGACTCGATCGTACGTGGCAACACTCAGCGCGCCCTGGTGCGGATGCTGCGCGAGGCCGGGGCGGCGGAGGTCCACGTACGTATCTCCTCCCCGCCGGTGCTGTGGCCCTGCTTCTACGGCATCGACTTCGCCACCCGGGCCGAGCTCATCGCCGCAGGCATGAGCGTGGACCAGATCTGCCACTCCATCGGCGCCGACACCCTGGGGTTCCTGTCCGTGAACGGGATGGTGGAGGCCACGGGCCAGCAGCGTGACAGCCTGTGCATAGCCTGCTTCACTGGCGACTACCCGGTACCTCCTCCGGTGGCGGGGGCGTCGGTGGCCACGATCCCGGTCAGCCCGGTCCCCGCCGTCTACCGGCGGCGTCCGCAGGGTCGTACGGGCCGTGGTCGTGAGGACCATGACCGTGCGCGCAGCCAGGACGGCCTCGTGGAGGCTGCGGTACCTGCTGCGCCCCAGGGCGTGACCCGTCCTGACCTGAGGTTGGGCAGCCCGCCCGGCTCCGGGTCATGAGGACCTCGTCCCGGGCTGGGCAGGCCGGTGCCGGGAACCCGAGCACTGTGCCCGTGGCCCAGCCGGGCCCTGACCACTGAAGGAGCCAGCCTCATGACTGACGACCCCAACCGCTCTGACGGCCCTTACCCGGGTGCCACCTACGCCGCCGCCGGGGTGGACACGGCTGCGGGGGACCAGGCCGTGGCGCTGATGAGAGCCTCGGTGGCTGCGACCATGAACCCTGCTGTTGTCGGTGGCGTGGGTGGCTTCGCCGGGCTGGTGGACGTCACCGACCTGCGTGACTACCGCCGCCCTCTGCTGGCCACCTCCACCGACGGGGTCGGCACCAAGGTCGCCGTGGCCCAGGCCCTGGGCATCCACGACACGATCGGGCAGGACCTAGTAGGCATGGTGGTGGACGACATTGTCGTCGTCGGCGCCCGGCCCCTGCTCATGACCGACTACATTGCCTGCGGCCACGTCGTGCCTGAGCGGGTGGCGGACATCGTGCGCGGTGTCGCCCAGGCCTGCGCCGCTGTGGACACCCCCCTGCTGGGTGGGGAGACTGCGGAGCACCCCGGCCTGATGAGGCCCGACGAGTATGACCTGGCGGGTGCTGCCACCGGGGTGGTGGAGGCCGACCGTCTCCTGGGGGCGGACAGGGTTAGCGCGGGCGACGTGCTGGTGGCCATGGGCTCCTCCGGACTGCACTCCAACGGGTACTCCCTGGTGCGCCACGTGGTCGCCCGGGCAGGCTGGGGCCTGGAGCGTCACGTCCCCGAGCTGGGGCGGACCCTGGGTGAGGAGCTGCTGGAGCCTACCCGCCTGTACGCGCGTGTCTGCCTGGCCATGTTGGACACCTTGTCCTCAGCGGCGGCGCCCCCGACCATCCACGCCCTCAGCCACGTCACCGGGGGCGGGCTGGCGGCCAACCTTGCTCGTGTGCTGCCCCCGGGGCTCGTGGCACAGGTGGACCGCAGCTCCTGGCTGCTCCCGCCGGTCTTTAGCCTGGTGCGTTCCCTGGGGCAGGTGCCCTGGGAGGACCTGGAGGCGACGCTCAACATGGGGGTGGGAATGGTGGCTGTCGTCGATGCGCGAGGAGTCGACGCAGTGGTGACCGTGGCCCAGGGGGCGGGTATCCCGGCCTGGGTCCTGGGGGAGGTCAGCGAGGCCGCTGACAGGCAGGTGCTGGGGCGGCTGGTCGCGGGAACCAAGGGTGTCGACGGCGGGGCAGTAGATATTCATGGCAGCTACGTGACTGGCTGAGAGGTGGGAGACAGTGCTCAAGGGAGTCGCAGGGGCGGTCTCGCGCCGTGGTAGTGGAGCTGGCAGCCTGACAGCGGCTGCTGCTGAGCAGCGCCGCGCGGGAGCGGTCCCTGCGACTGCCACGCCGGTGGCGGCAGCCGCAGCGACAGCAGCCTCGTCGTGACTGACACCTGGTGGCGAGTCAGTCACGACGAGGCTGCTGTCACCGGCACATCCGGCGCCGTGTCAGGTCTTACGTCCCCTGGGGGAGCAAGGTCAGGCCCCGCTTTCCCAGAAGAGGTACCCAGGAGGTGCCAGGTGCTGTACGCAGTACGGTCCTGGACGGAGGAGACGCGAGACCAGTGGTCCCGCGCGCACCGTGGCGGTTACCTGTCGTCCTCATCCCAGTCGTCGTCATCGACGGCATACTTGGCGGCCAGCTTCTCGTAGTCGATGTCGTCGTCAGCCTCGGAGCCGGACGAGGCTGACACGAGCTCACGCTCGAGAGCCGCGTAGTCGGTCTCTGGACTGAAGTACTTGAGCTTGCGGGCAACCTTGGTTGCCTTGGCCTTCTGACGGCCGCGCCCCATAGGCTCGACCCCCTCCAACGTGTCACGGCGCGCTCGTGGGCGCGCTCTTCCTGGTCAAATATGTCGTGGGCCAACCGTACAACGTTGACGTATGGGAACACCATTCGTACACCGGGGGGAGAGC
Source organism: Actinomyces sp. 2119 (assembly GCF_003591215.1). Classification (NCBI taxonomy): domain Bacteria; kingdom Bacillati; phylum Actinomycetota; class Actinomycetes; order Actinomycetales; family Actinomycetaceae; genus Actinomyces; species Actinomyces sp. 2119. The sequence goes on from NZ_QYRR01000005.1 coordinate 182,856, forward strand.
CGTGGTGACTCCCACCCTGAGGGCTGTTGCGGCCCGGTTGGTTCTGTAGCACTGTGTGCGGTCGGTACTGACGCAGACGCCGTCCTGCGACGGCTGCGCAGTCGCGCCCACCGTTCCCGCAGGACTCAGCGACGCGCCAGCCTGCTGGCCGTTAGCACGGCCGCTAGCAGGCTGGCGACGGCGGCTGCGCCGAGGGCAGCGGCCATCTCGGTGCTGACCCCGTAGGCCTCCGCGCGCTGGCGCAGGACGGCGATCCTGGCCTCTGCCCGGCCGCGCAGCTGCTGGCTGGTCTGACGGGCCTGGGTCCGCGGGTCAACCCGAGCCGCCAGCTCGTCGACGCTGGCTGCCAGCGCCTGGCGCTGGGCGCGTAGACGCTCCTCGATCTGCTCGGGGACCCGCTCGCGCGTAGTGGCGGGACCGTCCTGTCCCGTGGTGCTGCTCATGAGCGGATCACCCGGGTCAGGGTGAGGATGCCCAGTCCGGCAACCGTGAGACCCGCGGCGGTCACAACGGCCAACGAGACCGGGTCCCCGTCGCGAGCGTCGTCAAGCAAGCGGGTCAGACGCTGGGACAGGGTCAGCGGCTCCGTAGCGCCTGGTGCGGCCTCGGTGAGCGGTGGCGTGCCGGGATCACCCCCGTAGACGGAGGCCGAGTGGGGCGGGGAGGTGAGCCCCGCCTGCGAGGTAAGCTCCTCGGCCCGCTCGCGCAGGGCCTGGGTGCGGCTGCGCAGGCTGGCGGCCGCCGCGTCCGCCGTCTCCTGAGCCATGCGTTTGAGGCTGGCAGGAGCGAGCCTGGCGGCGACCTCGTCCACGTCGGAGGCCAGGGCGCGACGGCGCGCCTCCAAGTCCGCCGCGATCTCCTCGACGGAACGGGAGGGAGCCGCAGGGGCGTGCTGAGCCTGGGGAGGCTGCGCCGCGGTGGGGGACGGAGCGCCAGAGGGCGGGGGCGCCGAGGGCTGCGGGCCTGCCGGAAGGGAGGCGTTCGTGGTGCTCACTGGGAGTTCCCCCTCTCCAGGCCGGAGGCGACAGCGGTCCTGACTGTCTCGACGCTGCTCTTCAGGCCCTCCTGGGGGGCGGGGGTGTCCGCCCTGGCCGCCTGGAGCCGTCTCACTCCCACGAGAGCGAGGACCGCTACCACGATGAGCAAGAGCACGGCGACAATGAGGTAGCCGGCCCACAGGGGCAGGGCCTCGCCGATGCCGTGGGCCAGCGACGCCAGCAGCATGCCCACGGCGTAGAGAGCCACGACGCCGGCGGCGGCCAGAAGCCCGACTCCCACGCCTATCTTCCTGGCCATGCGCTGACCCTTGGCCCTGGCGAGGTCGATCTCTCCGCGGATCAGCAGGGAGATGTTCTCGGAGATGCGGGCGACAAGCTCGCCGAGCGTGGGCTGGGAGCCCGAAGGCGGCGGTGGAGCAGGAGGCTGGTACTGGGACATGGTTGATGACCTTCTCAGTGTGCTCTGTGTGGCGTGCGGTACGGGGCGTGAGGTGCGCGGCGTACGGCTGGTACGAACCTTAGTCCACACGGCAAGAATCTCACATCTCCACACTAGGGGCGAAGGCGGGCGCTGGACGGGGCGGTGCACGCATGTGCAGCCTTAGTGCCCGGGGTACGGTCGTTGGCTGCTGGGAGGAGGGAGGCGCCCCCGGGAGGGGCGTTCAGGAGCAACTCGGGAGCGCTCAGGTGCGCCGAGAGCGCCGAGAGCTACGTCTTTCTAGCGCAGCACCCTACCTCGTCAAGGAGCGTGGTGATGAGGGGGTCCGTCTGTGCTGACGTCCTGCTGCCCGGCATCGTCCCGCTCCCGGAAGCGGGCTCAGCCTCAGGCTCGGCCCCCGCCCTCACTCCTGGCTCCAGGCCTGCCACAGGCTGGCGTACTCCCCGCCCAGGGCCACCAGCTCCTCGTGGGTGCCCAGCTCGACGACGCGCCCGTCCATGACCACGGCCACCCGGTCGGCGTCCTGGGCGGTGTAGAGGCGGTGGGCGACCTCCACCACCGTGCGCCCGGCCAGGGCGGTGGACAGGGTCCGCTCCAGGGCGCGGGCCGCGTGGGGGTCCAGCAGGGAGGTGGCCTCGTCCAGGACCAGCGTGTGCGGGTCCAGCAGCACCAACCGGGCTAGCGCCAGCTCCTGGGCCTGCGCGGGGCTCAGCGCGAGGTGGCCTGAGCCCACCATCGTGTCCATTCCCTGGGGCAGGTTGTCCACCCAGCCGCTGGCCCCGATAGCCTCGATAGCCCCCCGGATCGTCGCGTCCTCAGCCTGCGGGCTGCCCAGGCGCACGTTGTCGGCGACCGAGCCCACGAACACGTGGTGCTCCTGGGTGATCAGCGCGACGTTGCGCCGTAACTCCTCCTCGCTCAGGTCGGTCAGGGGCACCCCTCCCACCGTTACCTCGCCGGAGGTAGGCGGGTTGATGCCCGCCAGCATCCGCCCCAGCGTGGACTTGCCCGAGCCGGAGGGGCCGACCACCGCCAGGCGCTCGCCCGGGACCAGGTCCAGGCTGATGCCGTGGAGCACCTCCGTGCCCTCCCGGTAGGAGAAGCGTACGTCGTGCAGGCGTATGCGCCTGTCGGCGGGCTGCTCGCCGGTAGGGGAGCGGTCCTCGGGCACCTCCTCCACACCGAGGATACGTGACAGGGATGCCTGGGCGATCTGGACCTGGTCGATCCAGAACATGAGCTGGCCCACCGGCCTGCGCAGCTCCATGGCGTAGAGGCTGACCGTGGTGATCGCCCCCAGTGAGGCGTAGCCACGGGCGGCCAGGAACCCGCCCCACAGGAGGATAACCACCACCGGCGCCCGCCAGGCCACGTCGAGCACCATGAACAGGCGCACCCTCAGGGCTGCGGTGTAGCGGTCCAGGGACCAGGCCTCCGTGACCGCGGTGAGGATGGTGGCCTCCCGGCGTGCCCCCATGCCCAGGGCGTCCACCGTCTCGGCGTGGTCCACCGTCTCGGAGACCGCCCCGTTGAGCCGTGCGTAGGCCGCCGAGGACGCACGGTAGGCGGGCACGGACACCGGCAGGTACCAGCTCATCATCGCCCACACCGGGGGGACGATGACCAGCAGCCCCAGGGCCAGCAGCGGGTCGGAGACGGCTGCGGCCACCAGGGTGAAGGTGATCGTCACCGTGCACACCATGATCTGGGGGATGCCCACGCGCACCAGGAACTCGATGCGGGAGACGTCGTTGGTGGTGCGCCCCACCAGGTCCCCGGTGCCTGCAGTCTCCACCGCGCTCAGGGGCAGGCGCACCACCCGCCCCATCATGCGCTCGCGCAGGTCGGCGAAGACCGACTCCCCCAGGGTGCGGGCGTACATCTGGGCGTAGCGGTTGACCACGGCGCCCACGAGCGTGACGACGGCGATGGCCAGGACCACCCGGTCCACGTAGCCGACGGTGGCGGTCCCGGCAGACACGCGCGAGACCAGGCGCCCCAGCAGCTGGGGCGCCACCAGAGGGGCCAGGATCCCCAGGATCTGCAGGATCAGTGCGACCACGAAGCGCCAGCGGTAGGAGGCCATGATGCCAAAGGTCTTGCGCATCGCCACCCGACCGGGCGCCACAGGCAGCGCCATCAGCGGCTCACCTCCTCGCCGGTGGCCCGGGCCACGATACGTCGGTAGTCCTGGGCAGCGGGCTCCCCGGCCCGGGAGCGGGCCAGCAGGTCGCGGTGGGTGGAGCGCAGGCGCTGCGTGCCGTCGTCGGCCAGGAGGACCACCTCGTCACAGGCTTCCAGGACCAGGGGGGAGGCAGTGACCACGACTGTGGTGCGGCCCCGGCGGGCCGCGGCCACGCGTCGGGCCACGCGGGACTCCGTGTGGGAGTCCAGGGCAGAGGTCGGCTCGATGAGCACCAGGGTGGGCGCCTCGGTGAGCAGGGCGCGGGCCAAGGCCACCCGCTGGCGCTGGCCGCCGGACAGCGAGCGTCCTTTCTCGGTAATCATCCCGGCCAGGCCCTCCTCCAGGGAGGTAAGCACGTCAGCGGCGTCGGCGACCTCGATAGCCGCTTCCAGGCGCTCGTCGCCTAGGACGTGGCGGGGCTGGGGGCGCACCTGCTGGTCGACGTCGGCCACGCCCTCCCGGCGTGCCTCGGCCTGGACCAGGGTGCGCACGTCCACGGGTTGGGGCACGGGGCCCTCGCGCACGTCCAGGGCCTCGCGCAGGGTGCCGGTGAACAGCTGGGCGGTGGCGCCGGAGACGACGACGCTGGCGCGCACCCCCTCCAGAGGCATGTCCGTCAGGGGCCGCCCGTCCAGGGTCACGGCTGGTCCGGCGTCGGTGAAGCGGCCCAGGCGGGTGGCCAGCCCGGCGGAGACGTCCGGGTCGGGGGCCACCAGGGCGGTCATCCGCCCCTGGGCCAGGCGCACCCCGCTGGCGGTGTCCACCAGGTCCCCGCTGACCTGCTCGCCGTGGGAGGGGTCGAGGTCCAGCCGCTCGGGAACGGTCCCGGCGGCCGGGGTGACGTGCAGCAGGCGGGCCAGGCGGCGTGCCCCCACCACCGCCCGGGTGAAGTTCTGCACGGCCATGGAGAAGACTGCCAGCGGCCACGCCAGGTAGGCGGTGTAGCCGTAGAAAGTCACCAGCTCCCCGGCGGTGATGGTGCCCGAGACTGCCATGCGCGCGGCCACCCACACGACCATGGCCACGAACAGGCCGGGCAGGAGGACCTGGAGGCTCATGAGGAGCGACTGGGGGCGGGCCACGTCCACACCCCGGCGGCGCAGCTCCTGGGAGGCGTCCCGGTAGCGCTGGGCAAAGACCTCCTCCCCACCGATGCCGCGCAGGATACGCAGGCCCGCCACGGTGTCTGTGGTCACCGTGGTGACCTCGGCCTGGGCCTCGCGCTGGACGGCCTGGCGGCGCTGGAGAGGCCTGATGACCAGGGTGACGACCCAGGCCACCAGGGGCATGCCGACGATGACAATGGTCCCCAGGAGCACTGATGTCCTCAGCATGAGCACGGCGACCACGGCAAAGCTGAGCCCCGCGCCAACCAGCTGGGGCACGGAGTTGACGAACTGCCCCAGGTACTGGGCGTCGGAGGCGACGATGGAGGCGACCTCGCCGGTAGAGGCCTGGCGGGGCAGGGAGCTGCCTGTGATGGAGACCTGGCGGCCTACTAGTCTGTCCACGTCAAAGGTGGTGCGCATGGAGGCGATGACACCAAAGTAGGACATGCCGGTGTCCCCGACGGCGTAGACGACGAACAGCACCAGGAGCAGCAGGCCGATGCCCCAGACCCGGGCGTTGAGGCCGTCCTCGATGCCGGAGTCCAGGGCCGCCCCCAGGAAGGCGGGCACGATGGCCTGGATGACGTTGGAGACCGTGGCCGCCAGGGCGCCGACAGCAATGGGGACGGCTGCCCGGCGCAGGAGCCACCGCATGAGGGCAGCGGCTCCGGTGGCGGGCGGCTGAGGCAGGGGGGTGTCAGGTGCAGGGAGGACGGAGGTCAAAGAGGGCATGAGATTAGCAGGCTACCCCAGCAGGGCGTGCTGCGGTGGTGACGGCCTCGTGATATCCGACGCGTTGCCCGGTAGGTGCTACAGGTGGTCGAGGAGGGCCGGAGAGCCTTTCTCTACAGGACGAGTGAAGCCCAGGGACAGGCCCCGGGGCGGGTGACGAGGGGGCGGGCTGAGTGCGCGGCCTAGCCGCTGGCTCAGCCCGCCCCCTCGCGTGAGGGCCGCCGTGGTTGGCGTGGCAGCCGTCAGGGTCCCGTGGTTCTTCCCCCTGCTCGTCCTCCTACTCGGTGGCGATGGCGTCGAGGACCGGCAGGCGGGAGGCCCTCATCGCGGGCCATACGGCGGCGACAACGCCGACCACCACGGACAGGACCAGCATCCCCACCATCTGTCCCCAGGGGATGGTCAGGGTGGTCAGCCCGTCGTCCTCCAGGACGGCTCGCAGGGCCGCAGCCAGCAGCAGCCCGGCAGCACCGCCCACGACGGTGCCGTACAGGGAGGTGAGGACCGACTCCACCATGACCTCCCCGCCCAGCTGGGCGCGGCCCAGGCCGACGGCGCGCATGAGGCCGATCTCCCGGGTGCGCTCCGCCACCGAGAGCACCAGGGTGTTGACGATGCCCAGGACGGCGATGACGATCGACAGTCCCAGCAGGCCGTAGAGGATGGCGAGGATCTGGTTGACCTGCTGGCCGACCATGTCAGAGAGCTCGTCGGCGTCCAGCACCGCGTACTGGTAGGTGGGAGCCAGGATGTCCTCGGCCTCGCGGCGCACCTGGTCCGCGTCTGCCCCCTCCTCCAGGGTGAGGAAGGTACCGGAGGGGGAGGCCAGGACCTGATCGGGGTCGGTGGGCAGCGCCCCCGTCCAGGAACCTAGCTCTACGGCCAGCTCGGGAGGTGCGCTGAAGCTGCCGGAGAGACCCTGCGGGTCGATGACCGCCGCCACGGTGGCCTCCACCGCCCCCAGGGGGCCGGTCAGGGTCACCGTGTCCCCCACGTGCAGCTCGGTGCTCCTGTAGGCGGCCACGTGGGTGGAGTCCAGGTCGGCCATGTCCCCCTCGGTGACCTCCAGGTCATAGGCCTCCAGGAAGGCGAGGGAGTCGGAGACGTTGAGCCCGGCCATCGGCTCCTGGAAGCTGTCCTCCGCAGTGGCTGACACCGAGGCGTAGACAAAGGGCGCCGTACCCGCCACCCCGTCGATCTCGCCCAGGTCGGTGGCGATACCGGAGGGGATCTGGGCGGAGACGGTCGTGGCTGAGGCGGGCTGGATGAGGAAGTCGGCCTTCATCGAGTCGTTGACCGCGTCTGACACCGAGGAGTTCGTGGAGGCGGCTATCGTGGCCCCCGCGCACACCAGGGCCATCCCCACCATGAGGGCGCCGGAGGTGTTGGCGGTGCGCCGGGGGTTGTGGATGATGTTGCGTACCGCCAGGCGCCCGGAGGGGCGCAGCGCCCGGAAGGGCAGCCCCAGGAGGGAGACGACGGGCCGTGCCAGCACCGGGGAGACCGTCAGGAGCCCCAGGATGACCCCGCCAGCCCCCAGACCCAGCACCAGGGTGCGCTGCTCCAGGCCCTCGTTGACCCAGGCGGCGGTCACAGCCGCCGTGCCAGCCGCCAGGAGGAGGCCGCCGATGACGGTGCGCAGCACCAGGGACTTCTCCCGTGCCCCGGACACGTCGCGCATCGCCTCCACGGGGTGGGTCAGGGCGGCGTCACGGGCGGGCAGCAGGGCACCCACCACGGTGACCAGCAGCCCCACCACGACGGAGGTGACGACAACCCCGCCCGACATGGATATCCCGTCGGTCAGCGGCATCCCTGCGGCCTCCAGCAGGGCCACGATGCCCTGGAGCAGCCCGGCGCCCGCGGCCACGCCCAGGAGCGAGCCGGCCAGGCCGATAATGACAGCCTGGAGGAATACCGTGCCGAACACGGAGGCAGGCGAGGCTCCCACCGCCCGCAGGAGGGCGAACTCCTTCTGGCGCTGGCGCACGCTCATGGCGAAGGAGTTCATGATGATGAAGGAGCCCACGAACATCGCCAGCACCACGAAGACCAGCAGGAAGGTCTGGGCGAAGCCCAGGAGCGACTCGATGTACTCGTTCTGCTCGTCGATGCTCTCCTGGCGCGTCTGGACGCGCACGCCGTCGGGCAGGACCTCGGCGACAGCGTCCCTGACCTCGGTGACTGAGGCACCGTCCTCCACCGTGACAGCGATCTGGGAGACCTGGCCGTCCGGGGCGGCCAGGGGCAGGAGCCAGTCGTCGTCCATGCCCACCAGGGTGGCCCCCGCCATGGAGGTGCCGTAGGTGAACTCACCGACGACCGTGACCTCCCGGGGCTCGCCCTGGACGACGACGTGGGTGGTGTCCCCGACAGCCAGGCTGGAGCGCTCCAGGGCAGCAGACTCCAGGACGATCTCCCCCTCACCTGAGGGGGCCCGGCCCTGGACCCAGGTCAGTCCCGGCTCCTGGTCGAAGATCGGCAGCAGGAGGGTGGGAGCGCCGGAGGAGGTGACGGGGGTGTCGTCGGCGGCGACCAGGACGCCGATCAGGCTTGTGGCCGGGTTGGCGACGTCGACACCGTCGACCTCGCCAACCACCTGCGCCAGCGAGGAGTCGAGCGGCTGGGTCACGAAGGACGCGGTCCCCTCGGTGCCCTCCACCGGCTCGCCGGAGACGTAGAGGTCACGGGTCATGGTCGAGGAGGTCAGCGCGGAGAAGGTGTCGGACAGGACCCCGCGCAGGGCGAGGGTCCCTGACAGGAAGGCCACTCCCAGCACGACGGCCAGGGCGGTGAGGACAAACTGTCTGGCATGGGCGCGCACAGAGCGCCAGGCGACACGGACCATGTGATCAGGCCTCCGTGTCGGTTGAGTCGGCCGGGCCGGTTGACTCAGCTGGGCCGGTGGCGTCCTGCTGGCCGCCCTGGCCCTGGTCCTGCCGGTCGTCGCCCAGCTCGCGCAGGGCGTCCAGCACGTGGTCGCGGCTGGGGTCGGCCAGCTCGGCCACGACGTGGCCGTCACGCAGGAAGAGCACCGTGTCGGCCCAGGCGGCCGCGTCGGGCTCGTGGGTCACCATGACCACCGACTGGTCCAGCTCGTCCACGCTGGTGCGCAGGATGGCCAGCACCTGCTGGGTGGACTGGGAGTCCAGGTTGCCGGTGGGTTCATCGGCGAAGACCACAGCAGGCTTGCCCACCAGCGCCCGGGCGCAGGCCACGCGCTGGACCTGTCCGCCGGAGAGCTCGGCGGGGCGGTGGGACAGCCGGTCGGACAGGCCCACGGCCTCCACCACCTGGTCGAAGCGCTGCCTGTCTACCTTCTGACGGGCGATGTCCAGGGGGAGGGTGATGTTCTCGGCGGCGGTGAGGGTGGGCACCAGGTTGAAGGACTGGAAGATGAAGCCGATGCGCTCGCGACGCAGCCTGGTCAGGCGGCGCTGGCTCATGGCGGAGACCTCGTCGCCGTCGAGCATGATGGTGCCCGAGGTCACCGAGTCCAGGCCGGCCAGGCAGTGCATGAGGGTGGACTTGCCGGAGCCGGAGGGACCCATGACCGCAGTGAAGCGGGCACGGGGGATGTCCACGTCCACGGCGTCCAGGGCCGTGACTGCGCCCGTGCCACGGCCGTACACCTTGGTCAGGGCGCGGGCGGTCAGGACGGGGTCGTCCACGTGGCGGTGAGGGGCGAGAAGGGAAGAGGCCGGGGGTGAGTTCGGGACGCTGTGACTGCTCATGCCGGTGAGTTTTGCATGCTGCCCGGGGGCTTGTCTCCTACCAGGGCAGGGGGGGCGAGACGGCCGTCTCCTCCTTCGGAAGGAGACGGCCGCAGGTGCTGACGGAGCCAGGGAGCCGGGTGGTGTCGTGTGCGGAGGCGTCTGAGCGGGAGCCTCCTACGCTCCTGGCAGCGAGTCCTTGAGGGCCAGCACCCGCAGGGCGGACTCCTCTACCCGAGCCGCCAGCACAGGGTCGGACTGCGCGGCAGCCACCAGGGCCTGGGCCATGGGAGCGGCCACAGCGGCGTCGGCGGAGGCCAGCACCAGGTCGCATCCGGCTCGCACCGCCTGCACCGCCCGCTGCCCGGGTTCCCACTCCTGCAGCTGCGCGGCGGCGGAGAGGTCGTCGGTGATGACTACCCCGGTAAAGCCCAGGTCTCCTCGCAGCATCTCGGTGACGACCACCGGGGAGAAGACGGCGGGCGCTGTGTCGTCCAGCAGGGTGTAGACGGCCGAGGACATCATGATGACCTCGGCGCCCGCGTCGATGAGCCCGGCGAACACGGACACGGCCTCGTCCTGGGTGCGGGTGGTGACGGTGTCGGTGACCCCGCTGGCGGTGTCGGTGTTGGCGGTGACCCGTCCCAGTCCGGGGAAGTGCTTGCAGGTGGGGACCACGCCCGCAGCCCGCATCCCCTCCGCGAAGGCAGCCGCCTGGGCGGTGACCGTGCCCGCGTCACCGCCGTAGCCGCGCCCCCAGCGTCCGATAGGCTCGTTGGAGGCGGGGCTGGCGATATCGACCAGGTCGGCGACAGGGGCCAGGTTCATCGTCACCCCCGAGGCCGCCAGCTCCTGGCCCCAGGCCAAGGCCTGGGAGCGCAGGTCCTCGGCTGTCAGCCCCGCCTGGTCCCGGGCGGAGGGGATGGCGGAGAAACCCGGCCCGGACAGCACCTGCACCTCGCCGCCCTCCTGGTCGGTGGCCACCAGCATCGGCGTGCTGCCGGTGGTGCCTGTGGTGGCGGAGCCGGTGAGGGCGGCGACGGTCTCAGCGACGGCCTGGCTGCCGACCTGGGAGCGCCCGGCCAGGAAGATGCTGCCGACGTGATGAGTGGACACCGCGTCCGTGGCTGCGGGGGAGAGCTGGTCGGCGTCGGTACCGACCATGACCAGCTGGCCGACCATCTCCTCCAGGCTCCAGCCGGCGAGGCGGTCTGGAGAGGCGGAGGGGGCCGGGCCTGTCGGGTCTGGGGACCCCGAGGACGCTGTGGAGGCACCCGGGGGCGCCGACGAGGAGGCTGCGGGGGCTGCGGCGGGGGTGGTGCCGCGGGAGCAGCCGACCAGGGCCGTGGCACCCAGGACGGCGGCCGTGACCGCACGGCGTCGGCTCGGGCGCAGGGGGCGGGTGCTGGTGGGAGAGAGCGGAGGGTGGGCGCTGGAGGCAGGGGGAGCACTCGCCGTGCTCCGGGCTGGTATCGGTTGCTGGCGGCGTGCTCCGGTGGGAGGGGGGTCGCCCGCAGTGGTGGGACGGCGGTCTTCCATGGTCAGACACTAGGGGACCGTGGGGGAGGGCAGCGCCAGGGGCGCGTGGGGACGTGCACCGGGGGCGTGGGACCCGCGCGAGACCGTGGGACGGTGCCTGAGGTGCGCGGGGCGGGGCGCAGCAGGCTACCCCCAGCCGAGCTCGTGGAGGCGGGCGTCGTCGATACCGAAGTGGTGGGCGACCTCGTGGATGACAGTGACTGTGACCTCCTCCACCAGCTGCTCCCGGGTGGAGCACCAGCGCTGGAGGGGGCCACGGAAGATGAGGATGCGGTCTGGCAGCACCATGGACCAGCCCTCGTCACGCTCGGTCAGGGGGACTCCGAGGTAGAGCCCCAGCAGCGTGGGCGGGCCGTGCCGTGAGCCGACACCGCTGTCGCGGTCACGCAGCATGTCGGGGTCGGGCTCGTCCTGCACCAGGACCACGACGTTGTCCATCGCCTCGGCGAGGTCGGGCGGGATGAGGTCGAGCGCCTCACTGACGGCCTCCTCAAACTCCTGCTCCGACAGGTGCACCGGTGGGGTCATGCCGTGAGCCTGTCACAGGTGGCCGGTACTTGTCACTGCTTACTGCGTCCCGACGTCCTGACGTCCTGCCACTGTTCGTCTGCCTGTCGTGCCTTCTGTGCGGCCACAGAAAGCAGGTTGCCGAGGATCGGCTATGTGTCGGTGAGCGTTGGTGAGCGCTGGTGAGCAGGGTCACGCCACGAGGATTTGCGTGGACGGCGAGCAGGCACCTAGTGTTCTTCCCGGTTCGAGGTGCGAGGACGCCAAGGCCTCAGCGCCCCCATCGTCTAGCGGCCTAGGACCCCGCCCTTTCACGGCGGTAGCACGGGTTCGAATCCCGTTGGGGGTACGGCTCGGGTACAGTGGAACAGCTCCTCGGAGCCAGGCTTCGTGCCGAACGAGGCCTCGTGGCGCAGTTGGTTAGCGCGCCGCCCTGTCACGGCGGAGGTCGCGGGTTCAAGTCCCGTCGAGGTCGCGGACGCTGGCGCTGACCCGGTCAGGTCTGATCGGGTCGGCGTCGTCTCCAGGCTCTGTAGCTCAGTTGGTAGAGCGTTCGACTGAAAATCGAAAGGTCACCGGATCGACGCCGGTCGGAGCCACTGCGACGGCCCTCGGGACTCACAAGGTCCCGGGGGTCTCGTCGTCCTGGCGGGCTGCTGACCGGGCAGCTGGCCCAGTTGGCCTGGGATGGCTGAGGTATGGGTGTGAGGTAGGGGGTGTCTGAGGCACCCGGGCGCCCCGGCTGGGAGAGTTGTTCCGCGTCGTTCGCGGTCACAGCGGCGCGCCTCCCTCAGGAGTCCCACAGGCACCAGTCCTACCCTGGCTCCATGCTCTCCGCTGCCCTCCCTCCCATGCCTGCTGTCGGTCTGCTGGCGGCAGCCGGGGAATCGGACGACCCGGTTCCCTCGGACTCCCCGACGGTGGACGTCTCCCTGGAGGCGGTGACCCAGACCACGATCAGCCTCCTGACTCTTGCGGTGCACGCGGGTGTGGGGGCGCTCATCGGGCTGGCCGTCGCCTTCGTTGTCCTGGTGACTCTGCGGCTGCTGGGCCGACGTCGGGGCCTGTATGCCGAGCTGGCCCGCTTCTGCCACCGGGCGGCCTACGTCTTCGGGGCCATGACAGGGGCCTACCTCGGTGTCCAGGTCGCCCTGACAAGCATGAGTAACTCCGTCACCTCCACGGTCGTCTCGCGCCTGCTGCTCATCGCCTCGATCATGGCAGGGACCTGGCTGGTGGTCGGTATGGTCAGGGCTGTCGAGGCCTCGGTGGTCAGCGGGGTGCGGGCCTCCGGGGACGAGGGGCGCACCAGCAGGGTCACGACCCAGAGCCAGATCATGCGCCGTGTTGCGCAGGTCGTCCTCATCGTGTGCGGCCTGGTCGGCGTGGTCATGACCTTCCCCAGCGCGCGTGTCGCCATGGGCTCCCTCCTGGCCTCGGCGGGCCTGGTCTCTGTCATCGCCGGCCTGGCCGCTCAGTCCACCCTGGGCAACGTCTTCGCCGGCATCCAGCTGGCCACCTCCGACGCCATCAGGGTGGACGACGTCGTCGTCGTCGACGACGAGCAGGGGACCATCGAGGAGATCACCCTGACCTATGTCGTGGTCCACACCTGGGACGATCGCCGCCTGGTGCTGCCCTCCACCTACTTCACCCAGAACCCTTTCGCCAACTGGTCCCGGCGGGGCACCCAGACCACCGGGACGCTCACCATCGACCTGGACTGGAGGGTCCCGGTCTCGGCGGTGCGGGCCGAGCTGGCCCGGATCGTGGCCTCCTCCCCGGCCTGGGACGGGAGGCAGGCCTCCCTGGACGTCATCGACGCCTCCGGAGGGTCGGTCACCTTGAGGATCGCCCTGTCCGGAGCGAACCCCAGCGACGTGTGGGCACTGAAGTGCTACGTCAACGAGGAGCTTGTCGCCTGGTTCCAGAAGCAGGCATCCTACGCCCTGCCCCGTACCCGAGTGGAGGTTGACCAGGTTGAGGTCGCCCAGGACCCTGCGCCCGAGCAGGTGGCTCGTCTGGCGGAGGAGCTGGCCGCACTTCAGGTCGGCAACGCCTCCGGCCAGGCGGCAGCCCAGCCGACGCCCGGCAGTGCCAGGGCGGAGGGTCTCGAGGAGGGCTACGACGCTGCGGCGGTGACTGCCCAGATCGCCGCCACGAGCGACCCGATTGAGGCGGCCCGGCTGCGTGCGGCCGCCAGGGGCCTGTCCCCGCTGCGCCGGATCCGGCGTGAGCGCGCCCGCAGGCGCAGCCTGCTGCGACGTGACCCGCAGGAGCAGGCCGCACCCGAGCCACAGGCCGCCCGCCCAGGCCGCCAGGAGCCGACGACCGTCTTCCCCACCACGGAGATGGAGACCTTGGCTGAGTCAGGCGGGTCAGCGGGCAGGCCGGGGGACAGGCCCGCCGACGGGTCGGCAGAGGAGGCGACTGGCAGGCAGACGGGTGGACCTGCAGGAGAGCCCGTGAGCAGGCCGCCACGGCAGGCGGCAGTGAGTGATCCGTCAGGAGCTCCGGCGACGCCGGGTACGTCGGCGGGCGGACCTGCGGGCCAGGGCGGGAGGCGTCAGCCTGGAGGATCCTCCTAGGGTCGCTGAGTCACGCTGCTGATCAGGGCTGCTGAGGCAGAGCGAGGGTCTGCAGGCGGCCCTGCTCGCCGTAGCCCGCTGCCGGGAGGGTGCGCTGTGGTCAGCGGTGCCGGGGGTGTGTTCCCGCTGCGTGAACGCTGTCCCTCTCTGGCTGTCCGAGGGGCGACGATGGGGCCATGACCAGCACCGAGCCGACCCTTGACCCCTCCGCCGCCGCCAGGACCGACGCCCAGTGGCGGGCTGCACTGACCCCCATGGAGTACCACGTGCTGCGTGAGGCGGGCACCGAGCGACCCTTCACGGGCGCCCTGCTGGACGAGCACCGCGAGGGCATCTACCGCTGCCGTGGCTGCGGGGCGGAGCTGTTCCGCTCCGCCACCAAGTTCGACTCCCACTGCGGGTGGCCCTCCTTCTACGACCCCCGTGACAGCACCGCTGTCACCCTGAGCACGGACACCTCCCACGGCATGGTCCGCACCGAGGTCCGTTGCGCTGGCTGCGGCTCCCACCTGGGGCACGTCTTCGACGACGCCCCCCACACCCCCACCGGCCAGCGCTACTGCATGAACTCCGTCAGCCTCACCTTTGAGGCTACGGATGAGGGCGCGGAGGAGACCGGGCCGGAGGATGCCGGAGGCCCGCACGCTTCCGGGCCTACCGAGCAGGCCTGACCTGTGCTGCGCGTGCTCACCCTCAACCTCCTGCACGGCCAGCCGGGACCGGGGGCGGGGGATGGCAGCGCCCTGACAGGCTCCCTGTCCGCGGCCCGTATCGCCGACCCTGGTGCCGCCCGGGCGGTCCTGGTCGCCCTGGCTGAGCAGGTCGCTGAGCTCGCGCCCGACGTGGTGGCCCTCCAGGAGGTGGACCTGCACCAGGCTCGCTCCGGACGCCTCCACCAGGCTGCTGTGCTGGCCCAGGCCCTGGGTATGCCCTACTACCGGTTTGCGGCCAGCTATGCGGGGCCGGTGGCGGGGCTGCGGCGCCGACCCCTGCGCAGCCAGCTGGAGGCGCCCACCCACGACGTCCTGGGACCCGCGCGGGCTGCTGTCGGCGCTCGGCCAGTCGGCTACGGCAACGCCCTCCTCTCCCGCTACCCGGTGAGCAGCTGGCACGTCACCCGGCTGGGACGTGGCCCCTCCAGCGTGGTGCGTCGCGGACACCGCGCCTGGGACCCGCGCTCCTACCGGCTGTTCCCCGCCTCCAGCAGGGTCATGGTGGCCGCTACTGTCGAGCTGGACGGCCGGGCCTGCGCGTCCCTGGGGCAGGTCTCGGTCGCCTCGACCCACCTGGCGACCCGGCAGGACACGGCGGCCCGCCAGCTCCGCCGGGCCTGGGAGGCGCTGGCTGGGATGCCCGGGCCGCACGTCCTGGCGGGGGACTACAACCTGCCCGCCGAAAGGGTGGCGGCCCTCCGTGTGGCGCGTCAGGTCGGACAGGGCCACACGTTCCCGGCGGGTGCACCCTCCCGCCGGATCGACCACCTCCTGACCGATCCGTGGCCCACCGGACCCCAGGGACAACCGCTGGAGGGACAGGCTGGCGGGCCCGGCCAGGCCCCGCCGCTCAGGGCCCTCAGCTGGGGTACCCGTACCTTCGTGGTCTCCGACCACGAAGGTACCTGGGTGGACCTGGCGCCCGCGCAGGCCTGAGGGCTGCCGTGGCCGAGGTCGTCGCCGGGCTGGGGGTCTTCGGCCTCGTCATCGCCGTGGGGTGGCTGCTGGTGCGTCTACGGGCGCTGCCCTCCGACGCCGACGCCGTCCTGACTCGGGTGTGCTTCTTTGCTGCGACCCCGGCACTGTTGCTGACGACCGTCAGCCAGGCGGACCTGGGCGTGGTCGCCTCTGCAGCCACCGTGACGACCATGGCTTCCGCGCTGGTGGCGCTCCTTGCCGCCGGGCTCCTCCACCACCTGGTGCTGCGGCGCAGCGTGGCGGAGTCGGTCGTGGGCGCGCTGGCCTCTGGCTACGTCAACGCAGCCAACCTAGGGATACCGGTGACCGTCCTGGTCCTGGGGGACGCGACGGCCATCACCCCGGTCCTGCTGCTCCAGCTCCTGGTCGTGACCCCGGTCGTCTTCCTGGTGCTTGACACCGTGACGCGGCGGGGCAGCCCCTCCCGGATCGCCACCCTGACCGTGCCGCTGCGCAACCCGCTGCTGTGGGCAGTAGCGGCGGGGGTGGTCCTCAACGTGGCAGGGTGGGACCTGCACGGGGCCGCTGGCGGCTACCTCGCCCAGTTGCTGGACATGCTGGGACGGGTGGCGGTGCCTCTCATGATGCTGTCCCTGGGGGCCAGCCTGGCCGGGGCGCCCCGGCCCCTGCGCTGCGGGCGCTCCGCGCCGTTGCGGCGTCAGGGGCCTGGAGTCCAGGGCGGTGCCGATGGAGGTGCCAGGGACACCGAGAGCGACCGGGCTGGCAGTCGGGACCCCCGCACGGGCACTGCGGCCCTGTGGTGGGCTGTGGGCTGGAAGCTGGTGGTTATGCCCGCCACGGCTGTGGCTCTTGGTCTTGCTGCGGGTCTGGAGGGGCGCGATCTGCTGGCTCCCGTGGTGACGGTCAGCCTGCCCACTGCCCAGAACGTGTTCATGTACGCCTCCCGGTACGGGGTGGCCACGGACCTGGCACGTGACGCCGTCCTGGTGACGACAGCGGGCTTCGTGCCCGTGATTGTGCTGGAGGCGGCCCTCCTGGGCTGAACGGGAGGGCTTGCAGCCGGGGAGGTGAAGACGCGCGGCCGGGTCTGTCGGTGGGGCGAGAATGCCCGGGTGCGTGCCTCGCTACCCGCGTATGCTGTCCGGAAGGCGGCCACTACAGCCTCCGTCGTTCCCGCACCACTGGTGTTCATCGGCGCCGCCACCTCGACCTACATCGGCGCAGGCTTCGCGGTCTCGCTGTTCGGTGCTATGCCCTCCACTACCGTGGCCTGGTTGGCGGTACACAGGGGTGCTCCCATGTCCCGTCTCACAAGCGGGAGCTCTGGGTGAGGGATCGCCACCGCGGCCCAGGTCGTGGCCGTGCGGCATAATGTCGGCTGGCCCGGCGCCCTGCTGCGGCCCCGCACCGGTGTCCTGCTCGGTGCCCTGCTCCGGTGCGGCTCCCGGACGGGCACGCGCCGTCGGGTACGTGGTGGCGGATACCCCCGACTGACAGGACCCCTGTGCCGACTACGCCGACCACGACCGCTCCACCTGCTCGATCTGACAGGCCTGTGAAGGCAGCCCGTCATGCTCGGCGGGCGCGACCCGCTCGATCCGTCACGCCAGCAGAGGCGACCAGCCCCGGCACCTACGCCGGGCGGGCGGGAACCGGCAAGACCCCCAGACCTGTCGAAGCACCTACCTCTGGCCGGGTGCTTGCCGACGCAGAGACCTCCTTCTCCTCCCTCGGCGTGGAGGCCAGCCTTGCCGCCGACCTCGGCTCCCGGGGCTTTAGCGCCCCGTTCCCCATTCAGGCCGCGACCCTGCCTGACACGCTCGCAGGGCGCGACGTACTGGGGCGGGGCCGCACTGGCAGCGGAAAGACCCTCGCCTTCAGCCTCCCTGTGGTCCAGCGTCTGGCTGAGCAGGACAGGGCGCGCCCAGGTCGACCCCTGGGGCTGGTCCTGGTCCCGACCCGGGAGCTGGCCCTGCAGATCCACGACGTCATCAGGCCCCTGGCCGCCACGGCAGGCATGAGCGTGACGACGGTCTTCGGCGGTGTCTCCCAGAGGCCCCAGGAACGCGCCCTGGCCAGGGGGATGGACGTCGTCGTCGCCTGCCCCGGGCGGCTCCTGGACCTCATGGGGCAGGGGATGATCAGCCTCGACGAGGTCGCCGTCACCGTCCTGGACGAGGCCGACCACATGGCGGACCTCGGCTTCCTCCCCGGTGTCCGGCGCATCCTGCGCGCTACACCTGCGCACGGGCAGCGTCTGCTCTTCTCCGCCACCCTGGACAACGGCGTGGACAGGCTGGTCCGCGAGTTCCTGCACGACCCGCTCCACCATGCCGTCGACCCCGCCAGCTCGCCCGTGCAGGCCATGGACCACACGGTGCTGCACGTGGCAGACAAGGCGGCCAAGGATGCTGTCGTGCGGCGGCTGGCCTCCGGGACAGGTCAGCGGATCCTGTTCACCCGGACCAAGCACCAGGCCCGGCGCCTGGCCCGCAACCTCACCAGCGACGGGGTCCCCGCCGTGGAGCTCCAGGGCAACATGAGCCAGAACGCGCGGGAGCGCTCCATGCGAGCCTTCTCCTCCGGGCAGGTCCACGTCATGGTGGCCACCGACATCGCCGCCCGAGGGATCGACATCAGCGGCGTGGAGCTGGTGGTGCACGTGGACCCGCCCCCAGAGCACAAGGCCTACCTGCATCGCTCGGGGCGCACCGCGCGCGCAGGAGCCGCGGGCACGGTGGTCACCCTGGTCCTGCCCGAGCAGGAGCGTGACGTCGAGGTGCTGCTGCGTCAAGCCCGGATCCGGGCGCAGACGAGGCGTGGCGTCCGACCTGACGACGACGTCGTCTCTGCCCTGGTGGGGGAGGCCGCAGGCCCGGTGGCGACCGAGGACATGCCCGAGGGTGTGGCGGTCAAGGGCGGGGCCGGTGGCCAGGCCGTCCAGGGGGCTCGGCGCGACCAGTCTGGGCAGCCTGGGCCAGTCAGCAGGACCGGTGGGAGGCGCTCCCGGGGACGGCAGGGTGCCAGGGGTAGGAGTAGGTAGGAGTAGGCAGGGATCTCCCAACCTGTCGTCCCGGGAAGGGGGCTCGTCCCGCGCGCGGGGGCGACGAGCTCCCCGGGGTGCGGTGGCTGGGCGCTGAGCGCTGTCAGATCCAGTCTCTGGTTCTTGCGAGCAGGCGGGCTCTGACGCTGGGTGGGCACAGCCTGGTATGGGGGTTTCCTGCCATGTGGGCTACGTCGGCATCCGGCTTATGCGTCGTCCTGGTCAGCAAGGGAGCAGTGGCGATGTTGGACAGCCTCGCTGAGTCGGCGGTCAATGTGGGCGAGGAACTCGTCGAGGGCCTCCGCGCCTAACGGCGCCTGGTCGTCGGACGGTCCTGTGGTGCGGGCCGTGGCGCGCGGGGCGGGTGCGGCGTGGCGCGGACTCTCCTCAGTGCTCTCCTCAGTGGCGGGGACCGGGCGTGTGGGAGCGGTACGGTGCTGGTTGCCCTGCGCCGCCACGACGCGCTCGGCCCGGGCGATGATCTCGGAGGCGCTGACCCCCAGCGGGGCGGCGACCTTGCTGAGCTCGCTGACCGAGAAGGGGACCTGACCGCTGAGCCCATCCTGGACGGTGACCAGGCTCAGGCCGGTGACGACGCTGAGATCCTCCGCGCTCAGACCTGTCCGGTGCGCTTGGGAGCGGACCTCGGCGGAGACCGCCTCGTCGAAGATGTACCGAAGCGGGGTCCATGTCATGGCGTTATTTTGGGCCTATTTAGGGTCAAAGTCAATGTGTGCCCGACGTTGGTGCAGGCGTTGGTACTCTTGTGACGTGCCAAGGAAGCCTAAGCCGCTGGAACCGCTTGATCGCGAGGTGATCGACATCCTGGCTGCCCGCCAGAAGGCCGCCGGGGTCTCGCAGCGTCGGCTGGCCCGCGAGGCAGGGATGTCGCTCAACCGGGTCGGCATTATCTTTCGGGCAGAGGGTCCTGCGCCGACGGTCGGTGAGCTGGCAGTGATCGCGGAGGTGCTGGAGCTTCAGAGCTCAGAGATAATCCGCGAGGCCGAGCGTCGCCTTCGCAGCCGGGGTGCGGACCCGCAGACGCATGGTGCCCAGGCGCAGCCTCGGGCTGCTCGAACTGTCGGGGACCGTCCGGAGCACGCCGCGTCGCGCCAGTGGGGTGATGTCGGCGAGGAGTCGCAGCTACCCCACCAGGAGTGATCACGAGGAGTGATGTTGAGGGGGTCTGGCTGGGGGCAGGTCGCGGCCACCCCGCCCTGGTACCCCCTGCGGGGCTCGAACCCATGACCTTCGGATTAAAAGTCCGCAGCTGTCCTGGCTGGGCCTGGCGGGCGTGCTGGCCCGGCTCCTCGCCCGCCTCGTCGTGGCCGCCGAGCACGCCGAGGTGCTCGTGCGGGCCTCCTGGGTCTGCGGGGGCTGCCCGGCGTGCTGGCCCGGGCCGGGGCGTGGGAGGGATCTCGTGTCCCCGCAGGGCCGCTCGCGCCCCGTCACCGGCCTCTGTCGCCTTCTTGCCCTTCTTCTTACCCTTCATGGGGTGAGTGGTTGGTGGTAGGCTGCCGACATCACCCCTGAATGAGTACAATAGGAGTACACCAGTCCCACAGGTGGAGACGGAGGAGCCAGGGTTATGGAGCTCGACACGCGCATCCAGGTGCGTACCAGCCGCCACCTCAAGGAGCAGGCCACGAGGACCCTTGACCGGATGGGCATCGACATGCCCACCGCGATCAACATGTTCCTCAGCCAGGTCGTCCACGATCAGAGGCTGCCCTTCCAGCCCAGCCTCACCCCCTACGCTGACGCGATCGGTGAGGCCGAGGCTGAGCCCGCCGTCAAGGTCCGAGACGTCGACGAGCTGATGGACCTCATCGACTGTGCGTGAGCGCGAGATCGCCTACCGGCCAGCCTTCCTGCGTGACGTGAAGCGCCTCAAGCGCAAGCACTACGACATGGACGCGCTCAAGACCGCGATCCGGGCGGTTGCCGCACGCCGCACTGACTGGCTCAGGCAGCACCGCGACCACCGGCTCGCTGGCAGGCTCGCAGCCTACCGCGAGCTGCACATCACAGCCGACTGGCTCCTCCTCTACGCCATTGAGGACGACGGCACCCTCGTCCTGGCACGCACCGGCAGCCACGACCAGCTCCTATGATGCCTCTGGTGCGTTATCACCGCGTTCCGGTGGGAGGGCACCGTACTCCGTGACCCGCTACCCGGGTGGGCTGTTCGCGACCGGGCACCCGACCACTGTGGTCGGTGGCTGCACCTCCGAATGACGTGAGGTATGCCACCTTGACTCGGTCGGCCGCAGCCGCGTACCTTCGCACTGTAACTCCCCGCCGTCCTCCGGGACTGGCGGGGTCTAACTTTGTCTCAGGGAGGCTCCTGTGACCCTCACGATGGCAGTGGTTGTCGACTACCAGAACGTCCACCTGACAGGAACCTCCTTGTTCCTCCCTGGGCGACCTCCTGAGGAGGGCCTGATCGACCCGCTCCGGTTCGCCCGCCAGCTCGCACGCGCGCGCAACGCCAAGATCGATAATGAACGCTACCGGACATCGGTGGGGCGTGTTGAGGTCTTCCGCGGCCTGCCTGTCCCGGAGGACGACCTGGACGCCAACCGACGTAACCAGGCCCAGCGCGCACAGTAGGAGCGTGGGCACCACGGCATGGTCAGCGTGACCCTGCGCCCGCTGAAGTACACCTGGGACTACCGTGACGGCCACAAGGTGCCGGTACGGGAGTCCCGCAGAGAAAAAGGTGTTGACGTGCTGTGCGTCCTGGCCCTGGTCGACCTGGCCCGCTCGGGACGCTACGACGTCGTGGTCCTGGCATCCAGGGACACCGACCTGGCTCCCGCACTCGACGCGGCCGCCCGCACCAGCGGCACCAAGGTCGAGGCCGCCAAGTGGTACGACCCGGCTGACCGGCGGACCCATGGAAACATCCGTACCCAGACAAGGCTGTGGACCACATCAATGACCAGGGAGCACTTCATGGCCAGTCTCGACCCACGCACCTACCCCTGACCCGCCTGTTTCACCGCCCTTGTCATCGCCGGGCTCCCAGGACGAGGACTCGCGTCGTGCCGGTAGTCACAGTGTGCGGCACCTGCGCCAGCGCCAGGAGTGCAGCACACGCTGGGGTGCGCAGGGGCAGCACGGTCCTGGCGACCGGTTCCAGCAGCCACGGCCAACTTGAGGTCGGGGCGTGGCCGCTGGGATGAGCCTGGGCTACTCCGGTCGCGGCCGCCCGGCTCCGTCCCGTCGCCCGCCCTGGTACCCCCTGTGGGGCTCGAACCCACGACCTTCGGATTAAAAGTCCGCAGCTCTGACCAACTGAGCTAAGGGGGCCTTGCCTGACAGTCCTGCTCCCGGTGGCGGCTGGCACCGTCAGGTACCTGGCCTGGCCGGGTGGGGCGCGGGCAGGCCGTCGCTTCCCGTGCACAGGCTAACTACGCGCAAGTGTAGCCGGTCGCCTATCTGGTCGCCTGGTGTCCCGCCTGCCTGTCTCGCGGCACAATAGGGGGCGGCAGCCCGGCGCGACGCTGTGCGGGGTCACCCGGCTGGCCCAGTGCCGCCCGGCTGCTGCTCCTGCAGGTCCTAGAGGGAGGGGTCCGTCATGGCCCGCCAGTTCCACCGTCCGGCTCGCCTTGACCCTGAGGCTGCCGAGCAGATCGAGGGTGCGGCTGACACAGCCGTTGCCTCAGAGGTCGCCCACCGTGCCGCCCAGGCCCTGGTCGGGGGCTTCCCCGGTGTCGCAGGGTCGCAGGACGACCCCGTTACCCGGGAGAGCGTCGTCGCGGCGGTGTCGGGGAACGGCGTGGACGACGTCGCCGAGCTGTGGGCTGACTCCCCGGCCGCCACACTGCCCGGCACCCTGTGGCGCCTGTTCCTGGTGAGGGAGTGGATCCGACGCGACCCCGCGCTGGTCGAGCGCCGGTACGCCACTGTCGTGGACCTCACCGGGGCGGGGGAGGAGGCCCAGGCCCGCTTCGAGGAGGCTCGCTCCCAGGCCCGGCGCGCTCCGACGCCGCAGTGGCTCCGGGAGCGCCTTGACCTGCTCCTGGCCGGACGGCTTGAGGGCGGGGTGACGGCGCTGGAGCCTCTGCTCGGCGTCACCTCTGGCTTCCTGCGCGCTCTGGCGGCAGGCTCTAGCGCGGTGTGGATCGAGGACGACGCCGACGAGCTGGCGGACCGCGTCACCCGCCGGGACTCCGCCCTGGTGGCGACGGCCGAGGAGCTGGCTGAGTCGGCTCGTCGTGCCCGCGCTGGCCTGCTCGACTGAGCCGCCTGCCGCCACTGGCACGGTACTGGCCCGGTCACCGGGCCGTCGGCGGGCGGTTCTTCCGTGCGGCCTGCTCGCTTCCCGTCGCTACTGGTGCGGCTGGTCCGCCTTGCGGCCGCGCCGCGTGCGTCCGGGCCTGTCGCCCCGGCCCGGGACGTGGGACGATGCACCCATGACCAGCCACGCCCCCCAGCCTGATCCCGTTCCGCTGTCTGCCTTCGTCGGTGGTCGTGCCCATCCTCCTGCTCCCCTGGCGGCCCCTGGCCCGCAGGACCTGGGGGAGCCGGCGGAGGTGGCGCCGCCCACCCCTGCGGAGAGCCTCAATGCGGCTGCGACGGAGGAGCCTGCTGCGGGTGAGGCGGCGACAGGTGGCGGTGGGCTGCCCGCCCGGCCCGGCGCCTACCCCTCCGGCTCTGACGGCGGTGGTGAGGTGGAGTGGGCCGGGCAGGGCTCTGGCGTGGCGCAGGGTGCCCAGGACACGGACGGGCAGGGCGCCCAGGACGCTGAGGAGCACGTTATTGAGGCGGCTGACCCGCGAGACTTCGCTGACGACTCTGGTCCCCAGTACGAGGACGAGGACTTCGAGGACCTGGAGGAGGCTGGCGCCCTCCTGGCTCCGGCTGCTGGTGCGGCCGAGGCTGCCCGCAGCGCCGCAGCGGGCTCGGCCCCTGCCAGCCGCACTCCTGCCAGCCCTGCGGAGGCGGGCCAGGCCCCCGTGGCCAGCTCCCCGGAGCTTCCCTCCCCGGTCCCGGACTCCGTCCTGCCTCCTCTGGAGTCCTTCGAGGACCGCTTCACCGACCGGGAGCTCACCTGGATGGACTTTAACGCGCGGGTCCTGGAGCAGGCGGAGGACCGTGATCTCCCCCTGCTGGAGCGCGCCTGGTTCCTGTCGATCTTCTCCTCCAACCTGGACGAGTTCTACATGGTGCGCGTTGCTGGACTCATGCGCCGCATCAAGGCTGGCATCACCCCGGTGCGTGCCTCCGGGCTGGATGCCCACCAGGTGCTGGCCCAGGTCACTGCCCGTGCCAAGGAGCTCACCGCCCGCCAGGTGGCTCTCTTCCAGGAGGACGTGCGCCCGGCCCTGGCCGAGCACGGTATCGAGATCCTCATGTGGGACCAGCTGGGCTCGGAGCAGCAGGAGCGACTGGCCCGCTACTTCCGCCACCACATCTTTCCCGTCCTCACCCCCTTGGCCGTGGACCCCTCCCACCCCTTCCCCTACATCTCCGGCCTGTCCCTCAACCTCGCCGTCATCCTGCGCAACCCCCGCAGCGGCAAGGAGCACTTCGCCCGGATCAAGGTTCCTGACTCCCTGCCGCGCCTGGTGACCGTACCCGGCCGTGAGCTTGACGCCTCCAACAAGGAGGCGGGCACGGCCTTCATCCCTATCGAGGTGGTCATCGGTGAGCACCTGGACCACCTCTTCCCCGGGATGGACATCCTGGAGCACCACTTCTTCCGGGTCACCCGCAACGAGAACCTGGAGGTGGAGGAGGACGACGCGGAGAACCTCCTGACCGCCATGGAGCGTGAGCTGGAGCGTCGCCGCTTCGGCGCCTCGGTGCGTCTGGAGGTGGAGGACACGATCTCCCCCTTTACCCGGCGCTACCTGGCCCGCTCCCTGGGGCTGCGCGAGGATGACGTCTTCGCCCTCCCCGCGCCGCTGGACCTGCGCTGCCTCAACGAGCTCCACGACCTGGACATCCCCGCGCTGCGGTACCCGCGCTTCGTTCCGGTCACCGCCGCCGGGCTGGCCGCCTACGAGTCCTCCACCTCACCGGACATCTTCGCAGCGATGCGCGAGCACGACGTCCTGCTCCACCACCCCTACGACTCCTTCTCCACCTCGGTCCAGGAGCTGGTGGCCCAGGCCGCCGCCGACCCCCAGGTGCTGGCCATCAAGCAGACGCTGTACCGCACCAGCGGAGACTCCCCGATCATCGACGCCCTCATCGATGCCGCCGAGGCCGGCAAGCAGGTGGTAGCGGTGGTGGAGATCAAGGCTCGTTTTGACGAGGAGGCCAACATCTCCTGGGCGCGCAAGCTGGAGCGGGCCGGAGTCCACGTGGTTTACGGCATGGTGGGGCTCAAGATCCACTGCAAGCTGCTCCTGGTGGTCCGGGAGGAGGGCGACGGGCTGCGCCGCTACTGTCACGTGGGTACCGGCAACTACCACCCCAGGACAGCACGTGGCTACGAGGACCTGGGCCTGCTCACGACGGACCGTGATGTCGCCCAGGACCTGACTACCTTGTTCAACCAGCTCTCCGGCTACGCCCCCAGAGCACGTTTCCGTCGCCTGCTGGTGGCGCCCCGCTCTCTGCGCGACGGCCTGGTGGAGCACATTGACAAGGAGATCGCCAACAAGCGTTCAGGCCTGCCTGCCTGGATCCGTATCAAGGTGAACTCCATCATTGACGAGACAGTGATCGACGCGCTCTACCGGGCCTCGCGTGCCGGGGTGCCCGTGGACGTCGTGGTGCGCGGTATCTGCGGTATCCGGGCTGGGGTGCCGGGTCTGAGCGAGAATATCCGGGTGCGCTCGATCCTGGGGCGCTTCCTGGAGCACTCGCGGGTCTACGCCTTCGCCAACGGGGGCGACACCGCGCTCTACATCGGCTCAGCCGACCTCATGCACCGTAACCTGGACCGCCGCGTGGAGGCCCTGGTCCGCATTACCGACCCTGCCATGCTGGCCCAGCTGGAGGAGCTGGTGACCCGCTGCGTCAGCGATGAGGTCTCCTCCTGGCACCTCAACTCCGACGGCACGTGGACCCGTCACGTGAGCGGTGAGGACGGTAGCCGCCTGGAGGACGTCCAGGACAGCCTTATGGCCCGGGCGCGCTCGCGGGTCAAGGGTCGCCGCTGAGGGTGCCATGAGCAGCGAGAGGACGTCGGAGAAGAAGACCGGGAAGACGGCCGGGGGCAAGACCGCGAAGAAGGGGGGAGGAAAGACCGGGAAAGGCGGCAAGGCTGCGGTTCGAGCGGCCGGGGCGCTGGTGTGGCGTGACAGGCGTGGGCGCCTGGAGGTCCTGGTGGTGCACCGTCCCCGCTACGACGACTGGTCTTTCCCCAAGGGGAAGGTCGAGCCAGGTGAGTCGGTGCGTACCTGCGCGGTGCGGGAGGTTGCCGAGGAGACCGGGCGCCACGTGGTCCTGGGCCAGCCGCTGACCACTGTGCGCTACCGCCTGGGCGACGGTACCCGTAAGCAGGTCAGCTACTGGGCCGCCCGCCTGCTGCCTGCGGACTCGGCCCCCCTGAGGGCGCGGCCGGCGGTGGAGCCTGCCTCACGCAGGGAGATTGACGACGTCGAGTGGATGAGCGCCAAGAAGGCCCGCAAGCGCCTGACCCACGTACGTGACCGGGACCTGCTGGGCGAGCTGGTGGACCTGTGGGAGGACGGCAAGCTGGACACCTGGACGCTGGTCCTGGTGCGTCACGCCCGGGCGGTCAAGCGCTCGGTGTGGAACCGGCCCCGCAAGCGCGACAAGGAGACCGACGAGGCTACTCGTCCCCTGACCCGTGACCAGGGTGAGGGGCGGGCGCAGGCACTGGTACCGATCCTGTCCGCCTACGGGGTAGCCCGGGTCGTCACTAGCCCGTGGAGACGCTGTGCTGACACCGTGGCTCCCTACGCCCGGGCGGCCGGGCTGGAGGCGGAGCAGGTGGGCTCGCTCACCGAGGCCGCGCACGCGCAGCAGCCCAAGGAGGTACGTGCGGTGGTGGCCCGCGAGCTGCGCCACCCGGAGGCGCCGGTCGCCCTGTGCACCCACCGGCCGGTCCTGCCGACGGTCATGGACGTCGTGGCGCAGGCGGCCCCGGGGCGGCTGCTGCGCTCCGTGCCAGATCGCGACCCGTGGCTCAAGACCGGGGAGATCCTGGTGGTGCACCTGGCCCGCCGCCCTCGGGGCAAGGTGCGAGCAGTGGCGATTGAGAAGCAGCGCCCCGTCCTGGCCGAGGGACGCTAGCCCCGTATCGTCTACCCGCCTTTCGGGGAAGGCACAGATGCCGGTTCCTGTGTCACTATCTCACGCTAGCCTGGTTCGCACCCTGGTGGGAGACCCCTGCCAAAGAGCGGAGGAAGACGATGTGGACCTTTTCTCACAGCGAGGTGACGGCAGCCGCCCCTGAGCGGGTGTGGCAGTTCTACGCCGACCCGGCTCAGTGGAAACGCTGGGACCCTGCGGTGCGATCCGTCAGCGTGGACGGTCCTGTGCGGGTTGGGACACGAGGCAGGCTGAGGCCTGCCAGCGGCCCGACGATATCCTTCACGTTCACCGAGGTCACCCCCGGGCGCAGCTTTACTGATACGGCACGGCTTCCGCTGGCCCGGCTGCAGTTCTTCCACACTCTGGAGGCGGTGGAGGGCGGGACCCGGGTCACCCACGGTCTCAGGGTCACCGGTCCGCTCACCTTCCTGTTCTCCCGGCTGGTCGGTGCTCCGAGTTCTGCCGGAGTGCCCCAGGCCATACGCAACCTCGTCCGTCTGGCGGAGGAGCCGGGTCTGGCGGAGCCCTGACAGCGCCTGACAGAGACTGTGCCGTACCGGACACGCCGTTAACCTCCTGTTTGCCTATGGCACCCGGAGCCGTCACCCAGGGCGGTTATCGTGGTGGCCTGTCCTGCGGTTCCCGGCAGCACCTGGCAGCGGGGCAGGTCTCCACCAGGATTCCCAGGGACGTCGCGGAAAGGTGGGTGACCATGCAGCAGGCCACGACAAGACCAGACAGAGAACGACCGGGCAGGAACCGGACAGAAAACCGGACAGAAAGACGAGACACCACCACGGTGAGGTACAAGGTGAGACAAGGACTGCTCCTGTGCTCCTTTCGCACAGTTCTGTGACACGCCGCTGCCTGGGTGCGCTCGGTGCCGTGGGCGCCGCCTCGGTGGCCGTGCTGGCGGCCTGCGGGCGAGACGCAGGCACCCCTGCCTCCGGCGGCTCCTCCGACCTGGAGGGAGGGATCCGCGGGGCGGGGGCCACGTCCCAGTCCACTGCCCAGGAGGCCTGGATGAACGGCTTCATGGACGCCAACCTCCAGGCGTTTGTCGACTACGCGGGTGGTGGCTCCGGGGCGGGACGCACCAAGCTCGCCGCTGGCGCGGTGGACTTTGCCGGCTCTGACGTGGCGGTGGACGACGATGAGGCCGCCGGGCTGGGCGGCGTCGTCGAGCTGCCCCTGTACGTCTCCCCGATCGCGCTCGTCTACAACCTGCCAGGCCTGGACGCAACCGACCACGTCAGCATGACCGGTGAGGTCCTCGCCCGTGTCCTGGCCGGGACGATCACCTCCTGGAAGGACCCGGCCCTTGTCGCCCTCAACGAGGGGACCGACCTTCCTGACCTGGACATTACCGTGGTGCACCGCTCTGACGACTCCGGGACCACCAGGACCCTCACCGACTACCTTAGCGCTGCCGCCCCACAGGCCTGGCCCTACGGCAGCTCCGAGACCTGGCCTCTGGAGGGGCAGTCCGGGGACGGGACCTCCGGGGTGGTCCAGACGGTCTCCGCGGCTCCCGGCACGATCGGCTACGCTGATGCCTCCAAGGTTCCCGGTTCTCTGGGCACGGTGGCAGTGGGCGAGCCTGGGGACTTTGTCGCCTGCTCCAGCGAGGCCGCCGCTGTGACCCTGTCCTCCTCGCAGCTGGTCGAGGGCGACGGCGGCGCAAGGCTGGCCTACTCCCTCGACTACGACGCGCCGGGCGCCTACCCCGTTGTCCTGGTGTCCTACCTGCTCGCCCGTCAGGACTACGAGGACGCTGATACCGCTGCCGTGGTCCGGGCCTACCTCAGCTACGCCGTCTCCGCGCAGGGACAGGACCTGGCCGCCCTGCGGGCCGGGTGCGTCCCCGTCCCGCAGGCCCTGCGCTCCAGGGCGGCCTCCGCCATCGCCATGATCTCTCCCTGAGACCTCCGCGGCACAGGAACGCACACAGCGGACGTACACGGAAGGCTCATCAGTGGACACCACCTACTCCACCCCCTCCCCGGCCCCTCAGGCTGCCAGCACCTCCGAGGCTGGCGTGATCCGCCCGGGCCGGGCACCGGGCCGGGCGGGCAACAGCGTCTTCACCGCCCTGTCCTACGGAGCCGGCGTCATCATCATGGGCCTGCTCGCCCTGGTCACGGCCTTCCTGGTCTACCGGGCGCTGCCAGCCCTCACCGCCTCCGCGCAGGATCTGGAGGGCGTCTCCTTCATGCGGGGGCGGGACCTGTGGGGGTACGTGGCTCCCCTGGTGTTCGGCACACTCCTGTCCTCGCTCCTGGCCCTGGCGGTAGCGGTGCCCCTGAGTATCGGGGTCGCCCTGTTCATCTCCCACTTTGCTCCCCGCCGCCTGGCCCAGGGGCTGGGCTACCTGGTGGACCTGCTGGCCGCCGTCCCCTCG
The DNA here is from genome assembly GCF_003591215.1 of Actinomyces sp. 2119. NCBI lineage: Bacteria > Bacillati > Actinomycetota > Actinomycetes > Actinomycetales > Actinomycetaceae > Actinomyces > Actinomyces sp. 2119. Next base: position 212,003 of record NZ_QYRR01000005.1, read on the forward strand.
GTCGTCTTCGGCCTGTGGGGCTTCCTGTGGCTGATGCCCCTGCTGGACCCCTTCTACACCTGGTTGAGCCAGGGCCCCCTCGGCTTCGTCCCTCTCTTCTCCGGCTACACGGCACCCGCCAAGAACATCATGACCGCCTCCTTGGTCCTGGCGGTCATGATCCTGCCGATCATCACCGCCACGGTGCGGGAGGTCTTCCTCCAGACCCCTACCCTCCACCAGGAGGCCTCCCTGGCGCTGGGGGCGACCCGCTACGAGATGATCCGCCAGGCGGTCCTGCCCTATGCCCGCTCCGGCATCGTCTCAGCCTCCATGCTGGGGCTGGGACGCGCCCTGGGGGAGACCATGGCGGTCCTCATGATCATGTCCCCGGGCATGACCACCAGCCTTCACCTCCTCCAGGCAGGGCGGCACCAGACCATCGCGGCCAACATCGCCGCGCAGTTCCGTGAGGCCTTCGGTCTGAGCGTCGACGTCCTCATCGCCACCGGCCTGGTCCTGTTCATCATCACCTTCGTGGTCAACTCCTTGGCCCGCTGGGTCGTGGCGCGGCGCGGTGCCGTCTACGGGGGCGTAGGCAGGGCAGGAAGAAGGAGGCGGGCATGACCAGGTTCAGCCGGACTGTCCGGGCTGCGGCTGCTCGGGCCACCCAGACCACCTCGGGCGGCGGCGTGCCCCCTGCCCAGGACCCTCTGGCCGACCCTCCCAGTATTGAGGGCGTGCCGCTGACCTCCTACCGCCTTCCCGGGGGGTTCCTCTGGGCAGCCCTGGGGGCTGCCTTCGTCCTTGCCGGTGGCGTTGGCCTGGCGGCGGGGTGGTCGGCTGCCGTCGTGCTCGCCGTGACGGCCGTGACCTGGCTGGTGGCGGCCACGGTCGTCTCCTGGGTCGCGGAAGGGGAGCGGTGGGGACGTGACACCCTTATGACGGTCCTGGTCTACCTCGCCTTCGCCGCCGTTATGGTCCCGCTGGTCTCCCTGGTGTGGATGGCAGTTGTCGGCGGGGCGCAGCGCTTCGGCCCGGAGTTCCTGCTGACCAGCATGCGCGGGGCGCAGGAGGACAACGGAGGCTTCTACCACGGTATCGTCGGTACCCTGGAGATCACTGCGATCGCCTCGGCCGTCTCGGTGCCGCTGGGGCTGCTGACCGCCGTCTTCCTGGTGGAGTACGACGGCGGCTGGCTGGCCAGGGCTGTGACCTTCCTCGTGGACGTCATGACCGGGGTCCCCTCGATCGTGGCGGGTCTGTTCTCCTACTCCCTGTTCCTGCTGCTGGCCGGTCCCCGCTACCAGGCGGGCGTCATCGGGGCGGTAGCCCTGAGCGTGCTCATGACCCCGGTCGTCGTGCGCGGGGTGGAGGAGATGCTCAAGCTGGTCCCCAACGACCTGCGGGAGGCCTCCTACGCGCTGGGGGTGCCCAAGTGGCTAACCATCATCAAGGTGGTCCTGCGCACCGCAGCCGCCGGTATCACCACCTCGGTCATGCTGGCGGTCGCCCGGGTCATCGGTGAGACCGCCCCCCTGCTCATCACCGTGGGCCTGACGATCCGCACCAACGTCAACCCGGTGGAGGGGTCCATGGCGACCCTGCCGGTCCTCGTCTACGACCAGTACGCCCGGGGGGAGGCCGCGACCATGGAGCGGGCCTGGGCCGGGGCGCTGACCCTCATCGTCATCGTCATGCTGCTCAACCTGGCAGCCCGGCTGGTCGCCTGGCGCTTCAGCCCCCGGGGGCGTAGGTGAGCAGCCGCCCAGGCCGCGACCCGTCCTGAAAGCACTGGAAGGAGCTGACGTGTCCAAGCGCATCGACGTCATCAACGAGAGCATCTACTACGGTGACGTGCTGGCCGTCAAGGACGTGAACGTCCGCATCGAGCCACGCACGGTCACCGCCCTCATCGGGCCCTCCGGGTGCGGGAAGTCGACGTTCCTGCGCACGCTCAACCGGATGCACGAGGTCATACCCGGTGCGCGCGTGGAGGGCCAGGTCGTCGTCGACGGTGTCAACCTCTACGACCCCGGTGTGGACGCCGTCCAGGTGCGTCGCGCCATCGGCATGGTGTTCCAGCGGCCCAACCCCTTCCCCACGATGTCTATCGCGGAGAACGTCCTGGCGGGTGTGCGCCTCAACAACCGCAGGCTCAGGAAGGCCGAGGCCGAGGAGCTGGTCGAGACCTCCCTGCGCGGTGCCAACCTGTGGGACGAGGTCAAGGACCGTCTGGACCGTCCCGGTGCAGGCCTGTCCGGTGGGCAGCAGCAGCGCCTGTGCATCGCGCGCGCGATTGCTGTGAGGCCCTCCGTGCTGCTCATGGACGAGCCCTGCTCCGCCCTGGACCCGATCTCCACCCTGGCTGTCGAGGACCTTATCGCCGAGCTTAAGCGCGACTACACGATCGTCATCGTCACCCACAACATGCAGCAGGCCTCGCGCGTGTCTGACATGACCGGGTTCTTCAACCTGGAGGCTACCGGGCGGCCCGGCCAGCTGGTGGAGTACGACGCCACCGCCAAGGTCTTTTCCGCCCCGTCCCAGAAAGCGACGGAAGACTACATTTCCGGGCGCTTCGGCTGACGCGCCTACACTCCACGGCAGTCACTGGCAGAGACCACTGGCGGGGGTGGGTGCAAGGGACCGAGGGGACTACGAAAGAGGTGACGTCGGGCCGGAGAGCGCCAGTCGGCGCGTGTGCCGCTCGCGGCGGCTTGAGTTGGAGCCCGGGGCCCGTCGCGACCCGACGCCGTGCACCAGCATACAGGGTGCCGACGGTACTCAGGCCCCGGCGTGTCCCGGGGCCTGCCACAAGGTGCCGGGACGGGTGTGGCTGGCGGGTCGGCCGGGCAGAGGCCGCGCTAGGAGGGCAGTGGGTAGGAGGGCTGCAGGAGGACTAGGAGTCCTGCTCCTGCGGGGCGTCCAGACGGTAGCCGACGTTGCGCACGGTTCCGATGAGGTGGTCGTGGTCCGTGCCAAGCTTGGCACGCAGGCGCCGGATGTGGACGTCAACCGTGCGCGAGCCGCCGATGTAGTCCTCGCCCCACACCTCGTCCAGGAGCGTCTCGCGAGTGAGGACCCGGCCGTGGTTGGCTGCCAGGAACTTCAGCAGCTCGAACTCCTTGTAGGTGAGGTCCAGGATGGAGCCGTGCAGCCTGGCGGTGTAGGCCGTCACGTCGATGACCAGGTCACCGACCTCGATGAGGGCGTCGTTGGTCGACTCGACGGGGGGGACGTGGGCGCGCAGGAGCCGCAGGCGGGCTGACAGCTCGGCCGGCCCCGCGGTGGGCATGACAAAGTCCGCGCTGCCCCAGTCGCTCTGGAGGGCGGCGGCCCCGCCCTCCTCCAGGACGAGCATGACGGGTGGGCACTCCATGGGGCCGGTCAGGAGCTGACAGAGGGCGCGGGCCCGGGTCAGGTCGCCGCGGGCGTCGATCATGACGACGTCGGCGGAGTCGACCGCCACGTAGGAGGCGGGGACGGGCGGGAGGCAGTCGACCTGGGGGTCGAGGAAGGCCGCCGCCGGGACGACGTCAGAAGCGTCCGTCTCACGGGTGAACATGATGATCCGCACGGCGCTCTCCTCTCTGGCCGCGGTCCCCGTCCACCGGTCCCGGCTGCTCCTGGCCCGGCGGCCGTGCCTCAGCACCCCGGCCCGGAGCCAGTCAACCACATGTCCGGGTGCCTGGTGTGGCACGATGCGTTTCGTGAGCACCCATCACGGACCCTCCCGACCGGATGCGCGGCCCTGGTACGAGGGCGGGGACGAGCCCCCCGTGGCACCGCCGTGGTCTCAGGAACCACGTTCCCAGAAGCCAGCAGCCGGGTCTGCGGCAGCCCGTCCGGGCGGTGCTGCACGTGCCGCTGGAACGGGTGCGGGTACGGCGGGGGCTGGCGTTGGTGACCTGGACCTCTACCCCGAGGAGGACGGCGCCTACGCCACCCGGCTCGACGCCCACCCTCCCACCGAGCCTGGCCTCGTGGACCCGGCGTGGACACGGCTGGCCTTCGCGGGCCTGGTTCCTGTGCTCCTGGCAGTGAGCGCGGTCCTGCCGCCGTGGGTGCGCCTGGTGCTCGTCCTGCTGCTGGTGCCCTCCGCCGCGCAGGGCTGGTCGGCCCTGGTGCGTGCCCAGCACGACCGCGGTGCGACGGTCGTGCTGACGGCCTGCGGCTTCCTGGCGGCGGTCCTGGTGTTTCTGCGTCACGACCTCGGCGCGGCGGGTCTGGTCATGGCCGGGTCGGTCCTGGCGGCCTTTGTGGCTCAGATCTGTCGCCGTGACGGCCGGCCCCACCTGGTAGAGGACCTGTCCTCAACTGTGTCCGGGTGCCTGGTGGTGGTCTCCGGCTCAGCCTGGTGCGCCCTGGAGGCCGGGGTGGCGGACCCTGCGGTGACCGTCCCCACCTGCCTGGCCCTGTTCGTCGGGGCGGCACTGACGGTCCTGGAGGTGCGAGCTACCGTCCTGGACCTGCTGACTGTCACTGTCCCGGTGCTCACGGCGGGTGTGGCCGGGGGACTGCTGGCCTCGGCCGGCTTCTTCGGCGTGACCCACACGGGAACTGCGGCTGCCCTCCAGAGCGCCGCCGCCTGCGTCATCGTCGGCTTCGTGGCGGGTGTGCTCATGGCGGCGGGCAACCGGGTGCTGTGGACCCACCGCTGGGTCCCGGGGGGGCGGGCCGCCGTGGCCTCCGCACTGGTGCCTGTCCTGGCGGTGGGGGTTCCGGTGTATGCCATCGCCCGGCTCATGGGCGGCTTTATCGCGGGGTGACTGGTCGCTGGCCGCTGCCGGGGTCCGTGTCGTGCCGACGTCCTGCCGTAGGCTAGGGTCATGGCGTTCACCTTTCCTGACGGCCTCGCACCTGAGCTCTATCCGCTGGCCTGGCTGGTCGGCGGCTGGCGTGGCTACGGTGTCCTCACCTACGGCGAGACCGTTCCTGAGCAGGCCGTCTACCAGGAGATGGTCTTCGACCACGACGGCGGCCCCTACCTGCGCCAGCGCACGACGATCTGGACGGTGGACGCCACCCGCAGCCAGGACCTCGACTTCGAGATGCCCGGGCTGGAGGGCGGGGACCGCCTGGCCCCCGCCCAGGTGTGGTCCACCGAGACCGCCTACTGGCGCCCGGTGGCCCAGGAGGAGCCGGACCCCGATGACGCCGACACCCGCACCCCTGTCACCCGCCTGGAGCTGGTCTCCGCCGACCCTGCCGGGCACGTCGCCGTCTGGGAGGGCTGGATCCAGGGACCGCGGGCGCAGGTGGCCTCCCAGGCGGTGGGACGGTCACGCACCGCGGCCGCGGTGACCCAGATGTCACGCATGGTCGGCCTCGTCGGCGGGGACCTCATGTGGACCCAGGACATGGCCGCCTTCGGTGTCGAGGAGCTGACCACCTACGCCTCCGGCCGTCTGGGCAGGGTGGCGGAGCCTGACGCCCCTCCCAGTGATCCCGCTGCGCCCGCCTCCGCCCCGGGCGGCCGCGGTGTCGGCCTGGAGGACGCCGCTGCGCAAGGCGTTGGCGCCGGGAGCGCTGGCCCCGAGGGGGGCGGACGGGGAAGGACGTCCTGATGCTGCCCTCGCCGCTGCTGGGCCGTACCGGTGCCGTCGCCGGGCCCGGGGGGGACCCGGACTCAGCTGTGCCCGCCCACTACGGGGACCCGCTGCGCGAGCAGGTCGCCCTGGCCGCCGGGCGGGCACTGAGCGCCCTGGCCCGCGACGTCGTGATCGTGACCGGCCCTGATCGCCTGAGCTGGCTGACCACCCTGTCCAGCCAGGTGCTGACCGATCTTGCCCCCGGCGACGGCGGGGCTGAGGCCCTGCTCATGGACGCCCACGGCCGTATCACCCACGCCCTGGCGGCTCTTGATGACGGCCAGCGCCTTCTTCTGGTGACCGAGGCCGGGTTCGGCGAGGACCTGGCGGGCTTCCTGGAGTCGATGCGGTTCATGCTCCGGGTCGAGGTGCGGGCTGCCGAGGAGCTGGCCGTACTGGGTGCCATGGGAGACGGCGTGGCCCGTCTGGAGGAGGCCGCCCGGCCGGAGCACTGGCTGGGCACCTGGCGTGACCCCTGGCCGGGGGTGGTCGAGGGCGGGACCAGCTACGACGTCGGCCTGGAGGGGCGCCCGCACCCCGGTGCCGGGTACCGGGCGGGCTGGGTGGTTGTTCCCGCCGGTGACGTCCCTGAGGTGGTGCGCGCCTACGAGCGCGGCCTGGACAGGGACGCCGCCGGGGAGGCTGCCGGGCAGGGCGGCTCGATCAGTGGGGCGCAGGGAGGGGAGCACGCGGTCGCCGGGAGTGCCCTGGCTGGCTCCATGGCCTGGGAGGCGCTGCGGGTGGAGGCGGGGCGCCCGCGCCAGGCGCGTGAGGCTGACGCTCGTGCCATCCCCCACGAGCTGGACTGGCTGCGTACCGCCGTGCACCTGACCAAGGGCTGCTACCCGGGCCAGGAGACGGTGGCGCGCACCGTCAACCTGGGGCGGCCCCCGCGCCGCCTGACCGTCCTCCAGCTCGACGGCCTGGGCGGGGAGCTGCCCGCTCCCGGTGCGGCGGTGCGCCTGGGGGAGCGTACTGTGGGCGCCGTGACCTCGGTGGCGCGCCACCACGAGCTGGGACCGATGGCGCTGGCTCTGCTGCGTCGGGGGGTGCCGCTGGGTGAGCCGCTGACGGTGGCGGTGACCGAGGCCGACCAGGACATCGGCCGGGAGGAGACGGCCCAGGAGACTGGCCACGGTGGCCAGGACGGCAGGGACTCTGGGACCGGATCGCAGGAGCTGCGTGAGGTGGGGCGCGTCGCGGCCGCTCAGGAGCCCCTGGTCTCCCCTCAGGGGCGTGCCCAGGCCAGTCCCGCCGAGCGTCCCGGGGCCGGGCTGCGCAGTGCCGGGACACGCGGGACGGGTCAGGGCTGATACAGCCGGGCTCCGCTGGGAGAGGACAGTTCTGGCCGTCCTGAGGGCTGGCCCAGGCCGGAAGGTAGACTGACGGCGTGGATGTGCTGGTGATGACTGCGATCTACCTGGACCAGGCTGTCCTCTGGGCTTGGAGGCTCAGCCAGCTTGTCGCTGTCCTCCTGGGCGTGTGGGCACTCATCGACGCCCTCATGCGCGACTCCTCCCACTTTGTGGCTGCGGGCAAGCGCACCAAGGGGTTCTGGGTCGGTCTCACCGCCGCTGGCACCGTCCTGGCCTATTTCACAGCGCCGACCTCCCTGCTGGGGCTGTTAGGGGTCGTAGCCAGCGCGGTGTACCTGGCTGACGTCCGCCCCGCCCTGCGTCTCTACACCCCGGTGCGAGTACGCTCCTCCATCCGTATCCCGGGGCGTGCCCAGCAAAAGCGGCCGGGGGGCCAGCGCGGTGGTGGGCGCGGTCCTCGCGACTGGCGTCCGGGACGCTGATGCGCGCCGTGCTCCAGCGCGTCAGGCGCGCTGCCGTGCGGGTTGACGGTGAGGTGGTCGGTGAGATCACCAGGCCGGGGCTCATGGCCCTGGTGGGGGTGACCCACGAGGACGGCGTCGCCCAAGCGGGTGTCATTGCCCGCAAGATTGCAGACCTGCGGCTGCTGGAGGATGACGGGGACGCCCACGCGGGTGCGCCCGGCCCCGAGCGCTCCGTGGCCGACCTGGGTGCGCCGGTGCTCGTGGTCTCCCAGTTCACCCTCTACGGGGACGCGCGCAAGGGACGGCGCCCCACCTGGAATCGGGCGGCTCCCGCAGAGGTGGCCCAACCGCTGGTGGAGGCGGTGGTGGCTGACCTGCGCGCTCGTGGCCTGGAGGTCGCAAGCGGTCGCTTCGGGGCGCACATGGAGATTGACATGGTTGCTGACGGTCCCGTGACGCTCCTGGTGGAGGCGCAGTGAGCGCTGGGGCGCACCTGCTAGACCGCGTGGTCCCTCCCTGTGTCGTGGTCTGCGAGGTGGGGACTGATGTCGAGGAGCCGCTGTTCCCCGCGGAGGAGAGGCACATTGCCCGGGCGGTCGCCAAGCGGCGTGCCGAGTTCACCACGGTGCGCTACTGTGCCCGCCAGGCGCTGCGGGGCCTGGGGCGGCAACGTCCGGTCATGGTGCCGGGCGACCGGGGCGAGCCGACCTGGCCTGACGGGGTGGTGGGCTCCCTCACCCACTGTGAGGGCTACCGGGCGGCGGGCGTCGCGCGCTCGCAGGAGGTGTCCTCCCTTGGTATCGACGCTGAGCCCAACAGCCCGCTGCCTTCAGGGGTCCTGGACGTCGTCGCCTCCGCTGCGGAGCGTGACCACCTGGGAGCCGTGTCCGCCCAGCGTCCCGAGGTCGCCTTTGACCGTCTGCTGTTCAGCATCAAGGAGAGCGTGTACAAGGCGTGGTTCCCCCTGGAGCGCTGCTGGTTGGGGTTCGACGACGCCGAGGTACGGATCGACCTGGGAGGTGGCTTTCAGGCCCGTCTGCAGGCTGCCGCGGCGCCGTGGCACAGCGTGAGGGGGGCGTGGGCGTGCAGCGGGAGCCATGTCGCCAGCGTCGTGGTCATGCCCGCTACGTTCTAGGCCTACTGTGTGCCGGGGTAGGTGCCGGATTGCTGCTGGGCGGCCCACCAGCTCCCTGCTCCCTGGCAGGCCCCGTGGCCGGGAGGAGGGGTCGGGACGTGGTTGACCCGCTGTGACACCGGTTGCTAGGCTGCTTCTTGTTATTTCATATGAAAGTTAAGGCGCTGGTTGTTAGAGGAGCGCGTCCTGACGTCGTCCTCCGTGCGGCGCCTGTAGTTATGGAGCGGAGGTTCCTGTGAGCAGTGCGGTCCCAGCCGGACCAGCTGGGCAGCGTGGGCAACCGCCTTCCCCGGTGGAGGCTCCCGTGCTCATGGAGGAGGAGGCAGAGGGGTTTACGGCTGTCCAGCACGCCCCTGCCAGTTCTCCCTACCAGGACGGCCACTACCCGGGTGCCCCCGTGTATCCCGGGGTATTTCTCATAGAGACGGCCTTCAGGGCGGCGTGCCTCTACCTAGAGAGCCGCGGTGGTGGTCGGCTCTGCCTGGCTGAGGTCAGCAGGGCACGTTTCTCCGCCCCCGGGTTCCCCGGGGACTCGTTCACGGTACAGGCCGGGACGCGCCAGCTGTCCGCCTCCTGCTGGGAGGTCCGGGCGCAGTGCCTGCGCTCGCGCGACGGCCAGCGCCTGGCAGACCTGGTGCTTCGCCTCCGGCGGGCCGAGGCTGCGGACGAGGAGGACGGGGAGTCTGCGACGGCAGCATCAGGAACAGCAGCAGGAACAGGGACAGGCAGGACTAGGACGACGGCCGAGGTGCCGGTCGGCAGGGAGGCCGCCGGTGACTGGGATACCCACTCACTCATCCCGCACCGGGGTGAGATGCTTCTTCTGTCGGAGGTCCTCGGCATCGAGGCAGGCAGGACGGTGCGGGCGACCCACCGCGTCAGTACTGACGAGCCCTGCTTCCGGGGTGCCTGCCTGACGGACACCCCGTGCCCCGCTCCCTGGCCGCGGACCCTGATGACCGAGTTCATCGGCCAGGCTGCGGTACTGCTGTGCTCCTACAGCAGCGGCAGAGGGGCTGACGGCCCCCCACCCTTGTTCACGCGGGCCAGGGGCGTCAGGTTCCTGGGTGACGCCTTCCCCGGGGACACGGTCACCGCAGAGGTGGAGGCCGACCACATCGGCAGCCCCGCGGCTCTGCTCCGAGCCAGGGCCTGGGTGGGCGACAGGCTCGTGTGCGAGATCGACCAGGCCATGATCGTCTACAGCGACATTGGGGGATGACATCGGGGGATGACACGTCGCGGGATGACATCAAGGGCGCTCAGCCCTCAGGCTGAGGGACATGAGGCGGGATCGGGTCGGGGAGGCAAACCGATGAGGAGGAGGAGCTGGTCGGTGAGCTGGTCGGTGATCCTGTCCACGTCCTTCTCGTTGAGCAGGTAGAGGCGGACGTAGGGGACGCCCAGCAGGGTGGCGTGAAACTCGTTGATGTTGACAGGGTGGGGGACCGGCTCGTTGAGGACGGAGGAGATGTCGTCGTGGGCACTCTTGATCAGGACGCTCTCCATGGAGGCGCGAAGCTTGGGGTTGCCCGCCATCTCCGCCAGGAGTCCTGGGATGACAGCCAGGCCGACGGGGGAGGCGATCATCGTCACAGTGCTCTCCGCCAGTTGCCGGATGCTGTCCTGGACGCAGCTCGGGTCACTGGCGGCCTGGCCATCCTCGCCCTGTGCCGTGGGGTGGAGAATGAGGTCGAAGACCATCTCCGCCTTGGAGCCCCACCGGCGGTAGATGGTGGTCTTGGCTACCCCGGACTCCTGCGCGACTCCCTCGATAGTTAGTCCCGTGTAGCCGTGCTGGACCACGAGGTCCCTGACGGCAGCCGCCAGCTGTGCATCGGTGTGGGCGCGTCGCGAGGCGTAGTGGCTGGTTCTGCGTGGCTCTGCGGGGTCCATGGTGGTGGGGTCTCTCCTTGTGGTCATGAACAGTGCCGCGGTGCTCCGCTGGTGCGCGTGCACGCGCCGTGATCGCCGCTGGCGCACAGTTCTGGGAGGAAAGTCAGACTACTACAGCGCTGGCACCCCGGTGGGCAGCGCCTGCGCCACCTGCTGAGGCGGGCGCGGACCTGTCGACTCCGACGCGACACGTTGCTGTGTGCTCACGAAGGGCTGGGGCACGCCATCGAGGTGCTACGATACGTTTCGTAAACATCGTCTGAGGAGGACTCGATGGACGAGAGCCAGATGTGGGCCGTTCAGTACCGCCGCTACGGCGGACCCGAGGTGATGGAGGTGGGGCAGGCGGCTGTGCCGAGCCCCTCGGCTGCGCAGGTGCTGGTCGAGGTATCTGCGTTCAGCCTCAACCAGCTGGACCTGGACGGGCGGGCCGGGAGGATGCGGCCCATGATGGGGTTCGGTTTCCCTAAGGGCTCGGGGGTGGACTTCGTCGGCAGGGTTGTGCAGGGCGGTGGTCGTGCAGCAGGAGTAGATGACGGCGACGTGGTGTGGGGCTACACCGGCCTGAAGCCGCCGGGGCGGGCCGCCGCTGCGGCTCAGTACGTGGCCACTGGCGCTGACCAGGTAGCCAGGGCGCCTAGGACCATACCCCCGGGTGAGGCGGCCGCGCTCCCGCTGGTGGGGCTGACCGCTCTGCAGGCGCTGCGGGCGCTGCGTGTGGGCAGCGGCAAGCAGGTCCTGGTCGTCGGGGGCAATGGCGGGGTCGGGTCGGCTACCATCCAGGTGGCTCGCCTGCTCGGTGCCGAGGTGGACGCGGTGGTCGGTCGGCAGAGTCAGGCGGCTGAGCGGGCTGGCGCGAGGCAGCTCTACAACTACCACTCTGGTGGGCCGGAGCAGATCACCAGGAAGTACGACGCCGTCGTCAACGCCGCGGGGGCCAGCATGCTCGCCTACAGGAGGACGACTGCCCGCGGAGGCGAGGTCATGGCGCTGTCCCCGGCTGCGATACCGCTGGTCGTCTTGTCTCTCCTCAGTCCCGGTGCCAGGATCCGGACGATGTCGGCCAGGTCGGTGCCCGAGGACCTGACCTGGCTGGCCGACCGTGTAGACGACGGGTCGCTAGTCCCCATCATCGACACGAGCTACGAGCTCAAGGACGTCGCCCGGATGCACGAGGACGCGCAGGCGCGGTCGGCCTGCGGAAAGCGTGTGGTGGTTGTGGGGCAGCACTGAGCGGCACCGGGGTTGCTGGGCCTGCTCCCCACGTCACGGGGTGCCACAAAGGCGTCCCGGCACACCGATAGGGCCAGCAGAGGTCAGTACTGCTCTGCTTCCAGGGACTCCTCCCTGGAAGCGGCCACCAGTTCGTAGCGCTCGTAGTGGTCGAGCACGTCGTTGCAGATCTGGTTGCCCTCGTAGGGGTAGATGCTGTAGCTCAGCCCCTCCCCAAGCGTGACCTCGAGGTGGATCGTCGTGTCCTCTGCCCTGATCATGCGAGCACCGTAGGAGGTGGCTCGCGAGCGCCGGATCTGGACCGGATAGATGAAGTCCTCGCCGTCCTCGTCCTGTGACAGCGCCTCCAGCTGGACACGCTTGAAGACGTCGTGCTGGAGGCCGTCCGATATCTCACGGACCACGGCGGGGACCCCGCGCTCCTGCAGGGCCGCGGCAACCTCGTCCAGGGCGGGCATGATGACGTTCTGGAGCCGCTGCTCGGCCTGGCGGGAGGACACCGAGCCCAGCGACAGCGACAGGCGCCGCCGCCACGACCCCACCGAGATCGTCGGCTCGGGACTGGTCCACTGGACCGCGAAAGAACGGTAGACCGCCTGCTCGTGCTCGTGCTCCTCGCGCAGAGCCCGGTTGAGGCCCACCATGACGAGCACCAGGACAAGGGCAAAGGGCACCGCCATGATGATCGTGGCGCTTTGCAGGGCCGTGATGCCACCGACCAGCAGCATGCCGATCGTCAGCGCCCCTGTGACCGCCGCCCACAGGATGCGCAGCGAGGGGCGGGCGTCGGTGTCGGCCGTAGGCAGCTCGCTGCACAGGTTGGCCATGACCAGGGCGCCGGAGTCGGCGGAGGTGACGTAGAACAGCAGCCCTACGAGTGTCGACAGGGCGACCAGCATGGGGGTGCCCGGCACCGTGGTGAGCAGCTCGAAGAACCCCTGCTCCGGGGAGGCCTCCACGGCCTGCCCGAACGCGGAGTCCCCGTCCATGATCCGCTTCACCGCGGTGTTGCCGAAGATCGAGATCCACATGATGATGTAGGAGAAGGGGATCACCAGGGTGCCCAGGACGAACTGGCCGATCGTGCGCCCCTTGGAGATGCGTGCCAGGAACATGCCCACGAACGAGGCCCAGGCGATCCACCACGCCCAGAAGAAGAGCGTCCAGGACTGCATCCACTCACTCGGGTAGCTGTAGGCCATCGTGTCCAGGGTCATCCCGGGGAACATGGTGACGAAGTCGCCGACGTTCATGACCATGGCGCGCAGCAGGAACGTGGTGCTGCCGGTGACCAGCGCCCAGCCGGCCAGGACGATCGCCAGCGCCACGTTGAGCTGGGACAGCAGGCGCACACCCCTGTCGACGCCGGTGGTAGCCGATACCGTGGCCAGGACTACCGCCAGGACCACCAGCATCGTCTGGGCCCCGAGCCCCTGCGGCACCCCGAACAGGATGTTCAGGCCCACGTTGAGCATAACCACGCCGATGCCCAGCGAGGTGGCGACACCGAAGATCGTGCCGATCACCGTCGCGACGTCGATCGAGTGCCCGATGGGACCGCGGACTCGCTTGCCGAAGAGGGGCACCAGCACCGAGCGCACGGCCAGCGGCGCCTTCTTGCGGTGGGCGAAGTATCCCAGGGCCAGCCCCATGAGGGCGTACATCCCCCAGCCGGTGACGCCATAGTGGTAGATCGTCCACACGGTCGACTCACGGGCGGCCTCCACGGTCTGTCCGGGCACCTGGGGCGGGGAGAGGAACTGTGTCGCAGGCTCGGCGACGGCGTAGAACATGAGGTCCGTGCCGATGCCTGCGGCGAACAGCATGGCCGCCCAGGAGAAGGTGGAGTACTGGGGGCGGTCGTAGTCACCCCCCAGGCGCACGCTGGCGTAGCGGAAGCCCACGTAGATGACGAACAGCAGCGCTGCGGTGGCCAGTGTGATGTAGAACCAGCCGAGGTGGTCGGCAGCCCACACCACGGTGGTGTCCAGGACGCGGCCCGCCGCCGTCGGTGTCGCCAGGCACCAGGTGGCCATGAGCCCAGTGACCAGCAGGGAGGTGATAAGCACGGGTCGCTTGACGGGTGGCAGGCTGTCCTGGACGGCCGCCTGCCGGGCACCCTGGGCTGGTTGTCGTGGTGTCTGGTTGCCTCCGTCTTTGTCGTTGTCTCCCGGTTTTTCCCTTAGTTGTTTCGTCTTCTGGCCCGCCTCCTTCATCAGGCACCCCCGGTATGGCGGGCTAAGGCCGGGTGCTGCGCCTCGGCCTGCGCGGCGCTGGGGAGCTCCGTGGGAGCGTCCCAGCTGTTGTTGCGAGGGTCCCCTGGCGGGTAGGCCGGCATCGACCCGTCGGCCTTGAAGACCGGGGTGTGCTCGGGTGCCAGCGGGGTGCTGCCGGTGATGAGGTCGGCCGCCTTCTCCGCCACCATCATGACCGGCGCGTAGATGTTGGCGTTGGTGATGGTCGGGAAGACCGAGGCGTCGACGACGCGCAGCCCCTGGGTGCCGTGGACCCGCATGGAGGAGGGGTCGACGACGGACATGTCGTCGGTACCCATCTTCGCCGAGCACGAGGGGTGCAGTGCGGTCTCGGCGTCCTGGGCGACCCAGCGGAGGATCTCCTCGTCGGAGGAGACCTCGGGACCGGGGGAGATCTCCCCGGCGTCGAAGGGGGCCAGGGCCGGCTGGGCCAGGATGTGGCGGGCGGCACGGACCACCTCGACCCACTCACGTCGGTCGCGCTCTGTGGACAGGTAGTTGAACAGGATGGACGGGCGCACGCCGGCGTCGGGGCTCGTGATGTGGATGCGGCCGCGTACGTCGGAGTTCATCGGCCCGATGTGCACCTGGTAGCCGTGCTTGGAGGCCGGGGCGGAGCCGTCGTAACGCACTGCGATGGGCAGGAAGTGGAACTGCAGGTTCGGGTAGGCCACGTCGTCGTTGGTGCGGATGAAGCCGCCGCCCTCGAAGTGGTTAGAAGCTCCTACGCCCGAGTCGAGGAACAGCCACTGAGCGCCGATGTAGGGTGCCTTCCACATCCTCAGCCACGGGGCGATCGAGACCGGCTGGAGGCACTCGTGCTGGAGGTAGACCTCCAGGTGGTCCTGCAGGTTCTCACCGACGCCTGGCAGCTCGACGCGCGGCCGCACGCCCGCGGCCTGCAGCACCCCGGGGTCACCCACCCCGGACAGCTCCAGCAGCTGGGGGGTGTTGAAGGCGCCACCGCACAGGATGACCTCGTCGGCCTCCACGTGGTGGTACCTGCCCAGGCGGCTGAAGTTGACGCCGGTCACACGGGTGCCGCTCCACGTCAGCCTTGTCACGTACGCGAGGGTGGTGAGGTCAAGGTTCCTGCGGTCGCGCACCGGGCGCAGGTAGGCGCGCGCCGCGCTCCAGCGGGAGCCGTGTCGGGTGTTGCGGTCAAAGGGCGCGAACCCCTCCTGGCGGTAGCCGTTGACGTCGTCGGTATGCGGGTACCCGGCCTGGGCCGCCGCCTCGAAGAAGGCCTGGAACAGTGGTGAGGTGGCGGGGCCGCGGTCCAGGTGGAGCGGGCCCGCTCCACCTCGCCAGGCGTTGGCGCCGGCCCGGCGGGTCTCCATGCGCCTGAAGTAGGGCAGGCAGTGGGCGAAGTCCCACTCCTCCATCCCCGGGCTGGCAGCCCAGCGGTCGTAGTCACCCGGGTTGCCGCGCTGGAAGATCATGCCGTTGATCGACGACGACCCGCCCAGAACCTTGCCCCGAGCGTGCTTGACGCGGCGTCCCCCCATGTAGGGCTCGGGGTCCGTCTCGTAGGCCCAGTCGTAGAGGGGGTTGCCAGCCGGGAACATGAGCGCGGCCGGCATGTGCACAAGAGGGTCGAGGAGGAAGTCGGCGCGGCCGGCCTCCAGGACAAGGACGGAGGTAGCGGGGTCCGCAGACAGGCGGTTGGCCAGGGCCGATCCAGCTGATCCTCCTCCGACGATGACGTAGTCGTAGCGCTTCTTCACGTGAGCTTCTCCCTCTTCTTGGTGTGTTTCCTGTGCTTCCTGGTGCTCTTCGCGGGCAGGCTGCTGTACTTTGCGACTTTGATGTGCCTTTTTGATGTGCCTTGCTGTACGCCTCCTCCGCGTAGCGCCGACGGGGCTACCCTGCTGCGCAGGGGTCGGCGAACCACCCGGCCCGTGCCGGCCGGAGGTTGTGCCAGATGTGCTTGTGCTCCTGGTACTCGGCCAGGCCGGCGACTCCCAGCTCGCGGCCGACCCCGGACTGCTTCATGCCGCCCCACTCGGCCTGCGGCACGTAGGGGTGGTAGTCGTTGATCCAGATCGTCCCGTGGCGCAGCCGCCGGGCTACGCGCTCGGCGCGTCCGGCGTTCTCGGTCCACACCGCGCCCGCGAGCCCGTAGATGGTGTCGTTGGCGATGGCCACCGCAGCGTCCTCGGCCTCCTGGGGCGCTGACCCGCTGAAGGTCTCGACGGTGAGGACGGGGCCGAAGGACTCCTCGTGCACGCAGGCCATATCGGAGGTGCAGCCGTCCAGGATCGTCGGCGGGTAGTACCAGCCGGACTCCAGCCCCGCGCCGCTGGGACGCTGCCCGCCGCAGCGCAGGACGGCGCCCTCGGCCACGGCCTGGGCCACGTACTGCTCCACCTTGTCTCGGTGGGCCTGGCTGATGAGCGGGCCGGTCTCCGCCTCGGGGTCGAAGGGACCACCCAGACGGATGGCCTCGGCCCGCCGGACGAGCTCGTCGACCACCTGGTCGTGGACCGACTCCTCGACCACCAGCCGTGCACCCGCTGAGCAGACCTGCCCGGAGTCGAGGAAGACGGCCGTGAGCGCGTTGTCGACCGCGGCGTCCAGGTCGGCGTCGGCGAAGACGACGTTGGGGTTCTTGCCGCCCAGCTCCAGTGCCACCCGCTTGACCGTGCCGGAGGCGGAGGCCATGATCGACCGCCCGGTATCCAGCCCGCCGGTGAAGGACACCAGGTCGACGTCGGGCGACTCCGTGAGGACCGGGCCCACGACCCCGCCGGAGCCCAGCACCAGGTTGGCCACACCGTCGGGCAGGCCGAGCTCGGTAAGCGTGCGGCACAGCCACACGGCGGTCTGGGGTGTGAGCGCCGCTGGCTTGAGGACGAAGGTGTTGCCCGCCGCGAGGGCGGGCGCGACCTTCCAGGCTGTCTGGAGCAGCGGGTAGTTCCACGGGGTGATCAGTGCGCACACGCCAACCGGCTCGGTCACCACACGGCTGGCGACGTCGGGCACCCCGGCGTCGACCACCCGGCCGGCCTCGTCCTGGGCGAGGGACGCGAAGTGGCGGAACACGGACACGATGTCGGCCATGTCGACAAGGCTCTCCACATGACGCTTGCCGGTGTCCAGCGACTCCAGGCGGGCCACTGCGTCCGACTCCGTCTCGAGCCTGTCGGCCAGTGCGGTCAGGAGCCTGGCGCGCTGGGGGGACGGGGTGCCAGGCCAGGGGCCGTGGTCGAAGGCGTAGCGGGCTGCGGCCACGGCAGCCCGGGCGTCCTGGACGGTGGCCTCGGGGACCTCGGCCACCTGTGTCCCGTCAGCCGGGCACACGATGGACCGGGTGCCTCCGTCTGATGCGGCTCTCCACTGGCCGCCGATGAGCAGCTGGTTGACGAGTGTGTCCTGTGTCTCCTGAGTCACGGTTGCCCCCTATGTCTGGTCGGGTGTCTGGAATGTTGCTGTGTCTTCAGGGCTGATGATGTCGGTGGACGTCGAGGTGCTGATGCGGTCGTAGACCTGGTGAGGCTGCTCGTGTCCAGGTCCTTCTGGGTGGGCCTTCCGCTGTGCAGTTGTCATGCGCGACCGGGGCCGGGGAGCCGCAGCGGCTGGCAGGAGCCGGGGCCCGTGGTGACGAAGTGATTTCATCCTAGCGGCGATAGTTGCTGAGTGCAGGGGGGAGGCGTCATTATGGGCTATACCGACTGTATTTGTATGGCTGCATGAGAGCGTTAGGCTTATGTGTAGACGGATTGCGTATACCGCCTGGGTGGTCCGTTCTGCGGCCGTGCTCGGCTGACCGGTGGGCCGGTGGAGTGGGGTATGAATTTCACTGGAACTTGCCGGTATGTGGCGGCATGCGTGTCGGGCGGCGAGCCTGTCCCGGTCGCCCGGTGGCGCGCCTATTCCTGAGCCGCCCTGACTCAACCTTGCCTCACGCCTACCGCGAACAGGGGCATGGGCCCCTGTCCGTCCTGGTTAGCCTTGTCAGCACGTGCCCAAGCGCCCTCTGCTCCTAGGCGCTCCGCCACCTGGCTTCCTGAGACGCAGGAGGGTGCCGCACCGAGCACGTGCCGAGGAGGAACCACTGATGTTTGAACGCTTTACTGACCGTGCCCGCCGCGTCGTCGTCCTGGCCCAGGACGAGGCCCGGGCGCTCAACCACAACTACATCGGCACCGAGCACCTCCTTCTTGGCCTCATCCACGAGGGCGAGGGGGTGGCTGCCAAGGCTCTGGAGTCCATGGACATCTCCCTGGATGCCGTGCGTGCACAGGTGGTGGAGATCATCGGCGAGGGGCAGTCGGCCCCTACCGGCCACATCCCCTTCACTCCCCGGGGCAAGAAGGTCTTCGAGCTGTCCATGCGTGAGGCGCTCCAGCTCGGCCACAACTACATCGGCACCGAGCACCTGCTCCTGGGCCTGCTGCGCGAGGGGGAGGGCGTTGCCGCGCAGGTGCTGACCAACCTGGGCGGGGACCTCTCCAGCGTCCGCCAGACCGTGCTGCAGATGCTGTCGGGCTACGAGGGCAAGGAGACTGTCAACGCGGGCGGCCCCTCCAAGGAGGGCACGCCGTCGGGCAGCGCCATCCTGGACCAGTTCGGCCGCAACCTGACCGCGGCGGCCCGTGAGGGCAAGCTGGACCCGGTCATCGGGCGCCACAAGGAGATGGAGCGGGTCATGCAGATCCTCTCCCGCCGCACCAAGAACAACCCCGTCCTCATCGGGGAGCCCGGCGTGGGCAAGACAGCCGTCGTGGAGGGGCTGAGCCAGGCCATCGTCCACGGCGACGTCCCTGAGTCGCTGCGGGACAAGCAGCTCTACTCCCTGGACATGGGCTCCCTGGTCGCGGGCTCGCGCTACCGTGGTGACTTCGAGGAGAGGCTCAAGAAGGTCCTCAAGGAGGTGCGCACCCGTGGGGACATCGTCCTGTTCATCGACGAGATCCACACCCTGGTAGGGGCGGGGGCAGCCGAGGGCGCCGTGGACGCCGCCAGCATCCTCAAGCCCATGCTGGCCCGTGGTGAGCTCCAGACCATCGGCGCTACCACCCTGGAGGAGTACCGCAAGATCGAGAAGGACGCTGCCCTGGAGCGTCGCTTCCAGCCGGTGACTGTGGACCAGCCGAGCATCGAGGAGACGGTCGGCATCCTCACCGGGCTGCGGGACCGCTACGAGGCATTCCACCGCGTGGTCATCACCGATGACGCTATCGAGGCTGCCGCCAAGCTCTCCGAGCGCTACATCAACGATCGCTTCCTGCCGGACAAGGCTATCGACCTGGTGGACGAGGCCGGCGCGCGCCTGCGCATCCGTCGCATGACCGCGCCCCAGGAGCTGCGCGACATCGACGAGAAGATCGCCGAGGTCAAGCGGGAGAAGGAGTCGGCGATCGACGACCAGGACTTCGAGCGGGCCGCGTCCCTGCGTGACGACGAGCACCGCCTGGCCGAGGAGCGCGCCTCCCGGGAGAAGGCCTGGCGCTCCGGCGACCTGGACCAGGTCGCCGAGGTCGATGAGAACCTCATCGCCGAGGTCCTGGCTATGTCCACCGGCATCCCCGTGGTCAAGCTGACCGAGGCCGAGTCCGCCAAGCTCCTCAACATGGAGACCGAGCTGCACAAACGCATCGTTGGTCAGAACAAGGCGATTGAGGCCCTGTCCAAGTCGATCCGGCGCACCCGCGCGGGCCTGAAGGACCCCAAGCGTCCTGGCGGCTCCTTCATCTTCGCCGGCCCCACCGGCGTGGGCAAGACCGAGCTGGCCAAGGCGCTGGCGGAGTTCCTCTTTGACGACGAGGACGCCCTCATCCAGCTGGACATGTCCGAGTTCGCCGAGAAGCACACCGTCTCACGCCTCTTTGGAGCACCCCCCGGCTACGTCGGCTACGACGAGGGCGGGCAGCTGACCGAGAAGGTGCGGCGCCGTCCCTTCTCCGTGGTGCTGTTCGACGAGGTGGAGAAGGCCCACCCCGATATCTTCAACTCACTGCTGCAGATCCTGGAGGATGGCCACCTCACCGACGCCCAGGGGCGCGTGGTGGACTTCAAGAACACCGTCATCATCATGACCACGAACCTGGGCAGCAAGGACATCGGCAAGTCGGTGGCTACCGGCTTCCAGTCCACGGAGTCTGGCGCCATGGACTACGAGGAGATGAAGGCCCACGTCAACCGTGAGCTCAAGCAGCAGTTCCGGCCTGAGTTCCTCAACCGCGTGGATGACCTCATCGTCTTCCCGCAGCTGACCAAGGAGGAGGTCCGCCAGATCGTGGACCTCATGATCACCCGCCTGGCGGGCCGCCTGGCCGAGCAGGAGATGACCATCGAGCTGACCGACGCCGCCAAGGAGCTCCTGGCCGAGCGTGGCTTTGATCCCGTCCTGGGCGCGCGGCCTCTACGCCGTGCTATCCAGCGTGATATCGAGGATGCCCTGAGCGAGAAGATCCTCTTCGGGGAGATCGAGCGCGGACAGAAGGTGGTGGTCGACGCCGAGGGCGAGTCGATCCTCGGGGAGTTCATCTTCCGTGGCGTGCCTTGGACCCCGGCCGAGCGTGAGGCGGCTGCGGTACGTGAGGCGGAGAAGATCGCCTCCTCCGCTGGGTCTGCCGGTACTCCTGTGGGGGCGCCGAGGACACCCGTGGGCGGTGGAGAGGGCGCCGCGCCAGCTCCTGGGGGTGCCTACTGAGGCATCCTGTGATGTAGGCACTCACGGCTCGGACGGGCGTCCGCCTGTCCGGGCCGTGAGGCTTTTCTCGGAGGGCTGATTCCTACGACGTGACCTGTCACGGCGGGGCTGCACGCGTGACGGCAACTCCATGGGAGGAGCGTCATGGTGTGAGAATGGCCCGATGCCTCCCACCTTACCGCCCTGGGTATCTCTGGACCGTTACAGTTAGGCAACGGCCGCGGCCGTGTACCCACAGGCACGACCCAGGTATCTGGGCTCGCCGCTCGTCGACGAACAGGCCTTATGACTCAGTCCAGATACGCTCCACGGCACATCAACAGGTTCCGGCGTCCGCTGCTGCGTACCACCAACGCGGCGGCGGTTGTCGTGGGTGCCTGCGTCCTGGTGGCTGTGCTGCCCCTGCTCGGCTGGCCCCGTCCCGCTACTGCCCTGGTTGGCCTTGTCGCGCTGGGGACGACGTTGGGGCTGGTCACGGCACCGCCTACCTCCGCCCTGAAGTGGGGCGTCCTGCCCCACGGCGGCCGTCGGGGCTGGGCCGTCACGATGGTCCTGGCCATGTCCCCGGCAATCCTCCTGGGCCTAGCCTTCCCGGTGGTGGCTGGTCGTGTGTCCGCGCACTCAGCGGGGGGTGTCAACCTCCAGGTCATCATCCTCAGCGTGTCGGTGGCGGTGCCCTGGCTCAGCCAGGTCACCGGCAACCCTGTCTACCGGCTCCTGGGTGACTCGATCGGGCGGGGACCTGCGGCTCTTCTGAGGCGCTACTGCTCGGTGTGGCCCGCCCTATTCGCCTGGGCGCTCGTTCCTACGCTCGCAGTCGTGCTGGTGATGGCTGCCGTGACCCGCTGGCAGCCTGCCGCTGTGGCGGTACACCTGGTCCTCCTCCTGCTCCACGTGGTCTTTGTCCAGTCGCTCATCGTGGCTGACGTGGCGGGTCGGCGACGTCTGTGGGCCTTCGGGTGGCTCTGCTACGCGGCTGCCCTCCTCGCCGCGCCGGGGTGGTGGTTCCTTCCGCCCCTGGCGGGCACGCTCAGCCAGGTCGTCCCGATGGGGGCGGCACTGAGGCAGCTGGTGCGTCCCAGCCCGGTGCCCGCGGTGCCCCTGCTCCAGGACATGGCCCGGGGAATGGTCCTGGGCGGCGTGCTGTGGTCGGACAAGTTCTTCCTGTTCCTCGCGGTGCGTCAGGACTTTGAGGTCGCGCTGGTCTACCTGTGCCTCCAGCCTGCCGTCGTCGCCTACTGCTACTACTTCGCAGTGACCTCACCCCGGCTCAACACGGAGATCGCGCTGTTCCAGGCCCAGCTCAACGAGGACGACATGACCGGGCTGCGTGCCCGGGGCAAGGTGCTGCGCCACCTGCTGGACGCGAGCCTGGTACGGGCCGGGTCCGTGGGCGCGGGCGCCGTGGTCGTGGAGGTGACGGTGGTGGCGCTGCTGGACCCTGCCCGGGTGCCGCTGGTGCTTGCTGTCGCCTCCTCCTCCCTGCTGTTCACCGTCCTCACGCTCCTGTCCTACGAGATCGACCATATCGGCGACCAGGCTTCGGCCCTGCTGCTGTCAGGTGCGCACGTCGCTGCGGCTGCCGGGCTCCTGCTGCATCTGGGTGGCACAGGTGCCTACCAGGTCCTGGTGGGTGTCGACCTGGTCCTGTGCCTAGTGGCTCTGGTCGTCTACCGCCGACGCTGGGCCTCTCCCGAGTACTCCTTCTTTTGGGGAAAGGCGATGTCCTGGTGAGCTCCTCGTCCTATCGGGCACGGCTGGAGAGCCTGCCCTCCTACTACTCGGCTCCTGCGGGTGGCTACGCACCGTTACCCGCAGCGCAGCCCTCGGCAGCTGAGGTGTCTGCTGGTCCGGTGCTGGACACTAGCGGGCGGGCAGCGGCCGCGCAGGTGCTGGGCACCGGTGACGGGAACGTGGCCCGACACCCGGACAGCATGTGGCTGAGCACCGAGCGGCCTGTGCGTGCGCACCCCGCTGCGCGTAGCGGCACCCCCCGCGAGCGCCTCGCCGGGCGTACGGCCCCGTCTCAGCCTGAGGGTCAGCAGAAGGACGGGGGCAGGGGGGTTGCTGCATCCCCCTCCGCAGAGCGACGTTGGCACGCAGGCCGCCACGTGCGTCCCGCTGCTGCCGGAGCGACCCCCTCGACCCCGGTAAGTCCTGAGCCCGCATCGGTGCGGCAACCTGTGTCGATCCCACTCTCCGCCTCACCGAGGCAGGGGGTGGCACCGGGAATGACGCCGGACGCCAGCGGCTACGGGTTTGTCGCTGCCGCTGCGCCCGATCTCACCTCCCCCTACAGCCCGCTGCCGACTCAGCACCGCCCGGCCGAGGGGCCGGGGGACTCTCGCAGCTCTGTCCTGTCGCCTCCTGCCGCCCCGCAGTCGGCACCCGGGGAGACGCATTCGGCCACGACCCTGGTCCCCTCCGGTCAGGCGCCCGGTGGTGGCGCCGGCAGCATCACGGAGGCCAGCGGTGCTGCCGATGCTGGGCAGTCCCTGCACGGTGGGGACGACGCCTCCCGGCTGCCTGACGGCGTCCCGGCAGACGGCTTCTACCAGGACGTGGACGTCGCCATCGTCATGGAATCCACCTACCCCTACCTCAAGGGTGGTGTCTCCGCCGTCGTGCACGACATCATCACCGGCAACCCCGAGCTGACCTTCGGGATCATCCACATCACCTGGGACTCCCACGCCCCCAGCCGCGACCTCTACGGGATGCCGGGCAACGTCGCCTGGGTCCGGGTCCTCTACCTGTCCATGGAGGAGCACCAGCAGGACTTTCTGCGGGCGCGCCCCCGCGACCTGCGCATGAGCCGTCGTCAGCGGCGCACCCTGTCGGCGCGCCTGGTGGACTCTCTCATCGCCCTGGCCAGCGAGGGGCGCACCGAGCCGCTGTGGGAGATTATCACCGAGGGCCTGGGCGGGGGGTCCCGGCGCTACCCGGTGTGGGCGATCCTGGGTACCCAGGAGTTCATGGAGGTCTACCGGGAGAGAATGCCTGACCTGGACATGCCCATGTCCGAGGTCTTCTGGTGCCTGCGCGACTTCTTCTCCCTGGCCTACGCAGTCTTGTCGGAGTCGATGCCGCGTGCCGCCGTCTACCACGCCCACACCACCGGGTACGCCGCCCTGCTCAGTGTCAACGCAGCCAAGGAGCACGGCACCTCCTTCCTGCTGACCGAGCACAACCTCTACGTCCGCGACACGGTCAACACCCTCCTGGACCGCCGTCTGGACTACGACATCACGCTCAACGACTACCGAACCTTTGACGTCACCGGCAGGCAGCGCATGTGGATGGCGTGGTGGCTGGAGATGGGGCGGCTGTGCTACCCCTACGCCTATGCCACCACCTACCTCTACCCGCGGGCGATCACGGAGGCGACCGAGCTCGGGGGCGACGCCAGCAAGGCGGTGGTTATCCCCAACGGCATCGTTACCAGCGAGTTCGACGCCTCCTACGCCGCCCGTATGAGGGCTGTGCAGGCCATCAGGCAGGAGGGGGCGGACAACCACCTGTGGAAGCTGGTCTACATCGCCCGGGTCGTGCCCATCAAGGGGCTGGTGGACATGATCGAGTCGGTGAGGACCATGGTGGACCGGGGACTGAGGATCCACCTGGACGTCTGCGGGCCTACGGAGCACCACCCCTCCTACTATGAGAAGTGCCTCAACCGCATCGTCGAGCTGGGGCTGGAGTCGGTCATCACGATCCGAGGCACGATCAAGGTCCGCCAGCACCTCCCGGACTTCGACCTCTTTGTCCTGCCCAGCTACAACGAGGGTCTTCCCGTGGTCTCGCTGGAGACCATGGGGGCGGGTATCCCTACCGTCAGCACCGACGTCGGGGCGGTGCGCTCGGTGGTCGCCGACGAGATCGTCGCCGAGGACGGCACGGTGTGGGGGCCGTGCGGCACCATTATCGAGCCAGGAGACCCGGTGCTCATGGCGGACAAGGTCCAGGAGATCATCCAGGACGTGGACCTGTACCAGCAGCTGTGCCTGGCGGCGCGGGGCCGTGTTGAAGCCGCCTACAACCTAGACAAGGTCAATGCTGCCTACAACCGTGTGTACCGTCAGGGCGGGGCAGGCAGGACCGGGAGAAAAGGAGCGCGCGCGTGAGCGGAGTCGGCGCCTGGGTCCGCTACGGGGACCCTCTGGGGCGTGAGGAGGTGGACTTCGCTGCCCGGCACTACCGGGTGGCCATTCTCCAGCCCTGGGAGACGCAGGCGGCTGAGCGTCTCAAGCAGGAGCGGCCGGACATGACCGTGCTGGCCTACCGGTGCCTGTCCTCGGCCCGGGACTTCGAGCCGCCGCAGCGCTGCGCCTCCGGCCTCACCTTCGACGAGCTGCGCCAGCGCGACTGGCTCGCCCGGCGCCGTGACGGCAGCCTGGTGGAGTGGTCGAGCTATCCCGGCCACTTCCAGGCGCGGGTGTGGGACCCGGGCTATCGGGTGCGCTGGGTGGAGCAGGTCTGTGAGGACATCGCGGACACCGCCTTTGACGGCGTGATGTCTGACAATGACGTCTTTGAGGACTACTACGACCTGGACCTGCCCCTGGAGGGGGTCGAGGACGCCGCCAGCCTGCGCAGGGTCCTGGACGGCTTCGTGGAGCAGGTCGGCTGGGGTCTGGCGGGAGTCGGCAAGATCCTGGTTCCCAACATTGCCGAGGCGCGGCGCGAGCCCGGCCGCTGGGAGTACCACGCCTCCTGGGGCGGGGGCTTTGACGAGTGCTGGCTCGGCTGGGGGGAGGCGACGCTCTTTGACGAGCCCACCTCGCTGGCCCAGGTCCACGAGCTCGACGGTCCCGGGCTGTCCGTGGTGCGCACGCCCGACGGGGGTGGTGGGGGCAGCCCGCACCCCCTGTACGGCCTGGCCGCCTTCTGGGTGTTTGGCGCGGGGGAGGGGGCCTACACGGCTACCGGGCGCGACGACTACTCCCGCACGCCCTGGTTCCCGGCTCTCGACGCCGACCTGGGGGCGCCGCTGGAGGCGCCCCACCGCCAGGCAGGAGTGTGGGTGCGGGAGTTCGAGGGCGGGACCGCGGCCGTGGTCCTCGACCCGGACCGGGGGGGAGAGCTGGACCTGGCTCCCGGCATGGTGTGTCCTGGTCCCCAGGGCAGGCCCGATGGTGAGCTCCTGCCCCGGCGTGTGGCGCTGGCACCTCACCACGGGCTGCTGGCGCTGCGGCCCTGAGGAGAGGAGCGGGTGCGCACGTGGTCCGCTGTGCGGAAGGTCGGTCTGGTCTGAGGGGCGCACCGTCCAAGGACGGCGTACCGGGAGCAGACCGGTGGTCAGGTGCCGCGCGTTGGCCGGGTTGGGCAGGAGGTAGTCGGTCTCTTCGGGGGACTGGTACTCGGCCAGAGACGATGCGGTCCAGTCGCCACGAAACGCCGTGAGCGACAGTAGTTTGTACCTAGGACTGAGGTCACACTAAAGTAGAACCTGCTTGTGCGTAGCGGTGGGCCGTGAGCTGGGTGGTGGCCACGGCTGGAGGCTGCGGCTGCCGTAGGCAGCCGCATATACGCGTAACCGACCACGGACAACCACAGAAACGACAACACGCCGGGAAGAGAGGCAAGGATGCCCAAGTACGTGTACCGCTTCAGCGAGGGGGACAAGGACCAGAAAGACCTCCTGGGCGGCAAGGGGGCCAACCTGGCTGAGATGACCCGCCTGGGCCTGCCTGTCCCTCCGGGCTTTACCATCACCACGGACGCCTGCCGCGCCTACCTGGCTGACGGTGAGGTCCCTGACGAGCTGGCGGTCCAGGTCACCACCGCGCTGCGCGAGGTGGAGGAGGAGCTCGGCCGCGGGCTGGGGGCCCAGCAGGACCCCCTGCTGGTCTCGGTGCGCTCCGGGGCAAAGTTCTCCATGCCCGGCATGATGGAGACCGTCCTCAACATCGGCCTCAACGACTCCTCCGTGGAGGGACTGGCTGCCGTCAGCGGGGACAGGCGCTTCGCCTGGGACTCCTACCGACGTCTCATCCAGATGTTCGGCAAGACCGTCCTGGACATCGACGGCGACCACTTCTCCGACGCTCTGGAGGCCAAGAAGGAGGCCAGGGGCGTCAGCCTCGACTACGAGCTGGGGGTGGAGGCGCTGACCGAGCTGGTGGAGGAGTACAAGACGATCGTGCGTGAGCACGCGGGTATCGACTTCCCCCAGGACCCGCGCGCCCAGCTCGACATGGCCACCGAGGCTGTCTTCCGGTCCTGGAACACCGAGCGCGCCCACATCTACCGTCGCCGGGAGAAGATTCCCCACGACCTGGGCACGGCTGTCAACGTGTGCACCATGGTCTTCGGCAACATGGGCCAGACCTCAGGGACCGGGGTGTGCTTCACTCGCGACCCCTCCACCGGGCGCTCAGGCGTCTACGGGGACTACCTGGTCAACGCCCAGGGTGAGGACGTCGTCGCGGGTATCCGCAACACCTTGTCCCTGGCTGACCTGGAGCACCTGGACAAGGCCTCCTACGACGAGCTGCGCTCGGCGATGCGCAAGCTGGAGACCCACTACCGCGACCTGTGCGACATCGAGTTCACCATTGAGCGCGGCCGCCTGTGGCTCCTGCAGACCCGGGTGGGCAAGCGCACCGCTGCCGCGGCCTTCCGCGTAGCCACCCAGCTGGTGGACGAGAAGCTCATCACTATGGACGAGGCCCTGACCCGTGTCACCGGCGACCAGCTCACCCAGCTGATGTTCCCTCAGTTCAACGGTGAGACCGACCGGGACCTGCTCACCCGGGCCATGCCCGCCTCCCCGGGGGCGGCTGTGGGCTACGTCGTCTTCGACAACGAGGAGGCGGTGGCCCGCGCCGAGGCGGGAGAGTCCGTCATCCTCGTGCGCCGGGAGACCAACCCGGACGACCTGCCCGGCATGGTGGCCGCCTCCGGTGTGCTGACTGCCAGGGGTGGCAAGACCTCCCACGCCGCCGTCGTGGCCCGCGGTATGGGCAAGACCTGCGTGTGTGGTGCTGAGGCCCTGGAGGTGGACGCCGAGGCCAAGACGCTGCGAGTAGCTGGCCGTGAGGAGGTCCTCACCGGCAAGGACGTCATCGCCATCGACGGGACCACCGGTGAGGTGTTCCTCGGGGAGGTCGCGGTGGTGGACTCCCCGGTCATGACCTACCTGCGCCGTGGCCTGGAGGAGGCGCTGGAGGCGGCTGGCGGCGTGGACACCCGTGAGCTGGTTACCAGCGTGCACCGGCTCATGCGCCACGCGGACAAGGTCCGCCGCCTGGAGGTGAGAGCAAACGCGGACACCCCCGACGACGCCCGTCACGCCATCCACCGTGGCGCCCAGGGGGTGGGGCTGTGCCGTACCGAGCACATGTTCCTGGGGGAGCGCAAGCGCTACGTGCAGAACCTCATCCTGGCCGGGAACCAGGATGAGCGCGAGCGTGCCCTGGCGGCGCTCCTGCCGCTGCAGAAGGGCGACTTCGTGCAGATGCTGGAGACCATGGACGGGCGCCCCATGACGGTGCGTCTCATTGACCCGCCGCTGCACGAGTTCCTCCCTGACCTCACCGAGCTGAGCGTCAAGGTCGCCCTGGAGCGCGAGCGCGGCACCCTGGACCCTGCTGAAGAGGAACTGCTGGCGGTGGTGCGCCGCTACCACGAGGCTAACCCGATGCTGGGGCTGCGCGGCGTGCGGCTCCTGCTGACCATGCCCGGGCTGATCGAGCTGCAGGTGCGGGCCGTGGCTGAGGCGGCGGTCGAGCGGCTTCGGGAGGGGGGTAGCCCGCTCCCGGAGATCATGATCCCGCTGGTGGGCAGCGTCCGTGAGCTCCAGATCGCGCGGGAGCGCGCTGAGGCCGTCCTGGCCGAGGTCTCCGCGGAGACCGGGTACGAGCTGGCCTTCCCGGTAGGCTGCATGATCGAGCTGCCGCGGGCGGCGGTGAGCGCGGACACGATCGCGGAGGAGGCGGACTTCTTCTCATTCGGCACTAACGACCTGACCCAGACCACCTGGGGATTCTCCCGAGACGACGTGGAGAGCACCTTCTTCAAGGAGTACCTGGAGGAGGGGGTCTTTGGCGTCTCCCCCTTCGAGACCGTTGACGAGCGCGGGGTGGGCCACCTGGTGGAGCTCGGGGCGCAGCGGGGACGCTCCGCCAGGCCCGGGCTCAAGCTGGGCGTGTGCGGTGAGCACGGGGGCGACCCGGAGTCCATCGGCTTCTTCCACCGTGTGGGCCTGGACTACGTGTCCTGCTCGCCCTTCCGGGTGCCGGTGGCGCGTCTGGAGGCGGGACGCGCGGCGGTGCTCTCGTCGGCAGGGGAGTAGGCGCCGGGCGGTGCGTGCCTGGGGCGCACGCCTCAGCCCAGTGCTGCGCTGGTCATGACATGATCGTGCCATGACCAGCGCAGCGTCTTCCGCGGCGTCCTCTGCCGTGTCCCCAGCCTCGGTGCCGTTTCCCGGCCCTGGCGCGGGCAGGGGGGCTCAACGCCTGGTCTCCCCCGCCGACCTGCGTGCGCGCGCTCGGGAGCCGGGCGCGCAGGGGTCGTCTCCCCAGACCCTGGCTGCCCTGGCCCGGGCCCTGTGCCAGCAGGTGGAGTCGGTCGTGGTCGGCAAGGCCCAGGCCGTGCAGACCACTGTGGCCACCCTCCTGGCTGGTGGTCACCTTCTTATCGAGGACGTCCCGGGAGTGGGAAAGACCACCCTGGCCTTGGCGCTGGCTCGCTGCCTGGACCTGAGCGTGTCTCGTATCCAGTTCACCGCGGACCTGCTGCCTGCTGACATCACCGGAGTCAGCGTCTACGACCAGTCCACCAGGGACTTCCGCTTCCACCCCGGGCCGGTCTTTGCCAACATCGTCGTCGCCGACGAGGTCAACCGCGCGACCCCGCGGACCCAGTCCGCCCTCCTGGAGGCCATGGGGGAGGACCAGGTGAGCGTGGAGGGCCGGAGCCTGGCGCTACCCGATCCCTTCATGGTCGTCGCTACCCAGAATCCCCTGGACATGGAGGGAACCTATCGGCTTCCAGAGGCCCAGCGCGACCGCTTCATGACCCGTATCTCCATGGGCTACCCGGACGTAGCGGCGGAGACCGCTATGCACACCGACCGCGCTGGCGCGGACCCGCTGGAGGCGCTGAGGCCACTGGCCTGTGCCGAGGACGTGCGCCGGGCGCGCAGCGCTGTCGCCCGCCTGCACCTGGCCGAGCCGGTCGCGGCCTACATCGTGGCCCTGGTCGCGGCGACCCGTCACGACCGAGCCCTGGCCCTGGGGGCCAGCCCGAGGGCGGGCCTGCAGCTGGCTGGCCTGGCCCGTGCCCGGGCGGCCGCAGCCGGGCGGGACTTCGTCTCTCCTGACGACGTCGCCCAGGTCGCTGACGCGGTCCTGACCCATCGTCTGGTGCCTGCCGACCGGTTTGCCTCAGCGGCCCAGGCGCACCAGGCAGCCGGTGAGGTCCTGGCACAGATCGTGTCGCGCACACCGGTCCCGGGCTCGTGACGGGTCCCGGTCCGGGCTCTGCCCTGCTCACGGGTGCCCGGCAGGCGGGCGGGCGGAAGGTGCAGGAAAAGGTGCAGGAGGTGTAGCCCGGTGAGTACTGCTGCGGTGCAGCGCCACCGTCTCCGGGCGCGATGGGGCGTCCCCTGGGCCGCCCCCACGCCTCAGGGCTGGGGGCTGGTAGCGGTAGGGGCTGTCCTAGCAGGTGCCTGGTGGCTGACGGGTCTTCGCCTGCTTGCCTGCGCCGCCCTGGTCCTGGCGGCACCGGTCCTGGTGTCCCTGTCCGTTGTGGGTGGCACGGCCCTGGTCAGTGCCGTGGCCCGCCCCCGGGTGCAGCTGGACCTGCCCGCCCTGCCCCAGGTGGGAGAACGGGTGCTGGTGGGCGTGCGCGTGGGGCTGCGGCTGCCCGTGGCCGTGCCCGCCTGGGTCCTGTGGAGGGTGGACGGCGTCTCTACACTGGCGCCTGTGGACCGCCGGGGCTGTGTGCTGGGGCTGGAGGCCGCTCGGCGCGGTCCTGCGGTCGTGGGCGTCTCGCGTCTTGTCCTGTGGGAGCCGCTGGGCCTGGCTCGTGGGAGCCTGCCGCTGGGCGTGTCAGCCACGCTCCTGGTGCTTCCCCGGCCGGTGGCCCTGGAGGAGGAGCTCGCCGTGGTGCCGGGGCCTGCACCGGGGGAGCAGCACGGCAGCGAGGGCGGGGAGCCGCCCGGCACCCTGCGCGACTACCGTCCTGGTGACATGCTGGCGCTTGTCCACTGGAAGCAGTCTGCCCGCGCCGACCGTCTCCTGGTCAGCGACCGGGAGCGCGAGTCCCGTCCCCGGGCACGTCTGGCCCTCCTGGCGGGACCCGGGGTCTGTGCCAGCCACGAGGACGCTGAGGTCGCCATATCCGTGGCGGCTGGGATCATCCAGGAGTGGTCCGCCCGGTACCGTGACCTGGGTCTGGCCGTGCTGGTCCTTCCCGCCGCAGCCGACGGGGCCGACGGGGCCGACGGGGGCAGTCTTGTGCAGTGGGAGGCGGAGGGGGCGTGCTCCGTCGTTCTCCTGAGAGTCCTGGCGCAGCTGGACCTGCACGGTGGCGATGTCGCCTCGCTGGCCCCGGCCGCGCTGCGGGAGCAGGGCGTCCAGGCCGGGCTCCGGGCAGGCCTCGCCGTCGACGTCGTCGTCCAGGCGGTTGCCTCTCCCGGGGCGCAGGAAGGCAGGCAGGGCTCTGCCGGTGGTGACCGCAGCAGCGGTGTCGGCTACTCGTTCCTGGACCCTTCCGTGCACGGGACCCTGGTTCTTGTCGGCGGCACGGCGGGCGGTGGGCAGGAGCCGGCGGCCTGCGGGGCTGTCGGCGAGGTCCCGCAGGGCTGGCAGGTGCTGCGTGTGCCCGCCGTCCAGGAGGGAGGCGGCAGGTGAGGTCCAGGCCGGGACGTGGCAGGGCAGGTGTGCAGCCCGTGCGCCCTGCGGCCCGGCTGCGCCCGCTCAACCCTGCGACCCGTGTCCTGACCGAGCCTGCTCGCTGGCAGCCGCTCCTGGCGGCGCTCCTTGTCACCACACTGTGGTGGCTCGGGGCGCGTGCGGTCGAGCCGGTGCTGCTCCCGGGCGCCTGGCAGTACCAGGTCCTAGCCGTGACCGCCTCGGCCGTGGTGGTCCCGGGGGTGGCGCGCGGCCTTCGGCCCTCCCGCCCGGCCCTGGGACTGGTGGTGGGGCTGGTGTCGGCGGCCTGCGTGCTGACTGCCGTCCTAGGGTGGTCGCGTGCGGCAGTGTGGTGGCACGACCCGGTCGGGGCGGCGCGTCTGGCAGGTCAGGAGCTGGCCACAGGCGTACCACCCCTGGAGGTCTCTGCGACCCTGGGCTCGGGGCTCCTCATCGTCTGCCTGCTGCTGTCGTGGGCCTGTGCTCTCGTGTCAGCGGGCGGGGCCGACGTCGTCGGGCTGACCGGGCTGGTTCCAGCCGCTGCCCTCCTTGTGCCCGTGGTGGTCAGGGGCCAGGAGCCGCCACGGCTGTGCCTCGTGGGCGTGGCGCTGTGCCTGACCGCCCTGGTGGTCACCTCCGCCCCCGAGCGCTACTGGCCCTCACGCAGCCACGACCCGGGAGCCTCCCACGGCCCCAGCGCGGCACGGAGCAGGCTCTGCCTGGTCATGGGGGCGGTTGCCGTGGTCGTGTCCATCGCCCTGACGGGGGCGGTTCCCGTGGTGACGGAGCAGGTGTGGGCACCGGTGAGGGCGCGGACGAGTGAGCCAGAGCTGGGGCTGACCCTGTCCCGGGACCTGCTTCGAGGCCCGGGGACCACGGTCCTGTCCTACACGGGTGACCTGGAGACGGGCACCAGCCTGAGACTGCCCCTCGCCGTTGTCGCCGACCTGGAGGGGACCTCCTGGCAGCCGGAGCGCAGCCCCGGCCCCACGCAGGTCTCCCGGCTCCAGGACTCCTCTGGAGAGGGAGCCCTGACAGCGGGAGGGGCCGTGGCTCGTTCCGGGCTGAGCGGCTCAGACCTGGACCACCTGGTCGGTACCGCGGGGGACGGCGCCGGTGCGGTCACGGCGCTACAGGTGCGCGTGCAGGACCTGCGCACCGACCACCTGCCTGTCCTCCAGTCCACGGCCCTGGTGGTCGGAGCCGGTGAGGACGTCAGCACCGGTGTGGAGGAGAGCCCCGAGGGGCAGGAGAGTGCGCCGTCCCCGTCTCCCACGGGTAGCGGGGCGGGCTTGGACCTCGACGCCGATCCTGACGCCGATCCTGACGTCGAGGCTGACTTGGAGGCTGATCTGGAGGCGTGGCGCTGGGTTGAGGGGACCTCCACGGCCACAGGCGTCGGTACCACCCTGGGGTCGGGGACGGCCTACACGCTTGTGGGCTGGAACGCCGTCGCTGACGCCTCTGGGCACCCGGCGGCGCAGGTGCCTGTCGCCTTCGCCGCGTCCTGGGACGTGCTGGAGCGCTACACCCGTCTCCCTGAGGACACCCCGGTCGCGGCCGCCCAGGCAGCGCGTGAGGCGGTGGCTCAGGCCGGTGCCGGTGAGGACGCCGCCTCCCGGGCGGCGGCGCTGGCATCCTGGCTGCGGGGGGAGGGCTTCGTCTACGACGAGTCGGCCCCCGGTGGCACAGACGGCACAGACGACGGTTCTGGCGGAGGTTCTGGCGGAGATAGCGGCGAGGGCGCTGAGGGGGGCTCAGCCATGGAAACCGTGGCGACCTTCCTCCAGGAGCGTCGTGGCTACTGCGTCCACTATGCCTCCGCCTTCACCGTCATGGCCCGGTCGCTGGGCCTGCCCACACGCATCGCCGTGGGCTACGCCTCTGCTGCTGCGGGACCGGGCCGGTGGACGCAGGTCAGGGGCGACCAGCTCCACGCCTGGCCCGAGGTGTGGGTGGAGGAGGAGGGGTGGGTCGCCTTCGAGCCCACGCCCGGTGGGTCGGGCGTGGAGGCGGACCAGCAGGGCCAGGACGCCGTGTCCGCGCCTCCCACGTCCTCCCCGGCCGAGCCCACCCCGGGCCAGCCCGCCTCCCAGCCGGGGACGCCCTCGGCTGCCGAGGCCCAGGGCGCCTCCGCGCCGCAGGCGGGGGTGCGCGCGTCGGCTACGTCGGCGTCGCGCTGGAGCGCCGTGGTGGTGCTCGCGGTGCTTCTTGCCTGCCTCCTGGCTCCGGGGCTGCTACGTGCGGTAGCCGGGCGCCGACGTCGTCGGCGGGTGAGCTCAGGCCGGGACCCTGCGGCAGCGGCCTGGGAGGAGCTGGTGGCGCTAGGAACCGACCTGCGGCTCCTGAGCCGGGCGCCGGTGGGCAGGGCGCGCACGCACGAGGCCGTGGCTGAGCGGCTCGTGGCGGTCCTATCCTCCCCTACCCGGCAGCCGCAGGGTGCGGACCCGGACACCGGGGACCTGCTCAGGCGGGCGCGGGAGGCGGTCCCCCGACTGGCTGCCGGGGCTGTCGCGGAGCGTTACGGCCCCCCGACCCGGCAGGAGGCTGAGCCTGCTCACGAGGCTCTTGGGAGGCGGGAGGCCGACGAGAGGCTCAGCACCGCCAGTGCCGGGCTGCGCAGTGCTGCGGGGAGGTGGCGTCGGCTCCTGGCCGTGGTGCTGCCTGCAAGCCTCCTGCCGCCCCCTGACCTGCCACGGTCAGTGTTACAGTCAGATCGCCGTCGTGGTGCTGCGTCACCGGGTCGCCGGGACGGCGACACAGACAGGCGGGCGGCGCCCACCCGAGAATCCCCGGAACATGTCCACGGGCGTGAGAGGATGGAATAACGCCCCGGACACGGTCCTCCGTCTCGCGCGAGAGGATTCTTTGCCGGGACCCAGGTCATCTGGGGCGTGCCAGGTGCCTTCCGCATGACGGAGGGCCGGGCACGACGACGAGGAAAGGCAGACCTTCTATGGCCATGTACGAGCTCGATGGCAACCACCTCCTCCCGGTACGGCTCGGCCGCCCCACGGATGCTGAGACCCGGGCTCGCGGCCTTGCCGCCATCCAGCGCCAGGTTGTCGACGTGCTGCGTCGACCCTTGTTTCCCCTGGGGTGGAGCGAGGTGGACCACGGGCAGAGCCTGACCGCCCTGGACGCGACCGGTCAGGTGGTCCTGGTAGAGGTCCTCAGCGCGGTTGACGCCGCGGGCCTGATGTCGGCGATGTCCCGTCTGACGGCAGCCGCGGCCGCCGGGCGGCGTGAGCTGGCCAGCCGCTACGCCGGCGGGCTGGCGGCCTTCCGGGAGGACTGGAACGAGTTCCGCGAGGCCATGCCCTCCCAGGTAGAGTCCGGCCCGCGCCTGACGCTGCTGGCGGCGTCCCTGGCGCCTGACGTCCGCTCCAGCATGTCGGTGCTGATGGGCTCGGGGGTCGAGCTCTACGAGGTTGACACCCGGGTCGTAGACGAGTCCCGGGTGGTCGTGGTCATTGAGCAGGTCCGGATGAGCGACCTGAGCGGTGGCGGCCCGCTGCTGGTGGCTCGTCCTCAGCGCCCTGGCCTGACCGGTCCCGGTACCAGGGCTGCGCAGGCGCAGCAGGCCAGGCCCCAGCCGGTCACGGGCTCCATCGAGGTCGTCGCCCCGCGGCAGCCCGCTGATCCTGGCCAGGGGTCGGCCCCGCCAGCAGACTACTTCCGCGCGGAGGCTGTGGCTGAGGAGCAGACAGCCGGGACGCAGACAGGTACAGCAGGTGCAGCGGACTCCACGCCGGTAGCGGGCACGGCTGGTGTGCGCGACGGCGCCCAGGGGCTCCAGGAGGAGGCCGAGGAGCTTGCCTCCCGCGCCCGCGGCCACCGCTTGCGGGACACGGTGGCGGGGACCCGTACGCCGGGCTCCTCCGGGTGGGATGGTGCTGCCGTCGGGCAGCACGCGGCAGCACCGGGGGCCTCCCGGCACGCAGGTGACGGTGAGGAGCAGGCACCGGTGCAGCCGTTGACGCCGCCCTCGGTCTCCACCCCGCCCCAGGACGACACGGAGGCGGCGCACCTGGCTCAGGCCTGGCCCGTCAGCCCGCCGGGCCGTGCGGCGGCCCAGGCCGAGGCGGAGGCGGTCACTCGCCCTACCCCGGAGGTGGCGGCACAGGATGCCGCAGACCTGGCGGCGATCGCGCGTCACCTGGAGGGTCCCACGCGTATCATCTGGCAGGGGCTGCGTCGGGGCATTTACCACGAGGCTGTCCTGTCTGCCGGAGGCATCATCACCCTGGTGGACGGTCGTACCTTCTCTGACCCCACCTCTGCCGCCAATGCCGCCCAGGGCGTGGACGACGCCGACGGGTGGCGCGTGTGGAGGCTGGGCGTGCGTGGCCGTCAGCTCGGGGACCTGCGTGAGGACCTGCGCCGGTCGCCGTCGTGACGTGGTTCCGGCACGCCCTTGGCAGGGCTCCCGTCGGTCATCGTAGCCTGCACGCGAGGTCTGCCGCATCCTCGCAGGACGCTCACAGAACGACTGACGTGCCAGTACTTTACGAGGACTCGGTGTCCTGTGAGGACCAGGTTGCTCTCAATGGTTCGGGTGCGCAGTGTGCAGGGCGTACGACGTGAGCCAGCGCCCCAGCGTGGAGAAGACCCGCTCACGCACGGGCGGCTCGGAGAGGGTGAGGTCGTGGACACCGCCCGCAAAACGGGTGATGGTTACCAGGTTGCCCAGTCTTACAGAGTTCCGGGCGGCGGCCTGGGCGTCGATGATGGTGTCGGCGTGACGTGCCTGCGGCGTCCAGCCCAGGCTCACCCGGCTACGGGCCGAGGCCATCGACAGCACGGGGCAGTCGATGTCCAGGCCCTGGGCCACGCGGGCCTGGCCGTTCAGGACCGCCAGGAGCCAGCCGGGTCGCACCGGAGCCCAGGGACGCAGGACCCAGGCGGGGTTGAGGTCCCAGCCGGTGGCGTAGGGGTCCTGCGCCCAGGAGGGGTCCGGCAGCGCCCCGTCGCGTTCGTCGTTCCAGCCGTCGGCCACGTAGAACACATCAGAGGGGCTGATGGTGCCGGTGGGCAGCTCCATGCGTGGGCTCACACGTGCCAGGGTGCGTATCACCGGCCGACCCAGGGTGCGGGTGGGATGCCCGCCCCACGTCTCCAGCCAGGGGGAGGTGAGCGCTAGGCCGGACAGGACGCCGGGGTGACGGTGCGCCCACAGGGCGGCAGTCAGGCCTCCGGTGGAGTGGCCGTTGAGGACCACAGGGGTGCTCTGGACAGCGCGGTCCCAGTGGTCCTGCTCCCGGCGGCTGGCCGGGGCGGCAGCCCGGCCGTCACGGCCTCCGCCCCCGCCCGGCCCGGGGCGTAGGTCGTGCCCGGAGCGGATGATCTTGAGGG
The DNA here is from genome assembly GCF_003591215.1 of Actinomyces sp. 2119. Classification (NCBI taxonomy): domain Bacteria; kingdom Bacillati; phylum Actinomycetota; class Actinomycetes; order Actinomycetales; family Actinomycetaceae; genus Actinomyces; species Actinomyces sp. 2119. The sequence goes on from NZ_QYRR01000005.1 coordinate 248,747, forward strand.
CCAGCCCCAGCTCCTCGTCGTAGTCGAGCAGGGAGGTGCACCACCCGTGCATCTGCCCCTCGCGCCAGGAGCGGCCGTAGCGGCGCAGGTCCAGGGCGTAGAAGGCCCCGCCCAGGGCAGAGACCTCCCGGGCCAGGTGGGTCTGGAAGAAGTAGTCGTTCCAGCCGTGGAGGTAGAGGTAGGCGAAGACGGGGGCTGTGGGGGTGCCGGGCAGGGCGTGCGGGTCCTCGGCGGGGACGTGCCGCACCAGGGTGGCCACCGCGCCGTCGTCCTCGGTGTCCGGTGCCAGCTCCAGGGTGCGGGCCTGGAAGCCGGGACCCAGGATGTCGCGTGCCCAGGTGCCTGCGGGGGCGCCGGTACCTGCTGGGTTGGCGCCGCTGATGCCGACACCTGCCGGGCTGCTGCCAGTGCCTGCGGTGCTGTCAGTGGCTGGCACTGTGCTGTCCGTCCTGGACGCCTGCGGCGAGGGCGTTCTCGAGGGTGACCTCGGGGATGGAGGCGTCCTCCAGCCACTTCTGGAGCTGTCTGCTGTGCTCGGTGCTGGTCAGGACCGAGGCGGTGTCGATGGTGTGGTGGGCGCTCATCCACTCGTGGCCGGTGGCGTAGTCCTCCCCTGAGAGGTCCACCGCACCCACCTCCTCCGTCATGACGGGAGAGGCCAGGGAGATCGCCACACCCGTTGCCTGCGTGACCGGGTGCGGGATGGAGGACAGCCCGGTGCTGAGCCCGCCGAGGCTCGCCGCGACCACGTCCTCCTCGACCTGGGCGGCCGACACCGCAGCCTGGGTGCGGGTATCAATAGCGGACTGGCTGATAAAAAGGTAGATGTAGGCCACTGGCTGTCCTCTGCTCGTCGTGGTACCGCTGTCCGGGCTGCTGGTGCGTGCCGGGCAGGGCTGCGGTGCCCGCTAGTCCTAACTTCCTAGTCCCACTTATTCCTAGCTCCACTTATTCCTAGTCCCACTTAGCCCTGGGATCGTCCTCCTCAACCTCGTCGGGCTGGCCGTCAAAGGCCTCCTCCAGCGTGAGCTCCAGGTTGGACCAGGCAGAGCGCATGGTGTTGACGATCTCGAAGAGGATCTCCTCGTAGTCGGTCGCCCGGGGAGACGTCCACGAGTCCGACAGGTCTTGGCTGAGCGTGACTGCCTTGGTGGAGTCGTTCTCCAGGTCCAGCGTGAGGCGTGCGGTCCTGGTGCGCTCCAGCACTTTCCCGATCGCTGTCTTCTGCCTGTTCTCTGCCAAGGCTCTTGCTCCGCTAGTTCCGTGGTGGCGTGCCACCACCACGTTATCGAGCCGTGACAAATGTGTCAATGTCGTCTAGCGCAACACTTTTCTCACATGGGAGAGAAATGTGCTCCTGCGACGGGGTGCCGAGCCGTGGCAGAGGTGGGTCCGCCTCCTGCTCCTCTGGTTAGGCCTCCGGGTCCTCCAGGAACTCCCGCAGGATCGCCTCCATCTGGTCGGTCTCGATGAGGAACCCGTCGTGGCCGTGGACGGAGGCCACGGTGCGCCTTCTGGCGTCCGGTACGCCGTCAGCCAGCTCCTGGGCCTGGGCGGGCAGGAACAGGCGGTCAGAGTCCACGTCCACCACCAGGGTGCGGGCGGTGACCCGCCCCAGGGCGGCCTGGATCCCCCCGCGCCCGGTCCCGACGTCGTGGACCATCATGGAGTGGGTGACAATAAGATAGGTGTTAGCGTCAAAACGGGCCAACAGTTTGCCCGCGTGGTAGTCCAGGTAGGACTCCACCTGGTAGCGGCCGCCCACTGCCGGGTCCTCCTCCCCTTGGTGCGCCCGGCCGAAGCGCTGGTCCAGCTCGGCGGCCGAGCGGTAGGTGGTGTGGGCCAGCGCCCGCGCCAGCGCCAGGCCTCGCACGGGCCCCACCGGGTGGGAGTAGTAGTCGCCATCAAGGAAGTAGGGGTCCCCCACGATCGCCAGCTCCTGGAGGTGGCACCAGGCCAGCTGGTCGGCGGTGGTGGAGGCCCCGGTGGCTACCAGTGCCAGGTTGCGTACCCGGTGCGGGTGACTCACGGCCCACTCGAGGGCTCGGTGCCCTCCCAGGGAGGCGCCGACCACCAGGTGGAAGGCCTCGATCCCCAGCGCGTCAGCCAGGCGGGTCTCGGCCTCCACGGCGTCGCGGGTGGTCAGCCAGGGGAAGCGTGACCCCCACGGGCGGCCGTCCGGCGCGAGGGAGGACGGCCCGGTCGAGCCCTGGCACCCGCCCAGGATGTTGGCGGCCACGACGAAGTACCTCTGCGTGTCGATGGCCCTGCCCGGGCCGACGACGCCGGGCCACCACCCGGGGGTGGGGTGCCCGGGTCCTGCCTCACCGGTGACGTGGGAGTCCCCGGTCAGAGCGTGCAGCACCAGGACGGCGTTGTCGCGCTGCTCGGACAGGCGCCCCCAGGTCTCGAAGGCCAGCGTGGTGTCCGGTAGGACCTCGCCGGACTCCAGGGGCATGTTCCCGATCTCCAGGAAGCGTCGGCGTCCCGGGTCGTTGCCGGGCCTCCACGCCCCGGTGGGGGAGCCTGCCTCGCGGTCCACCAGCTTGGAGGAGGCTGTGCCCACGCCGTAGGCGGGAGCCTCCTCGGTGTCGCTGATGAGCGTGGGGGAGGGGCGGGGCGCCTGGTCCGTGCCCGGGTCATGCGTGCCCGGGAGGCTCACGGCTGGCCTCCTGAGGCGGCAGCCAGGCCGCGCTCCAGGTCCGCCAGGATGTCGTCGATGTGCTCGATACCGACACTCAGGCGCACCGTGCCGGCACCGATCCCCGAGGCGGCCAGCCCCGCGTCGTCTAGCTGGGAGTGGGTGGTGGTGGCCGGGTGGACCGCCAGGGATCGCACGTCACCGATGTTGGCCAGGTTGGAGAACAGCCGCAGGGCGTCGATAAAGGCGGCCCCGGCCTGTCGGCCCCCCGGCAGGTCGAAGGCCAAGACCGCTCCCGCGCCCCGCGGACAGTACTTGCGGTGCAGGTGGTAGTAGGGGCTGGAGGCCAGGCCCGAGTAGCGCACGTCGGCGACGTCGTCGCGCGCCTCCAGCCAGGTGGCCACAGCCAGGGCGTTGTCCACGTGGCGCTCCATGCGCAGGGAGAGGGTCTCGATGCCCTGGGCGATGAGGAAGGCCGAGTGCGGGGCCAGAGGGAAGCCCAGGTCCCGCTGCCCCTGGGTGCGGGCCTTGAGGACAAAGGCCAGGTTGGCTCCCAGGGGGCTGCCCACACCTAGGTCCCGGGCGTAGACCAGGCCGTGGTAGGACTCGTCGGGCGTGTTGAACCCGGGGAAGCGCTGCGGCGCAGCCGCGAAGTCGAAGTTCCCCGAGTCCACGATGACCCCGGCTACCGACGAGCCGTGCCCTCCCAGAAACTTGGTGGCTGAGGCCACGACGATGTCGGCGCCCCACTCGATGGGGCGGGTCAGGAACGGTGAGGCCACCGTGTTGTCCACGACCAGAGGGATGCCCTGGGCGTGGGCCGCTGCGGCCACCGGTTCGATGTCGAGGATGTCACCGCGGGGGTTGGGGATCGTCTCCCCGAAGAAGGCGATGGTGCGCTTGTCGGCCTGGGAGGACCACGCCTGGGGGTCGGCAGGGTCGTCCACGAAGCGTGTCTCGATGCCGAGCCGGGGTAGGGAGTGGGCCAGCAGGTTGGTGGTGCCCCCGTACAGGGAGGGGGAGGCCACGATATTGCTGCCCGCGCCTCCCAGGGTCAGGAAGGTCAGGGTCTGGGCTGCCTGCCCGGAGGCGGTCAGCAGCGCTCCTGCGCCCCCCTCCAGGGCGGCGATGCGGTTCTCGACGATCTCGTTGGTCGGGTTGTTCAGCCGGGTGTAGATAGGGCCCAGGTCGGCCAGCGCAAAGCGCGCGGCGGCCTGCTCGGCGGAGTCGAAGACGTAGGAGGTGGTCTGGTAGATGGGGATGGCCCGGGAGCGGGTGCTGTCCGACCTGGGGTCGTGGCCTGCCTGGACCTGCTTGGTCTCGAACCGCCACCCGTGCGGGCTGCCGGGACTGGGGGGCTCAGCAGTGGTGGGGCTGGTCTGGGTGGACGTCGGTTCTGGCATAGGGGTGCTCCTTGGAGGCGGCGGTGACCGGGGGAGCGCTGGAACGACCTGGACCTTGTGCACCTGCGGCCCGTGGACCTCGGTCGTCCTCAGGCTGCCGTCCTCCGACCGCCTCAGGCCGGGGCGGACCGGGCGCGAGCCAACTGCCTGACCGGTTCCTGACGCTGGCGGTGCGTGGTGCGGGAAGGTGTCCTGCGTCCTCTGCTGTCACCAGGGTGGGCAGGGGCGGGGTGACGCGTGCGGGCTGGCGTACGCGTCAGCGGCGCATTCGACGGGTGCTGTCCCCCGCCTGGAGCCGGGTCCCGGTCTGGTGCTGGGTGCAGGACATGGTGCGCACTCTACCGGTCCGTGAGGTGCGGCGCGAGTGTGAGGCTGCGGGGTCCGCAGCGTCCGGGAGGGGGATCGGCCGGGCGTCGGCCACGCTGGCGTCGTCGACAACGGCCGACGGCGCCCGGGAGGGGGCGGAGTGGCCCGGAGTAGCCCGGAGTGGCGCGGAGTAACCGGAGTCCCTGGAGTACCCGGAGTAACTCGGTGAGGACTGCGTCCGGGGTGGTCGGTGCGTAGCGCCGGGCGGCGGCTCAGGAGGGGACGGCACCCCTTCTCGCGCCCTGCGCCGCCCTTCACCCACCCTTAGTGAGAGAGATATCACAAAAGCCGCTCGTCGGTCTCAGCGCTGTCGATCCGCGTCATAGCGGGGAATGCCTGAAATGACAGAGGTGTAAGTTGTTGATGTGAATGATGTGGGCAGTGTTTCCAGAATGAACGCGAGCGACTAATGTGGCGATACCAAGACCCGCAGTGACCCGCAGCGCGGGCGGACCAGCACCCTGCTGACCCGTGACAACTGCCTGACGACGGAGACCTTCGTGAGCCTGAAGTACCAGAACCGATGGGGGCGCGGCCTGGCGGCTGCCGCCGCCTTGGCGCTGGCGTGCACCCTGACGCCCGCCTCGTACGCCGACCCCGTGGACCAGGAGGACATTGACGACGCCAGGGCCGCTGAGACGACGACGTCAGCATCTATCGAGGACCTGGAGGAGGCCCTCGTCGAGCTGAGCGCCAACCTGGAGGCGGCCCAGGTCAATGCCCAGGCTGCCAACGAGGACTACCTTGTGGCGGTGGACGAGCTGGCTACGGCCACCTCACAGGCGCAGCAGGCGCAGGAGGACGCCGAGGCTGCTGTGCAGGAGACTGAGGAGGCGCGCTCCGAGCTCGGGTCCGTCGTCGTGCAGACCTACCAGGAGGGCGGCACCGCTCTGACAGCCCTGACGCCCTACCTGACCAGCGAGTCACTGTCTGACCTCGCTGACGCCGGTGCGGCGTTGACGCGCGTGGGGGAGACCACCGACGCCAAGGTCCAGGAGGTCGAGGCGAACCAGGCTGTGGCCGAGTCCAAGAAGGACCTTGCTGACAGCAGGCTCACTACCAAGGAGACTGCGGCCCAGAACGCGCAGGAGGCCAAGACGACGGCCGATGCCGCTGCCACGGCCGCCCAGACCGCGGTCACACAGGCCCAGGACCAGCGTGCTGTCCTCATTGAGCAGCTGGCCACCCAGCGCAGCACTACCGTTGAGCTGGAGACGCAGTACCAGGACCAGCTGGAGGAGCAGCGCAGGCAGAGCGAGGAAGAGGCGGCCAGGGAAGCCCTTGGTGTGACCCAGGAGGAGGCCCAGCCCTCTGAGGAGGGCGAGGGCTCCGAGGGGCAGGCTGCTGATGAGGCCTCTGAGCCGCCAGTGCAGGAGTCTGCGCAGCCGCAGCCTGAGGACGAGATGGCGGCCGAGGATGGCGAGGCTGCCCAGGAGGAGCCCGCTCAGGAGGAGTCGGCTGAAGAGCCTGCGCCGACCCAGGAGGAGCCTGCCCTGGAGGCGCCTGCTGAGGAGCCTGCGTCGGCCCAGGAGGAGCCTGCCCTGGAGGCGCCTGCTGAGGAGCCTGCGCCGGCCCAGGAGGAGTCGGCTGAGGAGCCTGCGCCTGCCCAGGAGGCGCCCGCCCAGGAGCCTGCGCCTGCCCAGGAGGCGCCCGCTGCACCTGCAACATCCTCAGGCTCCGGTGCGACCACTGCGATTGCCGCTGCCAGGAGCTACATCGGGACCCCGTACGTGTGGGGCGGGGAGTCGCGCTCGGGCCTGGACTGCTCGGGACTGACCATGATGTCCTACCGCGAGGCTGGCATATACCTCACCCACTCCTCTCGGGTCCAGTACGGCCAGGGAGCGCAGGTGCCCCTGTCCGGCGCCCAGCCGGGGGACCTGGTGTTCTGGTCCTCCAATGGGACCCAGTCGGGCATCTACCACGTCGCCATCTACCTCGGTGACGGCATGATGATCGAGGCGCCGACCTTCGGGTACACGGTGCGGATCACCGCGATGCGCTATTCCGGGGCTATGCCCTACGCCGTCCGGCCCTGACGGCGTACGCGGCCTGCGTGGCAAGCTTGCGCAACAAGTACAAGTACAAAGCGCAACGAAAACGTCAGAGGACAACACTCCACCGCGTTGTCCTCTGACGTTTTCGTTGTCTGGATTGCCTGGCTCGCGGCCTTGCTGCCGAGGTGGAGCGCAGAGGCGGAGCCAGGTCCCCCGTCAGCTCTCGCGCGCGACTCGCTCGGCCTCGCGCTGGTAGGAGACGCGGATCTCCTCCTCCGCCTCCTCGCGCCCGACCCAGTGGGCTCCCTCCACCGACTTGCCTGGCTCCAGGTCCTTGTAGACCTCGAAGAAGTGCTGGATCTCCAGGCGGTGGAACTCGCTGACGTCCTCGATGTCTGTGCGCCAGGATGCGCGCTGGTCCGCGCTGGGTACGCACAGGACCTTGTCGTCCCCGCCTTTCTCGTCGCGCATGCGGAACATTCCCAGTGCCCGGCAGCGGATGACGCAGCCAGGGAAGGTGGGCTCCTCCAGGAGCACCAGCGCGTCCAGGGGGTCGCCGTCCTCTCCGAGCGTGTCGTCAATGAAGCCGTAGTCGTCGGGATAGCGCGTCGAGGTGAAGAGCATCCGGTCCAGCCTGATCCGGCCGGTCTCGTGGTCGATCTCGTACTTGTTGCGGTTTCCCTTGGGGATCTCGATGGTGACGTCGAACTCCACGGGAGCCTCCTTTGCGTGTCTTCCAGCCCGAAAAGTGCCCTAGGCACGACGTCGGGGTGCGGTCCCGTCCCGGCTGGTGGGGTCTCAACGGCACTAGTGTGGCCCACAGTCGGCCCTGGCGACAGCAGCCACAGGCCTCATCTTCGGCTGTCCTGGGCTGTCATGAGCCGTCCTGGCGGTCGCCGCTGGCCGGTCTCTCCGGGAGCCGTCTGCTCTCCCGGTCATCGCGTCCGGTAGCCTGGCTGGTGCCTGGTTGTGGGACCGGCCCTGGTTGAGCCGCTGGCAGGTAGTTGCCTGACAGCGGCGGGTGCGCTCCTGCCGTGGCTCGACGGCACCTGAGGATGAACGGAGAACACATGCGCAAGGCCCAGATCGCTGCTCTGACGGCGGCGACTCTCCTTGTTGCCGGTGGTTACTACGGGCTGGCCGACGCCCTCGACCTGGTGCCTGGCCCCGTCACCGCCGCGGCCGAGGACATCACCCCCCAGCCCTTCCCCCAAGTGGCCTCGCCGCAGGCCACGGTGTCCCAACCCTCCCCCCTGCCCGAGGACGTGCCTGTCCCGCAGGCAGCCGCCCTGGACCTCCTGGTCCGGGCACTTGAGGAGGACGAGGCGCTGGAGGAGGCCAGTGTCAGCGCCTCCGTCATCGACGTCGTCACCGGTGAGGAGATCCTCGACCACCGTGCTGGTACTGCCCTGACGCCTGCGTCCTCCAACAAGCTGCTCACCGCGTGGGCCGCCCTGTCCCTCCTGGGGCCGGAGCACGCCCTGGAGACCTCGACGGTCCTTGACGGTGAGACCTTGACTCTTGTGGGTGGGGGGGATGTCCTGCTCGCCGCTGACGAGGGGGACCCCACGGCGACGGCGGGACGGGCAGGCCTGGGAGATCTGGCCCGTCAGACAGCGGAGGCTCTCAGGAGCCAGGGGGTCACTGGTGTCTCCCTGCGCCTGGACGACACTCTCTTCAGCGGGCCGACCTGGAACGAGGCATGGGAGGCAGGCAACGAGGCGTGGGTGTCGGGGGTGCAGCCAATCATGGTGGACGTGTCCGCCTACCACGGTCAGGGGGGCTATCCCTCCGACCCGGCTCTTCACGCCGCCCAGACCTTTGCGGACCACCTGAGAGAGGCCGGGGTCAGCGTGCAGGGCAGCATCACCCGGGCCGCGGCCGCGGACTCCGCCGCGACCGTGGCCTCGGTCAGCTCGGCGCCGCTGGCGGACGTCCTGTCCCTGTCGCTGCGTACCTCTGACAACTCCATGACCGAGGTCCAGGGGCACCTGGTCGCGGCCGCAGCGGGAGAGAGCGCCGATTTTGAGGGTGCCGCGCGGGCGGTCCTGGCCCAGCTGGGCCAGGACGGTTTTGACACTGCTGGCGTGACCCTCCTGGACTCCTCCGGCCTGGCCAAGGGGAACAAGGTTCCCGCCCGCCTGCTGGCACAGGTTGTCGGCCGGGCAGCCGGTGACCAGGGTGGGGAGGTCGGGCGCAGCCTTTTGGCGGCCCTGCCTGTGGGTGCTCTGGACGGGACTCTGGACGACCGCTTCCTAGACACGGCTGCGGCGGGGACGGTGCGGGCCAAGACCGGCTCCCTGGACCAGACGGTCTCGCTGTCGGGGGTGGTGACCACCGCCGACGGGCGGCTCCTGGCCTTCGCGGTCGTGGTGGACGGGTTTGCCGAGGGCGGGCTGACGGCGGCCAGGGCTGCGCTCGATGAGCACCTCATGGTGCCTCTGGCCGGGTGTGGCTGCCAGGGCTGACGTCACACGTCGCAGGAGCGTCTGCCAGGAGGCCGTGGCGGCGTGTGCCGTGGGGCGCTGCGGCTGCGGCCTGTGGCAGGCTTGGCGCGACACAGGCCGGTACCTGCCCTGACCGGCTACCTGCCATGAGGAAGGCGATGCCAATGGACGTCACGGACATGGGGGGCAAGCTCCAGCAGGTCCTGCTCACCGAGGAACAGATCGGGCGCCGCCTTGACGAGATGGCTGCTCAGATTGACGCGGACTACGAGGGACGGGATCTCCTGCTTGTCGGCGTCCTCAAGGGCGCTGTCTACGCCATGGCGGACCTGTCCCGTCGGCTGCACCGATCGGTGCCCATGGACTGGATGGCGGTGTCCTCCTACGGGTCCGGGACCCGTTCCTCCGGGGTGGTCCGCATCCTCAAGGACCTGGACTCCGACATCACCGGTCGCGACGTCCTCATCGTCGAGGACATCATCGACTCGGGCCTCACCCTGTCATGGCTTGTGGGCAACCTCTCATCGCGGGGGGCAAGTTCGGTCGAGATCGCCAGTGTCCTGCGCAAACCTGGGGCGGCCAAGGTCGAGGTGGGGGTCAAGTACGTCGGTTTCGACATCCCCACCGAGTTCGTCGTCGGTTACGGGCTGGACTACGCTGAGAACTACCGTAATCTCTCCGTAATTGGTACGTTGCGTCCGGAGGTCTACGGCGCCTGAGGTCTGATCCTCCTCGGATGCTCGTCCCGCGGGCGGGTGCGGGGGCTCAGGTCTGCAGCGTGCCGTCTTCTACGAGCTGTCCCCGAACCCCACAGGAAGAAGAGATCTTGCCACTCATGAGACCGGTGCTCCGGCCCCTAGCCGGAGCCCTTGGAGCCCTTGTCGTCGCTCTTGGCCTGGGATCCCCGGCGCTTGCCGCTGCCGGGGCCGGGCCGCTCGGGCAGACGACATCCACTGCCACACATTTTGACACGGTTGCCGACATGAAGGCGGCCTCCGGGCTGTCCGGCACTGTCGTCACCGACGGAGACGAGGAGGCCGGTGACGGTTCTGGGATGACCTTCCAGATCACCAGCACTCTTCCTGAGGGAGCGCTGGGTGGCATCGCCGTCTCCCTGAGCGACGGCCAGTACGCGGTCCCGCAGGGACTGGCCACCTCTCCCAGCACCTCGCCGGACCCCGAGGCGGTGGAGGACCTGCTGTCCCGTGCCAGGACCTTTGCCGAGGCGGGGGACGACCTGGTGTGGGACAGCAGCCGACTCACGCCGCTGTCCGGTGAGGTCGTCCACTCCACGATGAGTCGGCCCTACGCGGTGACCTGCTCTTCCTTCGTCGGAATGGCGCTGGCAGGCTGGGACTACTCCCACACCACCTACGTGGCTGACGAGAACTCACAGGTCGGCTACGGCGTCGACTTCGGCGGCGTCCTTGAGGACAAGGGCTTCTGGTCGGCGAACAACCTTGCCAGCTGGTTCTATGCCAACGGTGACGTGTGGCTGGGCAGCGAGGGCGGCTACGAGCCCGGTGACGTCCTCTTCTTCTCCGAGCAGGACCCCCGGGGGCAGTCTGACTCCGTCCAGGCGGATGACGTCTTCTTCGGTAACGTGTACCACACGGCGATCTACCTCGGTGACAACCAGCTGATCCACTCCACCGGTCCGTCTGCCGACAGCGGCGTCGTGGTCACCCAGTTCTGGGCCAGCCTTGAGGCGGACCTGAGCTTCGTGGCCCGTCCGAGCTGGGGGGACTCCTCCAGCGTCTTCTCCGCCACCCAGGATGAGGGCCAGGACGAGGCCGGGGGTGCGCAGGACGGTCAGGGCGAGGACGCTGAGGCTGGCCAGGACGGTGGGGCTGCCGACGACGCGGGTGCAGCGGACCCCCAGGACGGGGACGCCGGGACGGCTCAGGAGGAGGCCGAGGCCCAGGAGGACCAGGACCAGGCTGTCCAGCAGGACCCCCAGGACGGGGACGCTGAGGCTGGCCAGGACGGTGGGGCTGCCGACGACGCGGGTGCAGCGGACCCCCAGGACGGGGACGCCGGGACGGCTCAGGAGGAGGCCGAGGAGGACCAGGACCCAGCGGTGACTTCCTATGACGCCCCTGTCGGCGAGTCTGAGGACGCAGGTTCCCGGGACGGTGCGCAGGCAGCCGCGGCCCAGGCAGATCCTGGTGCTGACTCCGATGCAGAGGCGAATGGCCAGGGAGACCAGGGAGACTCCGTGCTGGCACGTACGGGGCTCCCCTCCTCCAGCCTTCTGGCCGGGGTCGTGGCTCTGGTGATGCTGGCGTCGGGCGCGGTGTTCCTGCTGCTGCGTCAGCGCAGCCTTCAGGCGTCGCGTCTGCGGGCTACGGTGGACGGTGCCCGCAGGCTGGTGCGCCGGAGACGGTGACGACGACACCGGAGACGGCAACAATAAGGTCTCAATTTGGGACCGCCATCTGATGGCCGACAGCGTGTGCCCGCACCTCTCAGAGGTGCGGGCACACGCCTTTCTCGGGCTGCGGGGCGTGTGGCTGGGGCGGGTCGTGTGGCATGGAAACGTATTCTGCGGAACCAGCGTGTGCCACAAGGTGAGGTCACCCATAATTCACCGCTGGCAGAAAGCGTTGGGCTGACGGTCCTAGTGCTGACAGACAACCCTCTTGTTCTCGCTGGTCCGTTTCCTATAAGCGGGATCGTTGATGCGGAAGACCCGTGGTCAGGCCGTGTTGGAAAGCCTGACGGAACGCTCTCATAGTTGTCAGCAATGTGACACTCGCTATGAGGCCTCTCCTGTTTGGCAGAAGCTGTAGTAGCGGTATGGTCACGGCCGCAAGATGCCAGAACCTCTATGACAGGAGACAGCGGCTCATGGCTGAGACAACCTCTATTTCGCGGCGCGGTATCACCTTTTTGGGAGCGGCCCTGCTCGCCTCGCCCACTATCTCCTGGGTGCCGGCTGCGGCAGCCCCGGGGTCGGTCGAGGCAACGCAGTACGACACCCTCTACGACCTGCTGCAGGCCTCTAACCCGTCAGGGACGGTCTGGACGCGGGGTGACGAGCTGGCCGGCGACGGCGCTGGCGTCACCTACGCCGTGGAGTCGTCGCGGCCCTCAGGCAGGCTCGGGAACGTGTCAATGCTCCTTGCCAACGGCAAGTGGGCGGTGCCGCAGAGCTTCTCCACCCAGCCTGCCCGCAGTACGAGCACTGCGGCAGCAGACGACCTGATATCACGGGGGCAGAGCTTTGTCGACGCGGGTACCCGCCTGGGGTGGGACGGTAACGGCCTCACCCCGCTGACGGGGCAGGTGGTCCACCAGGTCGCCTCGGAGCCCTACGCGGTGTCGTGCTCCACCTTTGTCGGCATGGCGGTTCTGGGATGGGACTACCAGCACACGACCTATGTGGCCGACCAGAACACCAAGGTGGGCTACTACGTCGACTTTGGTGATGGTTTTGAGACCTCCAGGGCCTGGTCGGCGAATAATCTTGCCAGCTGGTTCTATGCGCGTGGAGACGTGTGGCTGGACGTGGATAACCACTATGAGCGCGGTGACATCATGTTCTTCTCCGACCCGGACCGGAATGCGGTAACGGGAGGCGGCGTCGGTGCGAGGACCATATTCGGGAACGTCTACCACGCGGCTATCTACCTGGGGGACGGAATGCTCATGCACTCCACGGGCGTAGCTGCCGGCCAGGGAGTTCACGTGTCAAAGATGTGGAACTTCCTCAAGAAAGATCTGAGCTTTGTGGCCCGCCCAGCCTGGAGCAGCCTTTAGAGGAGGTCGGCCTCTCGGATGATCCTGTGCTCGGGGGCCGGGTACCTGGGGCCAGGCGGCGACGGCGCCTGGGGCGCTGTCGCCGTCCCAGGGGAGGACGGACCTCGAACCGGGTGCCTTCACCGGTATTCTGGGCGCTGATGCGGCCGTGGTGCAGGTCGATGACCCTCTTGGCCAGGGCCGGGCCGATACCGGTGCTGCCGCTGGGGCCGATGTAGAGCCTGCGGCCGCCTCCCGTGGAGGGGCCGCAGGTCGGTGCCGCCGCTGGTTCTGCGGTGCTCGTTGTGACCCCCTCTGCACGCCGTGTGCGAACGTGAGGCACCGCAACAGGAATCGGTGGGGTCCCTCCGCCTCTCATCGGCTACCGTGTGGGCATCAGACACGTGAAGGGATCCACCGCTGATGAGTGAATCGGGCCAGCAGCCTGGTCGAAGGACCCCGGACCTCCGGGGCGGGAAGAACAAGAGGGGCGGTCGTGGCGGCCGTGACAGAAGGCGTCGTGGGGCGCTGGGCAACCCCCTGCTGTGGGTCGCCCCCGTCATTATTTTGGTGGTCCTGCTGGTGTGGTCGCTGGCCTCCTCCCTGGGTGGCTACCGGTCTATCGACACCTCCGACGGCCTCGCCCTGCTGCGGGACAACCCCGGGATCGTCGAGTCGGTGACCGTCATCGACGGCACTCAGCGCGTCGAGCTGGACCTGACCCAGAGCTACGTCCAGCAGCCTAAGCGGCAGGGTGATTCGGAGCAGAACATGGGTGACAGGGTCCAGTTCACCTTCACCGACGCCCAGGCGGAGCAGGTGGACTCCCTGGTCCAGGGTGCTGACCCCTCAGCAGGCTTCAACTCGGTGGTACCCACCTCCTCCTGGTGGTCCTCCATGCTCCAGCTCCTGCTGCCCACCATGATCTTCCTGGGGCTCATGTGGTGGATGCTCACGCGCATGAGCGGGGGCCGGGGCGGTGCCATGGGCTTTGGCAGGTCCCGGGCGAAGGTCGGCTCCAAGGAGATGCCTGACGTCACCTTCGACGACGTCGCCGGGGAGGACGAGGCGGTCGAGGAGCTGGAGGAGATCCGTGAGTTCCTCTCCGAGCCGGACAAGTTCCGGGCCGTGGGGGCTAAGATTCCTAAGGGGGTCCTCCTGTACGGGCCCCCCGGGACCGGTAAGACCCTCCTGGCCAAGGCCGTGGCGGGGGAGGCGGGCGTGCCGTTCTTCTCTATGGCTGCCTCCGAGTTCGTCGAGATGTTCGTGGGTGTGGGCGCCAGCCGTGTACGCGACCTGTTCGAGCAGGCCAAGGAGAACTCGCCGGCCATCATCTTCGTTGACGAGATCGACGCGGTGGGCCGTCATCGCGGCAGCGGAACCGGGGGAGGCCACGACGAGCGGGAGCAGACCCTCAACCAGCTCCTGGTGGAGATGGACGGCTTCGACGTCAACACCAACGTCATCCTCATTGCTGCCACCAACCGCCCCGACGTGCTGGACCCTGCCCTGCTGCGGCCCGGGCGCTTCGACCGGCAGGTCAGTGTCGAGGCCCCCGACATGGGCGGACGCGAGGCCATCCTGGCGGTCCACGCCAAGGGCAAGCCGCTGACCCCTGACGTCGACCTGGGGCTGGTGGCCAAGAGGACGCCAGGCTTCACCGGTGCCGACCTGGCCAACGTCCTCAACGAGGCGGCCCTGCTGACCGCACGGTCCAACGCCAACCTCATTGACAACCGCGCCCTGGACGAGGCCATCGACCGGGTGCTGGCAGGCCCCCAGAAGCGCACCCGGGTCATGAACGACCACGAGAAGCGCGTAACCGCTTACCACGAGGCCGGCCACGCCCTGTGCGCCGCGGCGGGTGCCTACTCCGACCCGGTGACCAAGGTGACGATCCTGCCGCGGGGCAAGGCCCTGGGGTACACCATGGTCATGCCCAGTGACGATAAGTACTCCACTACCCGTAACGAGCTGTTGGACCAGCTTGTCTACGCCATGGGCGGACGGGCCGCGGAGGAGATCGTCTTCCGTGACCCCACCACCGGTGCCTCCAACGACATCGAGAAGGCCACGGCCACGGCCCGCAAGATGGTCACCGACTACGGCATGACGGCCGCCGTGGGGGCGGTCAAGCTGGGGACCACGGAGAACGAGACCGTCCTGGGGCTCAACGCCACCAGCCGGGACTTCTCTGAGGACGTGGCTGCCACCGTCGACGCGGAGGTACGGGTGCTCCTGGACGCCGCCCACCGTGAGGCCTGGGAGATCCTTACCCGCAACCGGGCTGTGCTCGACGACCTGGCCAGCCAGCTCCTGGAGCGGGAGACACTGCTGGAGATGGACCTGGAGAGGATCTTCGCCCCCGTGGTCAAGCAGGCTGAGCGCCCTCTGTGGCGCAGCGACGAGACTCTTGACTACGGCACCACGGAGCCTGTGAGGTGACCGGGCAGGCCCAGGGCGCCTACGACTCCCAGGGCGTCATGCGGGCCGTGCGCGACCTGCTGGTGGCCGTCGGCGAGGATCCGGACCGGGAGGGTCTGCGCGGGACCCCGGAGCGGCTGGCCCGCGCTTACGCGGAGATGTTTTCCGGCTTGGGCCAGGATCCAGCCCGGCACGTGGAGACGGTCTTCGACGCCGACCACCAGGAGATGGTCCTGGTGCGCGACATCCCCATGTACTCGGTGTGTGAGCACCACCTGCTGCCTTTCCACGGGGTGGCCCACGTGGCCTACATCCCTGACCGGGACGGTCGCGTGACCGGGCTGTCCAAAGTGGCCCGCCTGGTGGACGGCTACGCACGCCGCCCCCAGGTCCAGGAGCGGCTCACCTCCCAGGTGGCTGACGCCCTCGTGGAGCGGCTGGGCTGCCAGGGCGTGCTCGTGGTGGTGGAGGCGGAGCACCTGTGCATGTCCATGCGGGGAGTGCGCAAGCCGGGCTCCAGCACGGTCACCAGCGCCGTGCGTGGCAGCATGCGCAGTGCCGCCACCCGGAGTGAGGCCATGAGCCTCATCCTGGGTGGGCGGCACTGAGCGGTGGTCGTAAGTAGGGCGGGGTGTGGGGGCGTGAAGGTCAGAGGATGCAGATACGGACCCCAAGCGGGCTGTAGCAGTTCCTGTCCTTGACGTTGGTGACTGCCATGTCCGTTGTGTCTGCCTTGGCAGGTTCGGTGTGCATACTGGTGGTTCTGGCGGCGTAGCCGCCGCTGGACTGGTGTCCCGTGTCGGGTGAGGCTGCCACGGCGGTTGTGGGCAGGATGGCCGTGCTGCCAATGAGGAGGGTGGCCAGGACGGTGGGGAGCGCGGTGCGGACGGACATGAAGATCACCTCAGTGCGTGTCGGTAGCGGGTGGGCTGATACCTGTATCCTTCCGGGGTTCTGACGGGTAGCCAGCTGGCGGAAGGTCGGGAGTTCCCGCTCGCCTCGTCCCAAAGGACCACGGCGGCTGCCCGTGGCTGCTCTTGGGGCTGCTTGCTGACCGGTGCGGGCTCTAGACCGCGGGTGTGAGGGGGATGCTGAAGGCGGTGGTCCAGCGGCGCGGGGTGTGGGTGGTGGTCAGCGCCCCGCCCAGCGACTCGATGCGGCGGCGCGCGGTGTCCAGGCCCAGGCCGGAGGAGACCACCTGTTCCTGCTGTGTCTCCTGTTCTGCCTCTGCCTGGTGCCGGTGTCCTGCCTGTCTGTGCGGGGGCTGATGGCGGGTGGGACCGTGGGTGTTGGTGCACATGCACTCCAGGGTGCCGCCGTCGGTCTCCAGCAGGAGGGTGACGCGTCCGTGCACGCTGGTGTACTTGACGGCGTTCTCGATAAGTTCAGCGAGGACGCGGGTGACCTGCTGGCGCATGCCGGGGCCGATCGTGGCGGTGTCAAGAGCCTCCAGGCCGGTGACCTCCAAGGTGGTGTCTCGCTGGGTGAGGATCTGCTCAGCCTGGGCCAGGGTCTCCTCCAGAGGGCGGGGCGGGGTGGTGGACAGCAGCAGCAGGGCCTCGTCGCTGGAGGCGGACGACATAACCCTGAGGAGGTAGCGCAGCTGGCCCGTGGCGCTGCGTACCGGGCCGATGACAGAGTCGAGGGCGCGGGTGAGCTCTAAGTCCTCGGGGCGGGCGATCTTAGCCTGCTCGGCCTGCATGACGGCGTGGGTGAGGTTACGCACCACGGTGTCGTGGAGCTCAGAGACCAGCAGGCGCTGCCGGAGGCCCCGACGTTCCCGGCGCTGCCGGGCAGCCTCGTCGCTCTTGTGACGCTGGTGGCGCAGCGTGAGACCCAGTGTCATGGATGGGGCTCCGACTACGACTAACCTAGCCAGGGCTTGGGTTGGGTACAGGTCACTCAGGAAGCCAGTGCCGAGCAGGTGGATGGCGGTCATCGACCAGACAACCCCAAGGTGGTAGCCCCGGGAGACCAACAGCGTCAGCGGCGCCCAGCACACGGTGACTCCAAAAATACCAATCTCGTCTGGCACCACCAGTGCGGCAGTTGTGATGGCCAGGCTTGCTGCGGAGCCTGCCAGAGGAAGGCGAGATGCCAGGGGGAGGCAGGAGGCGCTGAGGATGGTGAGCCCCAGCCTGGTGGGTGTGAGAGGGACTGTGAAGTCGAGTACGTCGACCAGGACCAGGAACACCGCGAGGCCTGCGTGCAGCAGGTGGGTGCGGGTGGTGGGCTGCCAGGTGTCAAAGAAACTGGGCCTGGCCAGCGCCGCAGCTCTTGGAGGAATCCGAGAAAAGATACGGGACCATGCGGTAGGCACTGCGATCACGTCCGAGGGGCCGGAGATAACGGTGACGATACGGTAGTATCGTCGCATGCCTGCGAGCGGTTCTCCACCCCCTGTCAGGACCCCCGGCAAGATGATCCGGGTTGTCGCGGTCGATGACGACCAGTTTGTGCTGGGTGCCCTGCGCTCCTACCTTTCAGCTGCGGAGGGGATCGAGGTCCTCAGCACCTTCACCATAGCCACTGACGCCCTGGCCTTTATGAGCCGCATGCCGGTAGACGTCCTCATCACCGACATACGCATGCTCCCCGTAGACGGCTTGGAGCTGCTGGCGCGCGTCAAGGCGAGGTACCCGGACACGGCGGTCCTCGTGCTGACCTCCTTCGACGACGACTCCGCCATGATTGAGGCCCTGTCCCAGCAGGCCAGCGGGTTCCTCCTCAAGGACGCCGATCCGGAGGAGGTCGTGCAGGCCGTGCGTGCAGCCAGCACCGGGGGGACCACGATCTCACCCCGTGCCACCTCCCGGCTGATCTCGGAGGGCTACCTGCGGGAGGCCCGGGTGCCCGCCCGCCCGGACCTCACGGGTGCAGAACGTGAGGTGCTCACGCTGCTGTGCGAGGGCTACTCCAACGCGGAGATTGCCGACAGGCTCGTTGTCGCGGAGTCCACGGTCAAGACCCACGTCTCCAGCCTCATGAGGAAGTACGGGGTGACCTCACGCCTCAAGCTGGTGGTGGCCGTCCACCAGGAGGAGGCTGGCGGGTCGGGCGGCTGAGAGGCGACTGGCTAAAGCCCCTGGCAAGGCCTCCTGACCCGCCAGCTGGCCGTCTCCTGTCTTTCCGTCCTTTTGAGCTACCCGCCTCAGTGCTGACGTGGCTGGCCTGTCTGGTCCGCCTCGTCATGGTCGCCCGTGCCCACTGGCGGTACGGTCGGCAGCCGCAGCCTGCCCCGGCCGTACCAGGTGGTGGTCGGTCCGGGGTGGTCCGGGCTCTCCCGGCAGGGCAGGTCCTGGTCGGCCGGGGCTGGGCAGGCTGCGGGTGCGGCCAGGTCGAGGAGAAGACCTGGCGCCTGTGGAGCGGGGACACCCTGGGACAGGAGGACGGCCACCGCAGCAGCAGCCAGCGGGGTGGCGAAGGAGGTCCCGCTGCGGTACCAGTAGTAGCGGCACCGCTGGCCCCCCTCGCCGCAGTCGGAGACCACGTCGGGCAGCAGCGAGACCCCCTCCTCGTCGGTGCCCCCGCTGCGGACGACATCTGTGGGTGCGGTAGTGAGGATCGCGGACTCCAGCCCGTGCGGTGTGTCGGTGTCGTCGTACCAGACGGGTGCGCCGCCGGGCGCGGCGATGTCAACCGCGCTGCCCACGTTGGAGTAGAAGGTCCGGGCTCCCGCCGGGTCGAGGGCGCCCACGGTGAGGACGTGCTCAGACTGGGCGGGCATGGTCACGCACTGGTCGGTGACCGGGCGCTCGCCCTGCCCGGACCATCCGATGGAGGAGGAGTCTGCGGTGCCCTGGTCGAGGTCGAAGGACTCGTTGCCGGCGGCAGCCACCATGATGACACCGTGGTGGGCTGCGTACTCCAGGGCGGAGGTGATGGTAGCCAGGTCCTGAGCCTGTTCCTGGCGCTCCTGGTCGGTGTCACCTGGGGCGTCGGGGCAGTAGCGGAACCAGGGGTCGGTGGTAAAGCTGAGGACAAGGACGTCCAGGCCCGTGTCCGCCGCGTACCTGAGGGCCTGGGCGACGGCCTCGGCGTAGAAGCGGCCTGTCGCGTCACCGGCCTTGAGGCTGACGATGCTGGCACCGGGGGCGGCACCCACGATGCCGTGCCCGTCTACGTCGGCGGTGATGAGCCCGGCGATCTCGGTGCCGTGGCCGTAGGGGTCGTGCGCCGGGTCGAGGTCGGGGCACTCGCTGCCCGGTGTGCAGTCGGAGGGGAGGAAAGACCGGCTGCGCTCAGCGTCGTAGGACGAGGCGATCTCGGGGTGGGTGGCATCGACCCCGCTGTCCATGACTCCGACGGAGACCCCCTGTCCGTCCTCCTGCGAGACCGTGCCCTCGCGCCAGTCCAGATACCACTGCTGGGCGGCAAGGGGGTCCTCCCCAGGAGGATCGAGGCTGCCGGGGCTGCTAGGGCTCTCAGCGTGCTGCTGGGCGGGACCCTGGCCCGGCGGGGGCTGGAGTGCCAGGGCGGGGGCGGTCCAGACCGCCAGGAGCGTGAGCACAGCGGCCAGGGAGCGCACCGGCAGCCAGGCGGGCCGCCGGGCTGCCGCCTCGCGTCCCGGGACGTCCCGGACCACGCATGCGTGTCGGGTCCGTGCGCGGGGGCGGTTCGGGTTCACCATCGGGCGACCTCCTCGTAGAGCTCGCGCACCGGCGCCACGGTAAGGATGACTGACTCGTTGTGCTCCACCCAGGACACGTACCGGCAGTCCTGGTCCGGCGGGGCGATCTCCCGGCCGATGACGAGGTCCACCCGGTGGCCCTGTCTGCGGGCGGCGAGCACGAGCGCGGCGTCCTTCTCAATGTCACCGGACAGTTCACTGCCCTCCTTGACCAGGGCGCGGCGCAGCTGGAGGAGCTCGGCCTCGACCTGGTTGCGGGGCCTGGGGGAGGGCTGGCCGGTGCGGGGCAGCCACCCCCTCATCCCTCCTTGCTGCCGTGAGGACAGGACGGTGCGTACGGACTGCCTGATGTCCGTGCGGGTGCGGTGGTTCATGGCTGTGAGTTCCTTTCTGTGGGGTGCGGGTCGTCCTGCTGCTGGTGCGTCTGGCCCGGGCTTGTCGGGTCCGGCCGGGCTGTGTGGACTGGGCGGCTGTGGGGAGGGTGGCTGCGCATCCACTCCTCCTCCAGGTGTCGGCGCTCTAGGAGTGCCTGCCGGGAGGAGAAGACGTGCCCCTCCTCGGGGAAGACGGCCAGCATGGTGTCGGCCTGCGCGGCCAGGAGGTTCTCGTGGAGGGCCAGAGACTGCTGCGGGGTGGTAGCGGAGTTCTGGTCGCTGCCGCCGCAGCTGATGAGGAAGGGGGTGCCCCGGTGCGCGCCCGCCCGGGGGAGCACGCTCATGACGCGGTAGAGCCCCGGGTGTGAGGCGGCCGTGCGGTGGTCGTGCTCAAAGCCGTGCGGGGTCGCGTAGCGGTCGTAGGCGCCGCTGCGCAGAAGGGCACCCGCCGGTGAGCACAGGCCGCGCAGCACGGCGACGGCCGCCAGCGCCGCACCAAAGCTGTGCCCGCCCAGGAAGGGGGTGTCCTGGGCGCTACCTGGACCGTCCCCGAGCTCGGTGCTGATGACCACCAGCGCCGCGCGCCATGCCTGATGCAGCTCGGAGAGAAGCCCCTCCGGCTCCAGGGCTGCCAGGTGGTGGTAGTCGATACCCACGCGCACAACCGGCCGCGTCCCTGCGTGGCACCAGGCCGCGTCCCCCACGGGCAGGGTGCCCAGGTCGACGCCGTGGCGCACGCCCCGGCCGCCCACGGGTGCCGCCGGGAGGTCACCGGAGTCGTCGAACCACACCAGGGGCGTCTGCGTGCCCGCTGGGTCGCTGGTCACCACCTCGACCACGTGCCCCTCCTCCCGCCGTGCCAGGAGCAGCCCGGGCCGCCCGGCTACCGGGTCCTGCACGGAGGGGCACCACAGGACGGGAGTATGCGGGTGCGCGGCTGGGGGCGGTGGGGGTACGGGCGGGTCGTCGCGTACGACGGGGCTGACCTGCCAGGCGCCGGGGACCATGGGGACCTCCTGGTGCCCCTGGCCCCCCTGGGTCATGACCGTGACCACGCCGTCGGCCTCCTCCTGGAGGTGGGTCACGGCTGTGCCGTCGCTCCACGACCCGGTGGCCCACCGCAGGAGGTGGGGCTCCGCGTGCTCCACCCACGCGCCGCTGAGCCCGGGTACGCCCGTGTAGTGGTCCACCCGGGCCTCGACGCGGGCCAGGACGCTGCCGTCGCTCACCCGGTAGGAGGTGGTGGCGGTCTCCAGGCGCTCGGTAAAGACCACTACGGGCTGGCCGCTCAGGTGCTGGTGGGCTACCGAGCCCCGGGGGAGGTCCCCGACCAGGGAGGGGGACCAGGTGCCGTCGGGGCCTGGGGCGACCAGATGGTGGGGGACATGGTCCTCGTGGAGGAAGGCGGACAGCTCCCGGGGCGTCTGAGCCAGGCCGACCACCAGCGTCCCCGGTGTCTTCCGGGCCTCCGTCTCCTGGGCTCCTGGCCCCTGGGTGCTTGGCTCCTGCGTCTCCAGGAGCACCACGACCCCCCTGGGCAGGCCGGGCAGGGGGCGGGGGCCGACCATGACGGTGCACAGGGCGGCCTCAAAGAGCTCGGTCACCAGCGCCTGCGGCCAGGCGCGGTCGTCACGGCTCCTCACGAGGGCGGAGGAGGAGGGGCTGTGCTCCTGGCGCAGCCAGACCACCTGGTCGCCCAGCCGCCACAGGCGGGTTTCCTGCGCCGGGTTGCTTCGCAGGCCCAGCAGCGAGCGGGTGCTGGTGCCCCAGGTGGTGGGGGCGGCGGCAGCGTGCTCGTGGTGCTCGTCGTGCTCGTGGAGGCGTACGGTGACGTGCCCGTCGTCCTGGTGGTGGGCGACCACCCATCCGCCGGGGCCGTGGGGCAGGGGCAGCCCGCTGGCCTGCTGCGAGAGCAGGGTGCGGGCTTCGCCCTCCACGGCTCCGGCGTAGCCGGTGGGCACAGGTGAGGGGATAGTGTCCCCGCAGAGGCGGTCGTAGGCCGTGCCCCGGTGCCTGATGAGGTCCAGCCGGGCACGGGGGAGGCTGCGGTAGGCGGGCGCCTCCAGGACGGCCTGCCTACCGCACGGCAGGGTGAGCGTGTGGACGGCCAGCCGGTCCAGCCCGGCCGACACCGCCCGGACCGAGACCGGCGCGGCGGGTGGGAGGCTGGCCTGCGCGGCGACCTGAACGGCGGCGGCGTCCGGGGGCTGCGGGGTGGCGTCGTGCCTCATGGCAGCCGGTCTCCCGCCCCTGCCAGGGCGGAGGCGCGTGCGGGGCGCATCTCGCTGAGCCGCCCGTCCTCCATGCGGTAGGTGCGGTCGGTCACGGTGGACAGCCTGGCGTCGTGGGTGGTGACGATGACGCAGTGGTTGCGCCGCAGGGTCAGCAGCACACTGATGAACCGTTGGGTGGACTCGTCGTCCAGGGCAGCGGTGGGCTCATCGAGCAGGAGCACTCGGGGCGAGAGGGCCAGCATCCGTGCGACAGCCAGGCGGGCGCGCTCGCCCCCGCTGACCCGCATGCCGTGCTCACCCATCATGGTGGTCATCCCGGTGCGGTCGCCCAGCCGGGAGAGGTCCAGGCCCATCTGGCGGCAGAGTCTGTCCACCTGGTCCTCACGGATTCCCGGACGGGCCAGGGTGAAGTTCTCCAGCAGGGTGGCGCTGCGGAAGAACGGGTCCTGGGGGCAGAGCTGGACGATGCGGTTCCACCTGGCGGAGCCCGTGTCCGCGGGGGAGAGGCCGCCAAAGGTGATGTGACCGCGCTCGGGTCGGTTGGCCCCGGCGATGAGGCTGAGCAGGGTGGACTTGCCCGAGCCGGAGGGGCCCACCACGCTGACGATCTCCCCGCAGCGCGCCGTAAGGCTGACTGAGTGGAGCAGGGTGGTGGTACCCGAGTCGTTGGGGACGGAGAAGTCGACCTCCCGGACGATGAGTGAGCCGGTGTCCAGCACGTCCACGGGCTCTGCCGGCGGCTCGTACCATTCCTCGTCCTTCTCCAGGAAGCCGTGGACGCGCACGAGCGCGGCCCAGGTGGAGGCCAGCGCGGTGCGTATCCCGGAGGCGGACTGGAGCGGCTCGTAGAGCTGGGGAGCCAGGGTGATGAGGGCGGCCAGGGAGCCGACCGTCATCTCCCCGCGGATCACGCTGTGCCCCCCGATGACAAGGATGGCCACCGTCCCCAGGGAGCCCGCCAGGTCCAGGGAGGAGGAGAAGGCTGTCTCGATGGTGATCATGCGCGTGTAGGTGCGCCGGACCTCTGCGGCGGTCTGCCTGGCCTGCTGCTGGTCCACCTCGGTGTCGGCCACCGTGCGGGAGAACAGGTGCCCGGCCACGCCCGTGCGCTCCATGACGGTGCCGCTGAAGGAGGACATGGCGTCGAGCATGCGGTCGGTGGTGGCGGCGAGCCTGCGTGAGACCCCCTCGGTGGGCAGGATGAGGACCAGCCCCAGGCCCAGGACGACCAGGGTGATGGTGACCGAGCGTGAGGACATGATGGTGACTAGGACCACCAGGCGGGTGATGAGCCCGAAGACCTGGGGCAGGATGCTGGAGACAAAGGACTGTGCCTGCTCTGTGTCGTTGGTGATACGGGAGAGCATGGCGCCGCTGGGCTCGGCTCCCACGGCTGAGGAGGGAAGCCGGGTGAGCTTACCGAGCATGAGCACGCGCAGCCGTTCCTGGAATCGCTGCCCGGTGGAGGCCGTGACACGCTGCTCGATCACGTTGGCTGCCGTGCTGGCCAGTGCGGCACCGGCGGCCAGCAGCGCGGGGATGACGACCGCTGAGGCCAGGGAGGCGCCGGGCCGGGTGCCGTCGATGACGCGCTGGAGCATGAGCGGGGAGACGGTGGCCAGGCCGGACTGGATGGCCAGCAGGATGGTGATGATGATCACCGAGGGGGTCATGGCCCGCAGCGCCCGGCCGGTGGCGCTGGAGCGGGACAGCACCCGCCGCCCAGCGGTGCCTACGCCTGTGGGACCAGGTGACGCTGCCGCCATGACTGAAGCACCTCCCTGCACTCCTGGAGCCCGGAGCGCACCTGTGCCCCGGCGGGGTTGGAACTGTCCAGGGAGACCACGGCCGGGAAGGAGGAGATGTCCACCCCAGCCTGGCGCAGAGCGGCAGCAGGCTGGGAGTCCTGGTCCACCCAGCTGACCGTGCCTGCCGCCTCGGTGTCGCTGACGTCGTGGTTCTCCATGATCTTCAGGGCGGAGCAGGCCGGGCAGGTGGGGGAGAGGACCACCAGGAGGCGGTCGTGGTGCTCCTGGCTGGCCCGGGCGCTGGCGGACTCGCGCCCGCGCAGGAGCTGGAGGGCCAGCGTCATGACCAGGGCGGTGGCCACGGCGGCGGCCAGGCGGGCGGGGCGGGCAGCGGTGAGGCCGTCCCCTAGGAGGGCAGCCAGTCCCAGGGCGGCGGAGGTCAGGGCGCACCCCCAGATGTGGAGGGGGCCGACCGTCATGCCCTCCACGCCAAAGCAGCCGCACTCCTGCCCTCTCAGAGTCGTGGCGCCCACCACGAAGGCGGCGTAGACGGCGGCGAGCACCAGGCAGGCCAGGCGCAGGCTGGGCAGACTGAGCGCCACGGCAGAGGCAAGCACCTCGACCGAGACGACAAGGCCCAGGGACAGGTGGAGACGCAGGAAGTTCGCCCCCTGGGGCCAGGCCAGGCGGGCTTGCGCAGCAGCCCAGGTCTTGGCGGCGGCGGTGCCCAGCAGGACGCCGACGGCCCCTCCGGCAAGAAGAGTGACGAGCAGGGTGCCGGTGGCTGCCCGGGCCAGGAGGGTGGTGAGCAGGGGGGTTATGGTGATCATGTCGGTCATGGCTGTGTCTCCTTGTGTGTCGTGGTGTCTGCGTCGGTGGGTGAGGAGGCTGTGGGGTCCTTCGTCTCGACGAGCACCCCGGAGGCGACTGCGGCCCCAAGGAGCTCGGAGGCAGAGCTGGAGGCGGAGTCGGAGGTCGTGTCGGAGCTGGTACCGGGCGCCCCAGTCACGGCGGCGTGGAGGACCGTCCCGGTGTCCTCGTCAATCTCGTGGACGGACAGCCGGTGCAGGTCCGCGAGGGTCCAGCCACCGTTCTTCAGGTGTGTCAGGCTCATTCCGTCAGCGAGCCGCCAGCCTCTAGCCATGACGTCACCCACCTTTCTGTCTCTACGGTCTTCTTGACGCTGAGCGCGTACTTCTGTCTGAGGAAGGGGTCCTGGCCGATGCGCCTCATGCCGTCGGCGTCAATGAGGCCCCGGGCGGCCAGGCTGCCCTGGGCCAGCTCCTCCTCCCACCTCTGCCAGACCCGGGGGGCCTCCCGGACGGCCTGGAGCCGGGCGGCGGCATGGTCGTCCACGGGGTCGCGGCCGTAGCGCTGGCACAGGGCGGCGTCCAGGGTGCGCAGCCCGTTGGGCAGGGTGATGGCGCGCTGCGTGGCTGGCACCTGGGCGAAGGCCGCCAGCACCTGCGGGTCGTGCGCGGGGCGGTAGGGGGCGAGGGCGCTGGTGGCCGGGTCCTCCGCAGCGGTCCAGAGCAGCTGGCTGGTGCGGGGCGGCAGGTCCTTGACGGCCTCCTGCCAGGAGGTCAGGGAGACCATCCGGGCGACGTCGATCATCTGGATGGCCTCACCAGCCAGCCACTGGGGGTCCAGGCTCAGCTCCGGCTCGGCAGCCTCCGGGGCCGTCCCGGTGGAGTCAGCGGAGTCAAGGGAGCCAGGGGAGGCTTCGGGAGCGTCTGCCAGGACGGGGCCGGGCTGGGAGGAGCGGGACTTGTCGCGCCTGAGCAGCCTCTGGAGGAAGGCAGGGTAGGCGCTGCCCGCCTCCTCCCGCGTCTCCCCCTCGACGGCTCCGATGAGGTCGCGCACGCCCCGGGCGTCGACGACGGCGGTGGCGCTCCTCCTCTGCTCGCCCTGCGGGGAGGTCTCCGGCTGCCGTGAGGTGATGTCGCTGAGGTAGCGGGTGATCATGTGGTCCACGGGCAGGGCTGACTGGACGGCGCCCCGGGCCCCGTAGCGGGCCAGTGAGGCGGCCAGGAGCCGCTCCGCGCTCTCCAGGCTGCGGGTGCCGGGGTCGTCACCCTCCTGGGCCTGGGGCGTGATCTCCTCACCGCTGAGAACAGTTCCGGGAGTCCGCTGGAGCACGTCGGTGAAGACGGAGCGGCCGAACGGTGGGCGCAGGCCCGCGATACGGGCGAGCACGAACATGAGGTTTGCGGAGGCGTGCTCGTCGGCCAGGGTCTTCTCATCGACCTGCTGCCAGGTTCCCTCCTTGTACCGCAGCAGCGCCGGGGTGGCATTCCATGGTGGATCGGTCTGGGTAGTCATGGATAGGTCTCAATCGGGTCGGGGGTGCTAGGAA
The DNA here is from genome assembly GCF_003591215.1 of Actinomyces sp. 2119. Taxonomy (NCBI): domain Bacteria; kingdom Bacillati; phylum Actinomycetota; class Actinomycetes; order Actinomycetales; family Actinomycetaceae; genus Actinomyces; species Actinomyces sp. 2119. The sequence goes on from NZ_QYRR01000005.1 coordinate 275,108, forward strand.
ACATTGGCTGTCGGCCTGGACAGGTCGAGGCTGGTTGGGGTGCTCCTGACCCCTCTCGTCTTGGGGCCTGGGAGGGGCCAGGAGTCTGGGTCAGTAGCAGACGCAGCGGCGAATGGGGACGCAGTAGCCTCCCCTGAAGCCGGCCTTGCGGCAGTGGGCGAAGCACCTAGCAGGATGACCGAGGCAAGGGAAGGACTCGCTGCCCTCGACAGGTGCGTGGGTCTCGGAGCGCAGGGCCTGGGCGAAGTCGGCGCCAGCCAGGGCGGTGGTGCGGCGGATGAGCGGGTGCACGGTTCTCTTCCTTTTCTGGTGATGATCAGTTTTCTGCTTCTATGGAGGCTGCTGGTGTAGATGCGGTATGTTGCTTGGGGTGGGTTGGTTCGTGAATTGCTGCACCTTAGTTGGGGTGCTTCCTGGCCCCTCCCAATCCATAAGATGAGAGGGGCCAGGTTTTTAGTAGGAGAAGCATTTGCAAGTTTGTTTAAACATGCCTACGCACTTACCTTTGTAGTAATTGCGGGCGATGCTCCTGCAGTGACGGTTGCACACAAACTCAAGAGCGGGGCAGCCGAAGGGCTCGGCGCCCTCGGTGGGCGCGTGGGTCTCTGAGCGCAGGGCCTGGGTGAAGTCGGCGCCAGCCAGAGTGGTGGTGCGACGGATAAAGTGGGGCATGGTTCTCTCTTTCTCTCTTCCAGGGTTATGTGCCCTGTCGGCTTGCGGCGTGTGGTTCTGATCTGCTCTCGTGGGCCGCGCCCTGCCCTGTCCCACATGGTTGCAGTATGTGGGACAGGGCAGGGTCGGATGGGCATTCCGCTGCTCAGCGGTAGCACTTGCAGGTCTGGTTGAGCCTGCCCTTGCAGTAACCCCCCCTGTACCCCGGGATGCTCTTGCAGTGCCTGTGACACGTGAAGGAGTTGAAGGGGCAGCCGAAGGGCTCGCCGCCCTCGGTGGGTGCGTGGGTCTCTGAGCGCAGGGCCTGGGTGAAGTCGGCGCCAGCCAGGGCGGTGGTGCGGCGGATGAACTGGGACATGGTGTCCTCCTTTTCTGCTCCGGGTATCCTGAGTCCGGGGCGGTCGGTGTGTGGTTGCCATATACCTCCCGGGTGGGAGGGGTATGGTGAATAGGTCAGAAGGGGTGTGCCGATGGGAGCGGCTGACAGCATCTCATTCCAGATGAAGTAGCTGCCCTCGTGCTCCCGTCTTCGTTCCTTCTGATACCTGAATACTATGTGCTCGCCTCGGGCAGTGTTATGGGGCAGAAGGTGGAACTTCTCCTGTGCCTCCTCCTTAAGGGTGAGTGTGTTGGTTGTTCCTGACTCCATACGGTGTCGGCGCGGAACATATAGCGCGGCAAAGGTGGGATATGGCGTGCGGGGAGACCGGGTTGTCGTGTCCGCATGCGCTGTTAGCAAGGGGAGCGGTGGCACGCCAGGAAATGCCTTGCGGCCCCGTGCCGCACCGATAAGGCGCAGCACGGGGCCGCAATGGGTTGGAAGTAAACTGCGAGGTCTTGGCTCTGTCACCAGATCCGGTTGCTTCACTCCACGGCCAGGGCCTGGACGGGCGGGACCCGGCTGGCAGCCTCAGCGGGACGCCAGGTGGCCAGCACGCCCACGGCTGCGGCAGCCAGGAAGGCCCCGGCCAGGACCAGCCAGGGCACCTGGATCACCAGGTTGTCACCGGACTCCGAGTCGAACAGGGCAGCCGACCCTGCGATACCTACCGTGCAGCCCAGCAGGATGCCGATGGCTCCGCCCAGGAGGGCGGTGAGGAGGCCCTCGGTGAGGAACAGGCGGCGGACCTCTGCTCGCTGGGTTCCGGTGGCGCGCAGCACCCCGATCTCACGGGTGCGCTCCAGCACGCCCACGGACGCGGTGTTGGCCATACCGGACAGGGCGATAAGCAGCGTGAAGACGAGCACCCCGCCAATGACTACGGTGACCTGCTGGACCATCTGGGTGAAGGAGGCCCTGCCCTCGGCGGAGGTGAAGACCAGGAGACCGGAGCCCGCCAGGGCCTGACGGACCGCGGTGGCCGGTGCCTGGTCAGAGCCGTCACCGCTGGCGCGTGCCCACAGGGAGAGGCTGGTCGGGGCGTCCCCGGCCAGCTGCTGGGCCACTGCCGGTGTGACGACGGTGCCCGCCTCCTCCGACACGTGGACGGTGAGCTCGGCGCTGCCAGCCGGGCCGGACAGCGTGATGGCCGAGCCGTCCTCCAGACCGTAGATGCCCCCGACGATGAGGGTGTGGTCGTCCAGGCCCTCCAGGCCCTGGTCGGAGCGGATGACCGGGGCGACGGCGTCGCGGTCAATGACGTCCAGGGTCATGGAGGAGTCGTCCGGGTCCCCAGCACCTTCTGGGTCTTCTGGATCCTCGGCGCTGCTGCCACTCTCGGCAGTACTAGAGATGACCTGGGCCTCGATGCGGGGGACCAGCGTGGTGGTCTCCACGCCCTCGACGGCCTCCACCTGGGAGACCAGGGCAGTGGCGTCCTGCTCAGCCGTGATCCCCTCCACGCGGATGTCCACCGGGGAGCCGGAGGCCAGGTAGCCCTCCATGGAGGCGTCAACGCTGGACAGGCCGGTGGCCAGGGTGGCGGCCACGGCCACGGAGACCAGGAGGGAGGCGGCAGTGGCGGCGGCCCGTCCGGGGTTGCGGGCCAGGTTGCGGGCGGCCAGCTGGAGAATGGGGCGGCGCGCGCGCCCGCTGAGGACCTCAGCCAGGCGGGAAGCGCCGACCACTAGCAGCGGCAGGGAAGCAATCACCCCCAGCACGGTGACCACCGCTCCGGCCGTAATGTACTCCAGCACTCGCGCGGTGACGCCCTGCCAGGTGAGTCCGCAGCCGACCAGGGCGATGAGCACCCCTGCTGCGGCGACCACGACCCGCCGCCTGCCCAGTGCGTTGGTGTCAGCGGTCTGGCCAGTCAGGGCCACCAGCGGGGAGACCCGGGTGGCCTGGCGGGCCGGGCGCAGCACGGAGACCAGGGTCACCACCGTGCCGATGAGGACGGCCAGGGCGAAGGACCTCCAGGACACGGTGAGGTACCGGGCCTCAAGCCCTTCCACCACCCCGGAGCGCACCACCGTGGCGGCCACGGCCGCGCCAGCGGCCGCCCCGGCTGCTGAGCCCACCACCCCGGAGAGCAGGCCGGTGCGCAGCACCGAGACCAGGACCTGGCGGCGGCTGGCGCCCACGCAGCGGGTCAGGCCGATCTGGTGGGTCTGGCGGGCCACCAGGGTGGTGAAGGTGGTGGCGATGACGATCCCGGCCACCACGGCACACACCGGCGTGAGCAGCCGCAGCAGCAGGAACGCCGTCGAGGTAGCACCCCCACCGGAGGTGCTGGCGCGCCAGGTGACCACGTCTGCGGCCGTGCTGACTTGCGCGTCGGCCTGGGTGGCCTGGAGCGCCTCGGTGACGGTGTCCCGCAGCTCCTCGGGGCTGGTGCCCGGCCGGGCGGTGATGTAGAGGAAGGCGGGGTCCTCGGGCACCCCCAGCGCGGCGCGTGCCTCGGCGGTGGTAAAGACCAGAGGGAGGGAGCTGACGTCAGCAGCGACCTCGGCGCTGGGCTGGATAATACCTACGACGGTCACCGTGGTGGTCGTCCTGGCCGGGCCACCGCGTGGGCCCTGGGCCAGGGTGGTCGTGCTGCCCACCTCCAGGCTGTACTGCCGGGCGAAGGTGGAGGAGACCGCCACCTCCTGGGCGCCCTCCGGCAGGCGGCCACTAGTCAGCCGGGTGCCCCCCGAGACCTCCGGCACGTCCAGCGCAAACAGGGAGAACACGTCGGCGCTGTTCGCGCCCGGCGGGATTCCCCACATCTGCCTCTGGATCTGGGGGCGTACCGCCGCCACCCCGTTGGCCTGGGAGACGTCGCGCACGGCCTGCTCGGGGAACACCCCCTCGTCTGCTGTGGCGGAGGCCTCGGCCACGACGTCGGCCTCACCCACGCTGGCCCAGGCGTCCGCAGTGAGCTGGGCGCGGAAGGAGTCAGAGACGATGAGGGAGAACACAATGAGGGCGGCACTCATGGCCACCGCTACCACGGCGGCCACGGTGCGGCGCAGGTCGAGCAGGGCGGGCATCAGGGGTACTCCTTGTTGTTTGGGGTTGTTTGGGGCCTTTATTGTTTTCTGGGGCTTCGGTTTTCCTGTCGTGCTGGTTCGTCGGGTGCTCACGGGGTCACGGCGACTGGGGCCGGTCCTGCTAGTCCACGGCCAGCGCCTGGACGGGCGGGACCCGGCTGGCGGCCTCGGCAGGACGCAGCGAGGCCAGCACACCCACAGCCGCCGCAGCCAGGAGGATGATGAGCAGTCCAGGTGCCAGCCACACGGGGACGGACAGGGGGCTCCCCTCCCCGTTGTTGAGCAGGGCGGCGGCTCCCGCGATGCCGACGCCACACCCCAGCACAAGGCCGATGCCGCCGCCCAGGAGGGTGGTGAGGACGCCCTCGGAGACGAAGAGCGAGCGGACCTCTGCGCGCTGGGTTCCGGTGGCGCGCAGCACGCCGATCTCACGGGTGCGTTCCAGGACGCTCATGGAGGTGGTGCTGGCCATGCCGGACAGGGCGATGAACAGCGTGAAAACGAGCATGGCGCCCACGGCTGCAGCTACCTGGACCACCTCATCGGTGAGGCCGCTGCGGGACTCCATGAAGTCAGCGACGTAGAGGCCGGTGCCCTCAAGCGCCTCGCGCACTGCTGCGGCCGGTGCCTGGTCGGTGATCTCCCCGCTGGCGCGTACCCACAGGGTGGAGGCGGTGGGGGCGTCCCCGACCAGCTGCTGGGCTACTGCGGACGTGACCAGAGCGTCACTGGCACCCGGGTTGACGCGGACCGTGAGGTCGGTGCTGCCCTCCGGGCCGGTGAGGGTCACCTGGGTGCCGTCGGGGATCTCGTAGACGCTCTCCAGGACAAGCGTGTGGTCGTCCAGGCCCTCCAGCACCTCCGGGGAGCGCAGGACCGGGGAGACCGTCCCCTGGTCGGTCGCCATGACGGTGACGGTCTGGTCGTCGACGTCTTCATCGACCTCTGTCGAGGCTGAGGTCATCTGCACGTCGAGGGTCGGCACGGCCACAGCCGTCTCCACGCCCTCGACCGCCTGGACCTGGGTAGTAAGCGCCTCAGCGTCCTGGCCTGCGGCCAGGTCCCCGACGATGATGTCGACAGGGCTCCTGCTGCTGAGATAGCGCTGCCAGGAGGCGGTGAAGACAGACACCCCCGTGGCCATGGCAGCGGCCACGGCCACGCAGACCAGCAGGGAGGCGGCGGTGGCCGCCGAGCGCCGGGGGCTGCGGGCCAGGTTGCGGGTGGCCAGCTGGAGGACGGGGCGGCGCGGGCCGCCACTGAGGGCCTCGGCCAGGCGGGAGACCCTGGTGACCAGCGTCGGCAGGAGGATCATGACGCCGAGGACCACCACGACGGCCCCGGTGACGAGGACCTGCAGCGCCCGCCACGTGGCACCACCCCAGAGGAGTCCCAGGCCCAGGATGATGACGGCAGCCCCGGACACTGCGACCAGCCGCCTGCGCCTGCGCGGTGAGCCGCTCCCGGCGGCCTCACCGCGCAGCGCCACCAGCGGGGAGACCCGGGTGGCCTGGCGGGCAGGGCGCAGCACGGAGACCAGGGTCACCACGGTGCCGATGAGGACGGCCAGGGCGAGGGACCTCCAGGACACAGTGAGGTGGCCGGTCCCCACACCTTCAATGACCCCCGAGCTGATGACCAGCGCGGCCAGGCCTGTGCCGACGGCGGCTCCGGCCACGGAGCCGGCCAGTCCGGTGAGGGTGGCGGTGCGCAGCACGGAGGCCAGGACCTGGCGGCGGGTGGCGCCCACGCAGCGCAGCAGCCCGACCTGGCGGGTCTGGCGGGCCACCAGGGTGGTGAAGGTGGTGGCGATGACGATCCCGGCCACCACCGCGCACACCGGCGTGATGAGCTGGAGCAGGTTGAGCGCGTTCGAGCTGGTGGCGCCCGCGTTCTGCGCACGCATGGTGATGATGTCCGAGGCGGTGTAGACCTCCGCGCCCGGCTGGACGGCGGTCACGGCCTGGGTGAGCGTGGAGACCAGCTCGCCTGCGCTGGTTCCCGGCTGTGCTGTGACGTAGAGGACGGCCGGGTCTTGCGAGAGCCCCAGCTCAGCCTGCTCCTCGGCCGTGGCAAAGATGTGGGAGATGCCGTTGGGGTCGTTGCGGGTGATCTCAGCCCCGGGCTGGACCACGCCGACGATGGTTGCCGTGGAGGTGGTCTCTGTGGAGGTCTGCCCGGAGCCCGGGTCGCCGGAGGCCAGGGTGATGGTGGAGCCGACTGTGGTGCCGGGACCGGATCCCAGCTCCTCCTCGTGCTGGAGGAAGAAGGGGGACACGGCGATCTCACCGGTCCCCTCCGGCAGGCGCCCCTGGACCAGCTCGGTGCCGCCCGTCGGCTCCGGCACGTCCAGGACGATCGCCGAGGTGTCGGAGACGCCCCCGTGGTGGCGGACCGACACGTTGCCCTCGGTGTAGGGGCGAACAGCTGCCGCCCCGTCGGCCTGGGAGGCCTCCTGCACCGTCTGCGCGGAGAGCCGCCCGCCAGCCGTGGTGTCCCTGGGGTCCACGAGCACGATCGCGTCGGCCTCACCCACGCTGGCCCGGGCACTGGCGGTGAGCTGGGCGCGGAAGGAGTCGGAGGCGATGAGCGCAAAGGTGATGAGGGCGGCGCTCATGGCTACCGCCACCATAGCGGCCACGGTGCGGCGGGGGTCGAGCAGGGCGGGCATCAGGGGGGACTCCTTCATGGAAACAGTGGGAAGTAAATGGAAAGGATGGGAAGTACGGGGCGTCTTCTTCCACGAGGACCTCCACGAGGCTGGTCCCCGTGGAGGTCCCGGTGGTGGTGATGGCTGGGTCGTGTGGTGGGTGCGCGCACGGCGGCTGGTCCCGCTAGTCCACGGCCAGGGCCTGGACGGGTGGCACCCGGCTGGCGGCACCCGCCGGGCGCATTGAGGCCAGCACGCCCACGGCCAGGGCCACCAGCAGGGTGATGACCAGGGGCAGGAACGGGACGGAGACGGCGATGCTGCCAGCCTCTTGGCTGTTCTCCCCGGTGGGCAGGTCATCTGTTATGGCGCTGATGATCGTCATCATTCCTACCGCTCCCAGAAGGGTCCCCGTAGCGATACCTAGAAGCCCTCCCAGCCCGGCGGTGAGGACGTTCTCGGCCACCACGAGGCGCCTGACCTCGGTGCGCTGAGTGCCCATGGCACGCAGGACCCCGATCTCCCGGGTGCGCTCCAGGATAGAGACCCTGGTGGTGTTGGCCAGGCCCACCAGGGCGATGACCAGGGACAGGCCCAGGACCACCGAGACCATGAGCACGATCTGGTTGAGGTTGTGGGTGACGGTGGCGAAGGCGTCCTCCCGGCCGTCGACCATGACCTCCTGGCCGCGCAGGGCCTCGCGGATATTCGCCTCAGCGGCTCCTGGGGTGTTGCCCTCGGTGGCGCGTGCCCACACCATGCTGTTGGTCCCGGTGCCCCCAGTGAGCTGCTGGGCGGTGCCGGGCGTGACCACAGCACCCCAGCCCTCGCGGACACGGGCGGTGACCTCCGTGCTGCCAGCGGGCCCCGTCAGGGTGACGGTGGTGCCGTCGGGGATGCCGTAGATGCCGCCGACGATGAGCACGCCGTCCTCCAGGTCCTCCAGGCCGGCGGTGGAGTACACCACAGGGCTGATGGCCTCGGTGTCCAGCACCGCGATGCCCGACAGGTCCTGGGTGGTCCCGTCCACGGTCTGGGTGACGTCAATGACGGGCACGGTGGTCAGGGACTCCACCCCCTCGGCCTCCGCGACAGCGGAGGTGACTGTGGCCTCGTTCTCCGGCGTCACGCCCAGCACGGTGATGTCCTTCTGGGAGACGTCGTTCAGGATGTTCTGGAAGGAGGACTGGAAGGAGAACAGGCCCGTGAAGAGCACCGCGCCCACGCCGACCCCCACCAGGATGGTCGCCGCGCTGGCGGCGGAGCGGCCGGGGTTGCGGCCCAGGTTGCGGGCGGCCAGGTGGAGCACGGGGAAACGCTGGGCGCTGCACAGGCGCTCGATGAGGGCCGCCCCGGCGGTCACCAGCAGCGGCAGGGCCAGCAGGAGACCGATAACCAGGACCGCGCCTCCGGCGGCTGCGGTGCTGATCGACCGTATGGACATTCCGGTGACGGTGGTGACCAGCCCGGCCAGCAGCAGGAGCGCCCCGAAGGCAGCCACCCGGCGGCGCCTGCGGCTGGCGTGCTCCCGGTTGAGGTCCTGGCCGGTGACGGCAATGAGGGGGGAGACCCGGGCGGCCCGGCGCGCTGGCCGCAGGACGGACACCAGGGTCACCACCGTGGTGGCGATGACGGCGAGGAGGACGGCTGCGGGTGAGATGGTCAAGCTGGCGCCGTCCAGCTGCTCCATGGCCCCGGCGCGGACCAGGAGCGCCGTGCCCGCGATGCCCAGGACAGCCCCGGCTGCCGAGCCCACCAGGCCGGTGAGGGCGCCGGTGCGCAGCACCGAGCCCATGACCTGGCGGCGGGTGGCGCCCACGCAGCGCAGCAGCCCGACCTGGCGGGTCTGGCGTGCCACCAGCGTGGCAAAGGTGGTGGCGATGACGATCCCGGCAACCATGGCGCACACCAGGGCCAGCAGGTTGAGCAGGGTGGTGATGATCCCGCCACCGGCGGCGCTCTCTGCCGTGCGCCGGACCACCACCTCCTCGGCGGAGGCCACATCAGCCTCAGCCGAGGAGGTGTGGACCACCTGGGCGACCTCCTCCTGCAGGGCTGCCGTGTCAGCCCCCGGGGCGGCGGTCACGTAGAGGAAGGAGTAGTCCGTGGAGGCGCCTATGGCCTCCAGCTGCTCCGGGGTCGCGTAGATCTTGTTATGCTGCGAGGCCCCCGATTCCAGCATCTCTCCGCTGTCCGCCCCGGCCGAGACGATGCCCACCACCGTCGAGCTGGAGCTGAGGCTGCTCTCACTACCCTCACCGCCCTCCTCTTCTGCGGACGCGACAAGGTTGAGGGTGTCCCCCACCCGGAGGCCCCGGGACTGCGCCAGGGTGGTGTCAATGGCCAACTCGCCCGTGGCCTGGGGCAGCCTCCCGTCGGTGAGGCTGGTCGGTCCGTCCAGGTCGGGCAGGTCAAGGACCATGACGTCCGTGTTAGCGCCGTTCCTGAGTTGCTCGGGAAGGTCAAGGTCCAAGAGACTCCAGTGCTCCCCGCGCACGGAGGCCACCTGGTCCAGGGCCTCGACCTCCTCGGCCACCTCCGTCGGTATGCGGTTACTGCTGGTGGGAGTGGCTACCTCGCTGGTCACCACGACGTCGGCTCCGTGGATGCTGGTGCGGGCGTCGGCGGAGGCCTGGGTGGTGTAGGTGTCGGTGACCACCAGGGAGAACACGATGAGGGCGGCGCTCAGGGCCACCGCGACGGTGGCGGCCACGGTGCGCCGCAGGTCAAGCAGGGCGGGCATCACAGGCTCCCTGCTGCGTGCCGGGGGCGCCAGGAGGCGCCGCCCGGTGAGGCGGCTGCGCGGACCTGGTGCCCGGGAGCCTGTGCCGCCTGTGCCTGCGTGCCGGGGGCGGCGGGTGCGTTTGTGCCGGGGGCGGGTGCGCTGGCCGCATGCGCGCCCGAGCGGCGCTCCACGGCCTGGTCCTGGGTGATGCGCCCGTCGGCCAGGCGGATGATGCGGCTGGTGGTGGCTGCGGCCTCCGGGTCGTGGGTGACCATGACCACGGTTTGTCCCAGGGTCTGGCAGGTCTGGGCCAGGACGTCCAGCAGCGCCGCCGAGGAGGCCGTGTCCAGGGCGCCGGTGGGCTCGTCGGCAAAGACCACTGCGGGGCGGCCGATAAGCGCCCGCGCCACCGCCACGCGCTGCTGCTGGCCTCCGGAGAGCTCGGAGGGGCGGTGCTCCAGCCGGTTCTCGATGCCCAGGACGGTCACCACGGCGTTGTACCAGTCCGTGTCGGGCTTGCGGTGGGCCAGGCGCAGGGGCAGCAGGATGTTCTCCTCCGCGCTGAGCGTGGGCAGCAGGTTGAAGGACTGGAAGACAAACCCCAGTTGGTCGCGCCGCAGCGTGGTCAGCTCCTGGTCCCTCATCGCGGTGATGTCGCGCCCGGCGATGAGGACTTGGCCCTGCGTGGGTGCGTCCAGCCCAGCCAGGCAGTGCAGGAGGGTGGACTTGCCCGACCCGGAGGCACCCATGATCGCCACGAACTGGCCCCGCTGCACGGCCAGGCTCACCTCGTCCAGGGCGATGACCTGGGCCTCCCCGCTGCCGTAGACCCGGGTCAGGCCCCGGGCCTCCACCACGGTCTCACCGCGCCGACCAGCATGGCCGGGCACGGCAGGAGCCTGCGGCTGAGGGCCGACACCCCCGTACGACCCCGCCTGGAATCCTGTAGCGACTGACATCGCCCTGCCTTTCTCTTGGTCTTCTCTTGGGACATCTGCACGGACATCTCGCCGGACGCCTCTGGCCCGGTGCCCTCAACGCTAGGACTCCCCTCCCGACCTGCCTATGAGCCAAAGGAACGGATTGTCTGCCCGGTCTCCTCCTTTGGGAGGAGCTCTCCCGGGCTCGCGACGGGCTGAAAACGCCGTGGTGCGCCCATGGGGGCGGAGCACCCGTTAGCCTGGGTCCGTGACCTCTCTGACCACTCTGACGAGGCTGACCGCCCCGGCTCCGGCGCCTCTGCCGGACACGCTTGCGGCTGGTCGGCCCCTCCTCATGGGCGTGGTCAACGTGACCCCGGACTCCTTCTCTGACGGCGGCTGCTGGGCCACCACAGAGACGGCCCTGGCCCGTGCCCGCGAGCTGCTGGCCCAGGGGGCCGACCTGCTGGACGTCGGCGGGGAGTCCACCCGGCCGGGCGCGGCACCGGTGACGGTGGAGGAGGAGATGGGCCGGGTCCTGCCGGTGGTGCGTGAGCTGGCCGGGCAGGGGGCTGTCGTCTCGGTGGACACGGTCCACGCCTCGACCGCTGAGGCGGCGCTCCAGGCCGGTGCGCTCATCGTCAATGACGTCTCCGGGGGGCTGGCCGATCCTGCCATGCACCGCCTGGTGGCGCAGACGGGTGTGGTCTACGTGTGCCAGCACTGGCGTGGCGACCCCCAGACCATGGACCGGCTGACCAGCTACCCGGACGGGGTCCTGGAGGGAGTGGCTGCCGAGCTGCGGGAGCGCCTGGACGATCTCGACGCCGCGGGTGCGCGCCGCAGCCAGGTCGTGGTGGACCCGGGCCTGGGCTTCGCCAAGACTCACACCCAGTCCTGGCAGCTCCTGGCAGGCACCGCGCGCCTGGTGGCCGAGCTGGACCAGCCCCTGCTGGTCGGGGCCTCGCGCAAGCGCTTCCTGACGATGGCGGCACCAGAGGGTGCCACGCCCCTCCAGCGTGACGCCGTCACCGCCGCAACCACAGCCCTGGCCGCTGCCGCTGGCGCCTGGGCTGTGCGAGTCCATGAGGTCCCGGCCAACCGGGACGCCCTCCGTACCGCCTCCCTGTGGAAGGAATACCAGTGAGTACCACTGTCACAGCCACCACCGACCGGATCCGCCTGGTCGGGCTGTCCGCCCGCGGGCACCACGGCGTCCTGCCCTTTGAACGTGAGGAGGGCCAGCTCTTCACCGTCGACCTCGTCCTGGACCTGGGGGAGCGCGGCACGGCCGTGGCGGCAGTGACCGACAGCCTGGACGACGCCGTGGACTACGCCGCTGTGGCCACGACCGTGGTCACCGTGATCGAGGGGGAGCCGGTCAGCCTGCTAGAGACCCTGGCGGACCGTGTCGCGGAGAAGGTCCTCGGCGTGCCCCGGGTGCTTGCCGTCGAGGTGACCGTGCACAAGCCCCAGGCGCCGCTGGACGTGGCCTTTGAGGATGTCTCCGTCACGATCCACCGTGTGGCTGACGACGCGGTGGTCCAGGGTGGTCCCAGTGTGACCCAGGCGGCGTGGGCGGCCTCCGGCGCCCCGGCGGCTTCAGCGGCGCAGGTCGGCCCCAGTCAGGAGGCTGCCTCTGGGCCCACCTGGGCGGGTGCTGACCAGGTCGTGCCTACGTCCGAGGCCACGGCCAGTGAGGTGGTGGCGGAGGTGCCGGGTGAGGCTGCGGTCCTTGGGGCGCAGGCAGCGCCTGCTGACCCCTGGGCGCCTGATCCCTGGATCCGCGACACCGCTGACGACACCGCCAACGACACCGCTGACAACACTGTTAACGGTGCTGCGCAGGAGGCCTCGCAGGAGACGGCGCAGGAGACGGCGCAGCCGTTCCCGGAGAGGGGCCAGGAGGGGGACGAGGACCTGTCCACTGCCGCCCTGGCGGTCCAGCCCCCGGCCGAGGGGCGGCACGCCTCCTCGTCCTCGGCGAGTCCTGCCTCCCACGGTGAGGTAGCGGCTGGTACGGATCTGCCCGGCCCTTCCGGGCTCGGTCTTCCGCCCTCCTCTAGTCTGTCCCCCTCTGCTGTGTCCCCGGCTGTGCCGTCCTCGCCCCTGTCCCCGTCTGCCGCCTTCACTCAGGCCGTGCCAGTGGCCGAGGGCGTCGTGCCCCTGGGTGGTGCTCTTGGCCAGGAGGATGCCCTCGGCCAGGAGGATGCCGCTGCCCAGGAGACCCTGGAGGCTGCCGGGAGCCTGGCTCAGGACGAGCCAGCCGACTCCGTCTTCCATACTGCCCAGGACGCTGCGGTGCAAGAGCCTGGCAGCCCGGTGGTCACCTCCCCGGAGCAGACGGTCCTAGCCTCCCCCGCTCCCCTCCCCGTGACTGAGACTGAGGCGGTTTCCGCCGGAGCGGCTAGCGGGGCGGCTGACCCGCTGGAAGAGCTGCCTGGGCGCCCGGTGGGGGTGGTCTTCGCGCTGGGTGCCAACGTGGGTCACCTGCTGGACACCCTGCGCCAGGCGGTGCACACCCTGCGCCGCACCGAGGGGATCCAGGTCATGCAGGTGGCTCCGCTGGCGCGTAGCGTCGCCGCCGTGCCGGAGGGCAGCGAGCCTCAGCCCGATTTTCTCAACACGGTGGTGACGGCGCTGACCACCCTGTCTGCCAGGCAGCTGCTGGAGGTGTGCCAGGGGCTGGAGCGCGACGCGGGCCGGGTGCGCACCACGCGCTGGGGGCCGCGCACCCTGGACGTGGACCTGGTGGCCCTGGAGGGTGTCTCCTCCGACGACCCCGGGCTGACGCTACCGCACCCCCACGCCCGTGAACGGGCCTTTGTCCTGGTTCCCTGGAGCCTGGCCGACCCCTTCGCTGAGCTAGGCGGGCAGCCGGTGTCCGAGCTGGCTGACTACGCCCCGGACCGCTCCGGGCTGCGCTGGCTCGCCTTCGACTGGCTGGACACCGACAACATCCCTGACAGGCCCACCGGCCCCTACGTCGCGCCTCCGGTCGCCCAGGAGGAGCCTGCACCCGCAGAGCCCGTCTACGGGGCCACGCGGGATGAGAGCCGCGTCGTGGACGAGGGGCTGGCCGCCGAGTACCTGGCTGGGCAGGACGCCCCGGCGCCGTCCGCACCACCTCTACCGCGACAGCCGCAGTCCCTGAAGCAGGCGCCGGAGGGGGACCTGTCGTCACCGCAGGCGCATGAGCCCGCCGAGGTGGTCCTGGAGGACCACGCCTCTGACGTCGGCAGCCTGTCCTCGGGACCGACAGAGGGACAGGACCCCTGGGAGGCTCCTCTGCAGTGGAACGAGGTCATCGGAGGCGGCGGACCTGACCAGGACGCAGCTCCTCGTCCCGGTATCTGATGCGCCGTGTCCGTCGGACCAGCGCCCTGGCGGTGTTCCTTGCCGCAGCAGTGGCAGGATGGGCGCTCAGCGACCTGGTGCTGCGGCACCGGGGATCGGTCCCTGTCCTGACCCCGTGGGGGGCGGTGGCTGCCCTGGTCATCTCCGGGGCGGTCCTGGTATGCGGCCTGGCTGTACGGCGGCTGCGCTCGCGGGAGCGGACCTGGATGACGCCGACCGCAGCGGCGACGACCGCCGCGGCGGCGCAGGCCTCGGCACTTGTGGGCGCGGTCGTGGGCGGTGTCTATGCCGGGCAGCTCCTCCTGGCGCTGCTGTCCCCCTCATCCCCGGCAATGAGCCACCTGGCCTGGATGGCGGCAGCCTGCCTCCTGGCCTGCCTCCTGTGGTCCGTGGTAGGTTTTCTGGTCGAGCACTGGTGCGTCATCTCCGATGACGACGACGATGCCCAGGGGAGCGGTCCACCGCCCCCTAGTGGTGCTGCGGCATAGTGCCTGGGCTGCCCGGGCTCTTGTGCGCTGCGGCGTCCGTCGCTGCACCGGCAGTCAGCGACTAGTCTGATGTCAGGAGAGTGATGAGCAGCGCGGCTGGTGCCTCCCTGGCGCCGTGGGACGTCGTCTTCGAGCCGGTCTCGCCACGGCTGGTGACTGCCCGGCTGGTGGTCAACAGTGCTGTTGACGCCGTGGTCCTGGTGGCTGCTACGGTGCTTGCGGTCCTGGTCAGTCCCTGGCTGGCTGGTCTGGCCGCTGTTGCCGTGGCGCTGGCCGCCTGGGAGGCGTGGCTGATCCCGCGCCAGGTCCGTGCCCTGGGATACGCCCTGGAGGAGGACCACCTCCTGTGGCGGCGGGGAGTGATGTTCCGCCGGGTGTCGGTCATCCCCTACGGGAGGATGCAGCTTGTCGAGGTCTCCCAGGGACCTCTGGCGGCTCGGCTGGGTATTGCCGAGGTCAGGCTCCACACGGCCTCCGCCTCCACCGACGCCACGATCAACGGGCTGCCGCTGGCCCAGGCTGAGCGCCTGCGCCAGGTCCTGTCTGAGCGGGGCGAGGAGAGGATGGCGGGGCTGTGATCTCCCCCATGACCACCACCGCTCGGGAAGTGGGAGACGTCGGAGCCCGGTCCCCGGGCCGGGGCGGCGCAGCGGCTGCCGAGCCGCGTGACGTGGTCTGGCACCGGGTCTCCGTGGTGACGCCCTTCCTGGAGGGCTGGAAGACCGTGACCGGTGTGCTCGCGGTGATCCTCGTGCGCAACATTGAGGAGACGCTGGCGGCCTACCGCTACCTCAGGGAGCACGGAACGGTGCTGCGCGGGCCGTTTCCCTACCTTCTCGCCGTGATCGCGCTCCTGCTGCTGGGCTGGGCGGTGCTCGGCCTGGTGTCGTGGTGGCGCCGCTCCTACGCGGTGGACGCCGACGGCGTCTACCTGCGCAGCGGGATCCTGGTGCGTCGGCTACGCGTGGCTCGTCTGAGCCGTATCCAGTCGGTGAGCACCGTCTACCCGCTGCTGGGGCGGCTGCTGGGACTGGGCCGCCTCACGGTGGAGGTGGCAGGCGGGCGGGGGAGCCGGGTCGTCATCTCCTTCCTGCGCACCGGGGAGCTCAACGCGCTGCGTGACCAGATCCGCCACCTCACCGAGGCCGGTCCTCCTCCCGGGGACCACCTGGAACAGCTCTCCGGGGACGTGTCCGCCGGGCAAGCCGCCTCCGGGGTCGGCACTACCGGCCTGCACCAGCAGCCACCCGCCCAGGCCCGGGTGCAGGAGGTGCGCGGGGCAAGGGCCTCACGGCAGGGAGCCTCCGGCGGGGACCGCCGTGACGACCAGGTGCGGGGCAGCCACCGGGACAACCAGGAGCAGTTTCTCTACGAGGTGGGTACGGGCGTCCTCATCGGGTCGATCCTGCGCAGTGTCGCGGCAGTGGGGGTGGTGCTGGGAGCGGTCTCCTACGCTGCGGTTGTCCTCGCGCTTGTCGTTCTTGACGGAACCGAGCTGACCCTGGCGCTGCTGCTCAACCTGTGGGGGATGCTCGCCTTTCCTGTTATCTGCTGGTCCTATGCCTGGCAGCGTCTCACCCGGGGGTGGCGCTTCCGTGCCCTGGCGACCCCGCAGGGCATCCGCATGCGCTACGGCCTGACCTCTGAGACTACGCGGACACTGCCTCCCGGGCGCGTCCACGCCGTGAGCCTGGCCCAGCCGCTCCTGTGGCGGCGGAAGGACTGGTGGACGGTGGAGACCTCCGTAGCCGGCATGGAGGAGGCAGGGGAGGCCGGCTCCTCCAGGCTGGTCTCGGAGAGCCGCCTGCTTCCCGTCGGGAGCCGGCAGACCGCTCTGCTCGCCCTGGGCATGGTCGTCCCCGACCTGGGGCTGACGGGCTGTCCCCCCACCCTGGTCGATGGCGTGCTGAGCGGACGCGATGACGACGGCGTGGGGGACACCTCCGCCCCGGTCGGGGCGCCTGGGCGTGGCCTCATCCGGGTACCCCGGCGCGCGCGGCTGTTCTCGCCCCTGGCGTGGCGGCGCGACGCGGTGGCCCTGACCGAGACCTGCGTTCTTATCCGGGGCGCGCGCTGGACGCGCAGGGTCAGCGTCGTCCCTTATGAGCGTGTCCAGTCGATCAGGATCACGCAGGGGCCCTGGGCACGGCGGTGGGGCCTGGCGGGTCTTCGCCTGGACATGGTCTCCACCAGCGTCACCACCTCGGTCGGCAACCTGGCACTCAGCGACGCCACCGCGCTGGCACAGGAGGTCTCCCTGCGTGCGCTGCGGCGTCGCAGGGCGGAGGAGGCGGAGCGCTGGATGGAGCGGGCTGCCCGGATGCTACCGGGAGGGGGCCAGGCGTGAGACGATCGTGGCATGACGGTGGACATGACGACAGGTACCGGTGACGCACCGCAGCCCTCTTCCTCCGCTGACTCTCCCGGTGATCTGCCCGATGACCTCCCCCCTGCTCCTGGTCCCTCCCCGGCACGTACCTCCCGGCGTGCGGCGATCAGGCCTGGGCGCCTGGGGGTCGGCATTATCTCTGCGGGGCGCGTGGGGGCGGTCCTCGGCTCGGCGCTCATGGCGGTTGACCACCAGGTGGTCGGCGTCCACGCGGTCTCCGAGGCCTCCCGCGACCGGGCGGAGCTGCTGCTGCCCGGTGTCCCTGTCCTGGACGTCGATCAGGTCGTCGACAGGGCCGAGCTGGTGCTGCTGGCTGTGCCCGACGACGCGCTCAGCCCCTTGGTTACCGGACTTGCTGACCTTGGCCGCTGGCAGCCGGGACAGATAGTCGTCCATACCTCTGGCCGCTACGGCGTAGGCGTCCTGGAGCCTGCCCGGCGCTGCGGGGCCATCCCGCTGGCCCTCCACCCGGCCATGACCTTCGGGGGCTGGTCTGCCGACACGGCCAGGCTCGCCGGGTGCCCGATGGCGGTGACAGCCCCTGCCGCTGTCCTCCCGATCGCCCAGGCCCTGGCGGTTGAGCTCGGCGGGGAGCCGTTCGTGCTGGAGGAGGAGGCCCGTCCCGCCTACCACGCTGCCCTCGCCCACGGTGCCAACCACCTCGTGGTCCTGGTGGACCAGGCCGTGCGTGCCCTGGCTGCCGCAGGAGTTGCGGAGGGTGCCGCCACTGTGCGCCCGCTGCTGGTCGCAGCCCTGGAGCGAGCGTTGAGCGAGGGCCTGTCAGGGCTGAGCGGGCCGGTCTCCCGGGGCGACGCCGGAACCGTCGCCGGGCACCTGGAGGCCCTGGGTGCCCTGCGGGACGGGCAGGGACACCGCCTTGACGACGTCGTCTCCTCCTACCGCCATCTTGCCGAGGCCGCGGTGCAGCGCTGCCAGGAGGAGCACAGGCTCACTGACGTCCAGGCACAGCGGCTGCGAGAGGTCCTGTCCCCTGATTCGTGACCAGGCGGGTGTGAGACGGCCGGGTGCCGCAGGCGCGGGAGTGGCACCATTGGGTGTCGTCTACACTGCCTGGGCCGGGCCCGGGCCTTCCTGAAGAACCAAGGAGCACGCTATGCCGCTGACCGCCAACGACGTCCTCAACAAGAAGTTCCAGCTGACCCGGCTTCGTGCGGGCTACGAGCAGGACGAGGTCGACGCCTACCTCGACGAGGTCGTCGAGGCCATGCGCCTCCTGGAGGCCCAGGTCGGTGCGGTCGGCGCTGCGGCAGGTCCCGGTGAGGAGCAGATCGCGGCAGCGGTCGCCCCGCGTGACCACCGTATCGAGGAGCTGGAGCGGGAGAACGCCTACCTGCGCGGCGAGCTGGAGGCCGCTCGTGCCCGCGCGGGGGACTCTCGTGCCCAGTGAGCCGGTGCCCTCCGGGCAGCAGCCGTCCACTGGCCCGCTGCTGGTGAGGACCCGTGACGAGCTGGCGCAGGCCCTGGCGGACCGGCCCGGCCCCCGTGCCGTGGTCATGACGATGGGAGCCCTGCACCAGGGGCACCTGGACCTGGTGCGGCAGGCGGTGCAGCGCGTCGGCACGCACGGGACCGTGGTGGTGACGATCTTCGTCAACCCGCTTCAGTTCGCCGCCGGAGAGGACCTGGAGACCTACCCTCGCGACCTCGGCGGCGACCTGGCCAGGCTGGAGGAGGCCCTGGGCGGGACGGGAGGCTCCGAGGCGGCGGTCAGTGAGGCGGGCGGGAGGAGCAGCACCGGTGCCGACCGCCTGGTGGTCTTTGCCCCGACCCAGCAGGAGGTCTACCCCGGTGGACAGCCGCAGGTTCGTATCGACCCGGGGCCGGTAGGGCGTGTCCTGGAGGGCCGTACCCGGCCCACGCACTTTGCCGGTGTCTGCCAGGTGGTCCTCACCCTGCTCCACCTGACGGCACCCCGTTGGGCGCTGTTCGGCCGCAAGGACGCCCAGCAGCTCGCGGTCGTGCGCGCCATGGTGCGCGACCTGGCTGTGCCCGTGGAGGTCGTCGCGGTGGATACCCGCCGGGAGGCTGACGGGCTGGCCATGAGCTCACGCAACGCCTATCTCTCGCCTGAGGAGCGTCGGCAGGCACTGGCTCTGTCCCAGGCGCTCACCGCAGGCCGTGAGGCGGCGGCCGCAGGCGCGCGGCCCCAGGAGGTGCGGGAGGCGGCGCTCAGGGTCCTGGAGCGCGCCCCCGGAGCCAGGGTGGACTACGTGGCGCTGGTGGAGCCGGACACGTTCGTGGACCTGGCCGGGGTCGGGCTCGGCCTGGTGCCGCAGGCTCCCGGAGGCCGGCTGGGCCAGGTGAACGAGGTGAGCCGGCGTCAGGGTCTGCTGGCCGTGGCGGCCTGGGTGGGGGCGACCCGGCTCATTGACAACACCATCCTCGAGCTGGCGGCGCGGGACTAGGCTGGGTGTGATGACGACCCGTACCCGCACGATGATGACCTCCAAGATTCACCGGGCCACGGTGACCCGGGCTGACCTGGATTACGTCGGCTCCGTCACCGTGGACACCGACCTGCTTGAGGCGGCGGACATGCTTCCAGGTGAGCGCGTGGACGTCCTGGATTGCACCAACGGCAGCCGACTGACCACCTACACCATCCCCGGCCCGCGCGGCTCGGGGGAGGTCTGTGTCAACGGCGCGGCCGCCCACCTGGTGTCTCCCGGAGATGTCGTCATCCTCATCGCTTACTCCCAGCTCAGCGACGCCGAGGCCCGTACCTACGTGCCGCACGTGGTCTTCGTCGACGAGCGCAACCAGGTCGTCCACCTGGGAGGCGACCCGGGGGCGGTGCCCCAGGACGCCCAGGCGGCCCGCGTCCAGGGGCTGCGCTCCTCGGGCCTGACCTTTGAGGAGGCGCGCGCCTGACCCTAGGCGCCGTCCCGGCGGTTCACGCGTGTGATCGTCTCCCATGTGCATCAAGGTCAGTGATGCACATGGGAGCCTTGACCGTCATTCCAGAGCCGCCCAAGCTTCCGCGCGATTGCAGGGCTATAGGGGTCCACGATAAAAGATGAGCGTGCAACTCCGCGCATCGCGCCCACGACAGTGCTCACAATGGCACGCTCGCCTTCCATGACGTCCTGGTGGGGCAGCCGAATCGTCACGTACCCGAGCCGGGCGGCCGCGTGCTCGCGGTGCCGGTCCTTGCGGATCTGCTCCCGTGAGCTGTGGAACTCGTAGCCGTCTATCTCGAGGATGAGCCACCCCTCGACAAGGAAGTCCACCTCGCCCACGTCCTCGATCCACACGCCGCACTCCACCCGCAGCCCGGCACGGCGCAGCGCCAGGCGGACTACTGTCTCCAGCACGGACCTGGTGCCCGGCTCGGTCTGGGCAAGGCGGTTGCGCGCGGTGGCGGCGTACCGGGAGGTCAGGAGGTCAGACACCTCCTCGCGGGTAACATCCCCGCGGTGGAGCGCAGCGTCTGCGACCGCGACGGCAGGTGTCTCATCCATGCAGACCAGGCAGCAGGCAACGACCTGGGCTGGGACGACGAGTGGCAGGCCGTCAACCGTCATCGGGGTGAGCTCGAGGACACGGTGGAGCCGGACACCGTCGAGCGGGCGCTTGACGGAGGCACGGACACCATGGTTACGGCTGACGGCGACGTGGACCTCCTCTGGCGGGTGCAGCACGGGGTAGCCGAGGACCTCCGCCGCGCTGGCGCAGGTCAGATGGCCCCGGAAGGAACGCGCGACCACGGTGCGGTGGTCGGTGTGGAGGGCCACCAGGAGAGAGCGGCCCTGACGGTGGAGAAGCCCAGCAGCCAGGGCGACCTTGACAGCCTCCTGCTCAGCAGGGGTGTGGGCGACCTCGTCGGAGTGCGCGGCCCCGTGCAGGGAGGCGACGTGCTCCAGGAGAAGTGAGACGGCGGCGTCAGCGTGGTTCATATGCTGACGCTGCCTTGCGGTGGCCGGTTCCGCTCGGCTGGTGCTGCGGCTGCCCACCGGTGGTTGAGCCTGGCTGGCGAGAGCGCCCCCTGTGGTGACCGGGTCGTGCTGACATCGCGAGTACGCTGAGCTCGTGGGCGAAAAGAAGACAAGAGGGCGACAAAGGATGTGATAGGCATGACACAGGCGGGTGCGGATGGTCCCGGGGAGAATATGCAGGTTTATGTCCGCCGTGAGCTCACACTGGACGACGTGGTTGCGGCGGTCCCGGCTGGTTACGCCGTGGAGGGCGTTGACGGCGACGGGGCGTACATCACCGTGCGGCGTGAGGGGACAAAGGAGGTCCTCGCCGTCCTGGAGGAGAACTCCCTGGACATGGACTTCCGCTTCTACGACTATCTCGTCGAGGTCTCCGGCAAGGACGCCATGCACTTTGTGTACGACGTACACGAGGTGAGTTCTGGGCGCCAGCCGCGTGATCGCCGGTCAGCGTGCGACCGCAGGCTCGAGCTGGCCGTCCGCCTGGCCCAGGCCGGTGACGGCGTGGTCGCGGACGCCCTGACCCGCCAGCTGTGGCCAGAGCCTGGGCCGCACGTGCCGGACTACGACCTTGACGCGGAGGACGAGGAGCCTGGACCCAGGGTGCGGGTGGTCTGCATGACCTGGTACGTGCGCCACCGGGTGTGCAGCCAGCCGGTGCACGCCTGGGTGCGGGCGCTCAGCGCGGTCGCCCCACAGTGGCTTCCTACCAGGTACACGGGCGTCGCCCGGATGTGGCCCTTTGACGTGGGGCGCCTGGAGGAGGTCGAGGAGCGCTGGCGCAGCGACGAGGACGGGGTCAACATGGACTCGCCCTCCCCGATTGACCTCGCCTTGTTTCGCCATCTGGATCCGCGTGAGCCCCATGGCATGTACAGGGTTGAGTGCGTGGTGCCCGCCGAGGCCTTCATCCCTGCTGACACTCCCGCTGGCTCCCCAGCAGAGGTGCCGCTGCTGCACGAGCTGTTCACCACCGTTGCTGACGAGCTCCAGGCCGAGCTGGCTCTTGCCGAGGTCCTGGACGGCTGGGAGCGCAGCGACAGGGGCGACGTCATGCCGGTGGAGTCGCCGCCCGAAGAGGAGTCGGAGTGGGCGCAGAGCCTGAAGGACGGTGCCGCACTGGTGGCCGGGCTGCCCGAGAAGCCGGTGTGGTGGACCTGGCTCGGCCCGGCCTACGAGCGCCTCGTGTACTCAGCGCTTCCCGGACTTCGCGGGGCATGGGACCAGCACCGCTCGCGTCATGGCCTGACCCTGGTGCCTGCTGGCCTCGACCTGGTGCCGACAAAGGCTGACGCACTACCCGCGACCTGGTTCCCGCAGGAGTTCTGCTTCTGGACGCGGCGCCGACGGTTCGGCAGGCCTAGGCGCAGGCCTGCCGACCGGTTGCCGCAGTGGGACTGACCAGGTGGTATGCGTGGGCACCGGCTGCCTGGGCTGGTGCCCGCAAGGCAGCCGGTGGGCCGGGTGGGTCTGGCGGGCGGCTGGTGGGTCGGCTGGATCTGGTGGTTCCAGTGGGCAGCCGGTAGGCAGCCAGCGGACCAAGTACACTCTGCTGGGTGACTGACACCCCTGGCTCCCTGAGCCCTGCGACCAATGAGAACAGCGCCCGCAGCGCCCAGTACCCTGACACCAGGAGCGGGGGGAGCCGGGGTGGAGAGCCTGCGCGGGGCGTCCCCAGGGAGTCCGCTGCCAGCCATGCCGGGCACGCTCCCGCCCAGCCGTCCTCGCATCCCGGACCCGGCGAGCAGTTCGAGGTCCGCGCAGGCAAGCGTGAGCGGCTGCGCCAGGACGGCTGGGACCCCTACCCGGTCACCGTGCCGGTGACGACCACGATTGCTGCCGTCAGGCAGCAGCTCGGCCACCTGGAGGCGGGTGTGGAGACGGACACCGTGGTCGGCGTAGCCGGGCGGGTGGTCCTCCTGCGCAACACCGGCAGGCTCTGCTTCGCCACCCTCCAGGACGGGGCGGGAGCCACCCTCCAGGTCATGCTCTCGGCCAGGTCCCTGCCTGCCAGCGGCCACTCCAGCCTGGTCGCCTTCAAGACGGACGTCGACCTGGGGGACCACCTCTTTGTCCACGGCCATGTCGGTACCTCCCGCCGGGGCGAGCTGTCCGTCT
Organism: Actinomyces sp. 2119; assembly: GCF_003591215.1. Taxonomy (NCBI): domain Bacteria; kingdom Bacillati; phylum Actinomycetota; class Actinomycetes; order Actinomycetales; family Actinomycetaceae; genus Actinomyces; species Actinomyces sp. 2119. The sequence goes on from NZ_QYRR01000005.1 coordinate 297,797, forward strand.
TCGCGGAGCCGGTGCTGGCTGAGGGCGCTGACCTGGCCACGGCGACTGACGGCGACGTGGTGGTCCCGGCCTGGCGCATCGCCTCCAAGGCCCTGCGACCGCTGCCCAAGACCTGGACCAACGAGGCCGGGGAGGCCGTCACCCTCTCGGAGGAGCAGCGGGTGCGGCGTCGGGAGCTGGACCTGCTGACACGCCCGGCGGCGCGCGACATGGTGCGTACCCGGGCAGCCGTGGTCCGCTCTATCCGCGACAGCCTCCACCGCCGCGACTACCTGGAGCTGGAGACCCCCATGCTCCAGGTGATCCACGGCGGGGCGGCGGCGCGGCCCTTCACCACCCACATGAACGCCTTCGACACCGACCTCTACCTGCGCATCGCCACGGAGATCTACCTCAAGCGCGCCGTGGTGGGTGGTGTGGACCGCGTCTTCGAGATCAACCGGAACTTCCGCAACGAGGGTGTGGACTCCTCCCACTCCCCGGAGTTCACCGCCCTGGAGGCCTACGAGGCCTACTCGGACTACCACGGCATGGCCGAGCTGACCCGTGACCTCATCCAGGCGGCCGCCCGCGACGCCTTCGGGCTGGCTGAGGGCCAGGAGGTCGTCACCCTGGCTGACGGCACCGAGTACGACCTGTCCGGCCAGTGGGCCATGATCGACCTCTACACCTCGGTGTCCCAGGCCCTGGGGGAGGAGGTCACCGTGGAGACCCCGCGCGGGCGGCTGGTGGGCCTTGCCGAGGCCCACGGCATCGACGTCAGCGACTACGCGGTGCCGGGGAAGATCGTCGAGGACCTCTTTGAGGAGCTCGTGGGCTCCACCCTGTGGGAGCCCACCTTTGTCCTGGACTTCCCGGAGGACACCTCGCCACTGACCCGCTACCACCGCAGCCGTCCGGGGCTGACGGAGAAGTGGGACCTCTACGTTCGTGGCACGGAGACGGCCACTGCCTACTCCGAGCTGGCCGATCCCGTGGTCCAGCGCGAGCGCTTCGAGGCTCAAGCCCTGGCCGCCGCCAAGGGCGACCCGGAGGCCATGGTCCTGGACGAGGACTTCCTGGTGGCTATGGAGCAGGGGTTCCCGCCCTGCGGCGGCATGGGCATGGGGATCGACCGGGTGCTCATGGCCCTGACCGGCCAGGGGATCCGGGAGACCATCACCTTCCCCATCGTCAAGCGGTCCTGAGACCAGCCCCTGGGAGGGGCCGCAACGACGCCTGTGCTCCGGCACCTGGCCGCCTTGATTCCGCAGGTTCCTGCGGTTGTCGCGCAGCCGCCCGAGTTGGCTGCCTGGGCTGGCTCCGTGGGCGATGACCACCCCGAGGCTGTAGGGGCCGTGCACGCCCTGGACGCGTACGAGCTCGATGTCGGCCGTGGCGCTGGGGCCGGCGATCCAGGTCACCGGGCGCGCGGGGTGGCGGCTCGGGACCGTTGAGCTTGTGCGGCACAGAACTAGTGCCACACTGGTCGTGTGGCCACACTGACTCTCTCCGTTGATGCCGACGTGCTTCGTCGTGCCCGGATCCGCGCGCTCGAGCGCAATGAGTCTGTCAACCAGTACCTCAGCGACATGCTGGAGCGCTACGCGGGTACCAGCCAGCAGGACGCTGTGGAGTCGCTGCTTGCTCTGGCGGACGCCAGGCCAGCAAGCAGTGGCGGGGGCGGACGCGGGTGGAGCCGCGAGGACCTCTATGATGTCTAGGCCCCTTTGATGGTGAGGGTCTTCCTGGACACTAATGTCCTTGCCTACGCCTTTGACAGCGCTTCTGCGTCCAAGCAGGCAGCAGCACGAGCCGCCCTGACAAGTCACCGTGACTTCACCGTGAGCACCCAGGTGATGCTTGAGCTGTTCGTCGTCCTGACCAGAAAGCTGAGGCCTGCATGGCCGACTGAGGAGGCCAGGCGCGTTCTCCACCAGGTCGCGGACCTCGGGGTGGTCCTCGCTGACCGTGCGCTGGTTGAGCGGGCACTGATGACCGCTCAGAGGCACCAGCTCTCCGTCTGGGACGCCACGGTGCTTGAGGCTGTGGCCGAGTCCGGCTGCGGTGAGCTGTGGACCGAGGACCTGACGCATGGCAGCGTCCTGCGCGGGGTGAGAGTTGTCAACCCCCTCCTGAGCGCCTAGAGCGTGTTGGGAACGTTGGATGCGCTCGGAGCCGACTGAGCCGGTTGCTGAGCCGGTTGTGCTGAGGCGTGTGGTGCACCCAGGCAGGCGCTTGGGACCTCCGGTGTCCCAGGGGTGCCTGCCTGGGCAGGCTCAGTGGGCGATGACTACCCCGAGGTTGCGGGGGCCGTGGACGCCCTGGACGCGCACGAGCTCGATGTCGGCCGTGGCGCTGGGGCCGGCGATCCAGGTCATCGGGCGCGCGGGGTGGCGGCTGAGGATATCGACAGCCTGTGGCACCGTGGGCACGATCGTCTCGCGCTCCAGCACGCACACGTGACGGTCGGGCACCAGGGAGATGGCGCGCCTGCCCTGGTCGGGCTCGCCGTCGAGCACGATAGTCCCCGAGATGGAGATGCCCAGGCGCGAGCAGGTCACCACCGCGTCGATTGCGTCCAGGTCGAGGGTGGCGACGGGGGCCTCGCGCGAGTCCACGTGCACACTGCGACCCCGGCGCGCGGCGGCCTCCTTGTAGGTCTGCGGCAGACCTGCGGGCACCACCACGCTGCGGGCCTCGCCCAGGAGCTCGTCAACGGCCTGGACGACGCCAGTGTCGGTGGCCTCGGTGCGCACCAGGGCGTCGTAGTCCTCGAGCTTGCTCACCATGTCGGCCACGACTGGCGGTGACCCGGGCTCGTGCTCGCCCACGCGGATGTAGTCGCGCGGGACCGGACGCGCGGGGCCGCGCTGGGAGCGCGATACCGCGTCGCGGGCGCGGGCAAGAACGGCGGTACGTGCGTCCATCACTGGTCCTCCTGGGAAGCTGCCTGGGGTGCGGTGGCGGCCTCACCGGGCCTCCTCCCCGACGTCGGATGGGTGCGTGCCCACCACTGGCGGAAGCTCTCCGCAGGCGCCTCGGGGATGTCGCGCGCGCCGGTCCACTGCGAGGCTGGGAAGGGCAGGGCACCGATCCGGCCGTCTCTGCTGACCAGCCGTGAGGCCTTGACCGCCTGCTGGGCCAGTGACCACAGGCGGCCGTCACTCATCGCCGGCGCGGTGGCCTTCATGGCCACGTCCCACATGCCTGGCACGACCCTGCGTCTGGCCTCCACGGTGCGGGCGCGCAGGTGGATGAGGATCGTGGGGATGTCGATGCTGACCGGACAGGCCTCCCCGCAGGCCCCGCACAGGGAGGAGGCGAAGGGCAGGGTGTGGACCGGGTCGTCCTCGGACAGTCCCTGGGTCAGCTGGGGGGTGAGGATCGCGCCGATGGGGCCGGGGTAGACTGATCCGTAGGCGTGGCCGCCGGTGTGCTGGTAGACCGGGCAGATGTTCATGCACGCGCCACAGCGGATGCAGTGGAGGGCCTCGCGCCCCACCGGGTCGGACAGGACCTTGGTGCGCCCGTTGTCCATGAGGATGAGGTGGAACTCCTGGGGGCCGTCGCCCGGGGTGACTCCCGTCCACATTGAGGTGTAGGGGTTCATGCGCTCTCCCGTGGCGGAGCGCGGCAGGATCTGGGAGAAGATCTCCACGTCCTGGAAGCGGGGGACGAGCTTCTCGATGCCCATGAGGGTGATGAGGGTGTCCGGCAGGGTCAGGCACATGCGCCCGTTGCCCTCGGACTCGAAGATCGAGACGGTCCCGGTCTCGGCGATGCCCATGTTGGTGCCTGAGACGGCCACGGAGGCGTGGAGGAACTTTCTGCGCAGATGGGCACGCGCTGCCCCGGCCAGCTCGACCGGGTCGTCGGAGAGATCGGCGGGGGCGTCCTCCATGCGGTCCAGGAAGATCCCGCGCACCTCGGAGCGGTTGCGGTGGATCGCGGGCACCACGATGTGTGAGGGCATGTCGTCGGCGAGCTGGACGATCATCTCGGCCAGGTCGGTCTCGTGGGCGGTGATCCCCTCGGCCTTGAGGTGCTCGTTGAGGTTGGTCTCCTGGGTGGCCATCGACTTGATCTTGACGACGTCGTCCACCCCCTTGGCCTTGATGATGCTGGTGACGATCCGGTTGGCCTCGGCGGCGTCGCGGGCCCAGTGGACCACGCCGCCACGCGCGGTGACGTTGGCCTCGAACTGCTCCAGGTAGTCGGGCAGGTGGCTCATGACCTCGTTCTTGACGGCGCTGGCCGCCTCGCGCAGCTGCTCCCAGTCAGGCATCTCCGCCGCACGCATGTCCCGCTTGCCACGGATGGTGCGGGTGGCCCGGCCCAGGTTGGAGCGCAGCTGGGTGTTCTGGAGGGTCTTGTGTGCGGCCTGGGGGAAGGTCTCCCCCCAGCGCAGGGTGTCGGTAGGAATAGTGACCGTGGTACGCCAGCCGCCGGTACCAGGCTCCTGGGCGGTAGGCCTGGAGCGGGTAGGCATGCCGAGAAAGACGCTGCTCATCGTGGTGTGGCCTCCTGGGTGTCCGCGGCAAAGGAGACGTTGCCGTGGAAGGGCTGGTCCTTGGTCGAGGCGAGGATCTCTGCCAGGTGCATGATCCGCACCCCGGAGTTGATGCGTGACAGTCCGCCTCCCACGTGCATGAGGCAGGAGTAGTCGCCCATGCACAGCACCTCCGCCTGGGTGGACATGACGTTGGAGACCTTGTCCGCCAGCATCGCGGTGGAGGTCTCGTGGTTCTTCATGGAGAAGGTGCCGCCGAACCCGCAGCAGACCTCCTCCTCGGGCAGGGGGAGCAGGGTGAGTGCCTCGACGGCGCGCAGCAAGCGGTAGGGCCGGTCACCGACCTTGGTGATGCGTAGCGAGTGGCAAGTCGGGTGGTAGGTCACCCGGTGGGGGAAGTAGGCACCGACGTCGGTTACTCCCAGGACGTCAACGAGCAGCTCGGGCAGGTCGTAGGTCCTGGCGGCGACCTCGGTGGCGCGCCGGGCCAGGGACGGGTTACCCACGTGCTCGGCGACCTGGGCCTGCTCGTGACGGGTGGCGCCTGTGCAGGAGCCCGAGGGGACGACGATGGCGTCCCACTCCCCGTCCAGGACCGGCTCAAAGGTCCGCACGTGGTTGGCGACCAGGGCGGAGGCCTGCTTGAAGTAGCCGGTGTTGGCGTGCATCTGGCCGCAGCACACCTGCCCTTCGGGGAAGACCACCTCGTGGCCAAGGCGTTCGAGGATGGTGACGGTGGCCTGCGGGGCTTGGGGGAACATCGAGTCCCCGATACAGGTGGCGAAGAGAGCGATGCGCACGGAATAACCTCCACGACGTCGTTGGCGGGAAGATGGCTGGCGGGAGGGTGGCGAGGACTTCTCTACCGTATTCGCTAGGAGGGCGTGGCGCGCGATGTGGTGGCTGGAGGCTGGCGGCCTGGGGCGGGGAGAGATCGAAGTGGTGCCATGACGCCGAGAAGCCTCTGCCGTCCGTGTCGCGTGAGGGTAGTGGCGGGGGAGCGCCGGGTCGTGATCTGCGCGTGATTAAGCAAGCGAGGACTGCGCTTTTTCTGAGGCCGACAGCCTCTGTGGTCACGAGTCCTCTGCCTCGGGGCGGGAGGAGGGGGAACTCGGGGCGGGAGGAGGGGGAACTCGGGGCGGGGGGGAGCGGGAAGATGACGTCCCACAGTGGTACGAGAATCAGGGGCGGCCCCGGGTGTGTGAGGACCCGGGTCAACCTTCCCACCGACAACGAGACGTGGGACAGGCGGCCCCGGGTGTGTGAGGACCCGGGGCCGCCCCTGAGCTGTCGCAGAGGGGTCCGGTCAGGCCCTGCCCCCCTCGTCCACCAGCGCCCTCATGCGCGCGCGCGCGCCCTCGCGGCGCAGGGCAGCCAGCTCCTCAAGGAAGGTGGTGCGGAACCGCTCGTCGTCGGCGAGGTCCCCGAAGACCTCCCGGTGACCGATGAAGGCGAGGTCCTCGCCCGCCTCCTGCCTCTCCGCGAGTGGCCGCAGGTCGTCGGCCACCGGGATCTCCTGCCCGTTCTCGTCGGTGCCGAGAGCCCCCAGCGACCAGGCGGCGCACATGGCTGCTCCCAGTCGTACAGGTCCGTCGGCTGCCAGGTTGTCGCGCACAGTCGGCAGCACGAACTTCGGCATCCCGGAGGGGCCGAACTGTGCCAGCCGCAGCAGGGTGTCCGCGATCGCCTCGTTGGTGAAGCGCTCAAAGAGCGTGTCGATGTAGGTGTCCAGGTCGATGCCGGGCACGGGCAGCAGGCGCGGCCGTGCCTCGCGCTGCAGGTAGGTGCGCACCCATGCGGCGATATCAGGGTCGGCGGCGGCGGTGTGGGCGTAGTCGATGCCCAGCAGCCGCCCCCAGTGGGCCAGCCCCTGGTGGGCGGCGTTGAGCAGGCGCAGCTTCATGAGCTCGTAGGGGACTACGTCCTCCACCAGCTGGGCGCCGACCTCCTCGAAGGCGGGGCGCCCTGCGGGGAAGGCGTCCTCCAGGACCCACTGGGTGAAGGGCTCGGCGACGACGGGCCAGGCGTCGTCCAGGCCTTCCAGGGCGCGGACCTCCTCAATGTCTGTCTGCGTGGTCGCGGGAGTGATGCGGTCCACCATGCAGTTGGGGAAGGAGACGTTGTCCTGGATCCACCCGGCCAGCTCGGGATCGCTCATCCGTGCCTGGGACACGACGGCGGTCCTGGCGACCTTTCCGTTTCCGGGAAGGTTGTCGCAGCTCATGACGGTGAAGGGCTGGGTCCCGGCCTCACGGCGGCGGCGCAGCGCCTCCACGACGTAGCCGAAGGTCGTCGTGGGCTGCCTCGGGTGGGTTGCGTCGTGGAGCGCCCCGGGGGAGTCGGTGCGGAAGGACCCGGTGGCGTCGTCAATGTTGTAGCCGCCCTCGGTCACAGTCAGCGACACGATGCGGGTCGTGGGTGCGGCCATGACCTCCAGGACGGCCTCAGGGTCGTCGGGGGCGAAGAGGTAGCGGTGGAGCGAGCCGATGACCGCGGGCTCGCGTCGCCCGCCAGGGTGCTTGAGCACGAGGGTGTACAGGTGGTCCTGGCCCTCCAGGGCGTCGCGCATGCGGGCGTCGCCGGGCAGCAGACCGACACCGCAGATGCCCCAGTCCGCCGCCTTGCCCTGGCGCATGAGGCGGTCGACGTACATGGCCTGGTGGGAGCGGTGGAAGCCGCCCACGCCGATGTGGACGATGCCGGTGGTGACGGCGGAGCGGTCGTAGTCGGGAGCCAGTGGTGACTCGGCCAGTGACAGGCCGGGGGCCGCGGGTGAGCTGGTGGTCATGATGGTCTCGCTTTCTTCAGCGGTGAGTAGAGTGCATGGTTGGGGGCGTGCGTTGTCTGGGTGTGAGAAGGGGGTGGTGGGCACTGGTCCTGCCAGGGACACCGCCATAGTGCCATGGTCCCTGTAGTGTGCCTGTCGTGGCGCCTGTGGGGAGTGGAGAGACCGTATTCCCAGGTATTCCCAGGTATTCCCAGGTATCCCCAGGTCCCGGCGGGTGCCCGCCACGCACCCCTAGCGTGCGGCTTCCTTGTCCCTGATCTCCTTGTCCCTGATCTCGGGCTCCTCGTGCAGGACCCGGGCGTTACCCGGGAGCTTGAGGAAGAACAGCAGGATGAAGGAGATGCCGTAGATGCCGGCCAGGGCCAGCCCGGGAGCGGCGTAGTCGCCAGCGGTGTTGCCGTCGCCGATCAGCAGCAGCGAGACGATCCCCGGGCCGACGAAGGCTCCTAGCCCTGCGCCGAGGTTGAGGATGGCCAGGGAGTTGCCGGTCTCCCCCTTGGCGTGGGCCATGACGAGCGGTGTGGTGGGCACGTGCGCGGACAGGCCGATGCCGATGGCGGCCATGCCCAGTGAGACGAGCCAGAAGTTCGGCCCGGCGACCATGGGGATGAAGTAGAGGTAGACCAGGGAGGCCCCGGTCAGCGGCGCGGCGATCCACTGGAGGGTGTTGCGCCAGCCCAGCTGGTCCCCGACCACGCCCCACACGACGTCCCCGATGATGGCGACGAGCCCGAAGACCGCGAAGGCGCGGGCGGCGTCGGCCTCCGGCATCCCGTAGACACGGTGGAGGTAGACCAGGTAGTAGGCCTGCATGCCGTACTGCCCGGACAGGTTGATGACCTTGACGATGCCCATGAGGGAGACCTTGGGGTGGCGCCACAGGACGCTGACTCCCTCAAAGAGGGAGGTCGCCACGGACACGCCCGTGGTCCGGGTGGAGGAGGGATGACGCAGCAGGAACAGCCACAGGATGGTGCCACCGATGCCGGCCAGTACCAGGCCCAGCCAGAGAGTGGCGATGTGTCCGATGGGGTTGAGCAGCAGGGAGGACAGCCAGGAGCCGAGGAGCTGCATGCCCAGGGAGAAGGCGAACCAGAACCAGCCTGAGGCGGCACCCTGCCGTTCGGTGGGGGTTACCATCATGACCCAGGTGAGGAATCCGTAGGCAAGCATCGGGTATCCCAGTCCCCGCGCCCCGTAGAAGACCATGACCAGGGGAAGGTTCCCCGACGGCAGGCCGACGGCGATGAACAGGAAGTCGAAGACCATGAAGGACAGGAAGCCGATGAGCATGACCCTGCGCGGCCCGATGCCGTCGCACAGGGCTCCGGAGAGGAACGCCCCGATCGCGACGACGACGCCGTAGGCGGTGTAGACGTCGGTGCCCTGTGATGTCGCGAAGCCGACGGCGTCGCTGGACAGGTAGCTGACGATCCATACGGCCTCGATCCCGTCACCGATGACGAAGATGATGACCGCCAGGAAGCCCAGCGCCAGGTTGGTAGGGAAGCCGGTGCGCTGGATCGCGGCCACCAGTGTGCGCTGGATCGCGGCCACCAGTGGGTTTGAGCTAGGCATTGATAGACCTCTGGTGTGAGACGACGGTGTCTGCGGGCTTGTCCGGTGGTGACGGTGCCGTGGCTTCCGTAACCGCGACCGCCCGTGTCTCTATCGTGGGGTGTGGTGCAGGTCGTGTGGTTGCCCGGTCTGGTGGGAGGGCGTGACCGTTTTCTGACTGCTTGTCGCCCGGTGCCCCCGGTCGTCGAGACTGTGCTGCTGCGGTGTTTTTAGCGGCGCCTTCCGCGGTGTCTTCGCGCTGCTGGTGCGGCCTGTGAGAATGCGGCCGCGCGGCGAGGGGACTGATGGGGAGAACTGGCGAGCAGGGGTGTGCCGGGCACTGGCTGACCGCTGTGGACCGTGACGGTGACCGCTTCGTGGGGGCGGGGTGAGCAGGTTCGCGAGACTTTGTGCAGGTACGCAGCTCTCTTGTGCCCATCTGCATGTGTACAGTTCTCCTGTTCCTTGGTGAGGCAGGACAGGCCTGAGTTCCCTGCTGAGAGCAACAGAAGGTGTGCCATGTTGTCGGTTGTTGTTTCAGTCCTTGTCGCCCTGGTGGCGCTGGTTGTGGTGGTGGCCGTGGTGCACCGGGGCAGCGGGCCGCGCACCCGTCTGCTCCAGCTGGCCGCCGCATCCA